>CAYNZH010000014.1:49395-56303 GCA_964401685.1 uncultured Sphingobacteriaceae bacterium
CCTTTTTTCAACCCCAAAATCCGGTCTTCACTGCTGTTTTTTGCGGTCAGAAACATAATGGGAACTTCCGAATTTTGAAGACGTATGGTTTCGGCAACCTGAAAACCGTCAATCTCTGGGATCATCACGTCTAGAATGACCAGATTGAATCGCTCCTCCTTGAACACTTTCAGGGCTTTTTTCCCATCGGTAGCCGTTGAGACGCGATAGCCTTCCATTTCCAGGTTCAGCTTGATTGCTTCCAGCAAATGCTCCTCGTCCTCTACCAGTAATATGCGATGTTTAGCTTGTTGCATAAGATTTAAAAGTTACTTCGAAAATGCTCCCCGAGGGGTGATTATCTTTTATTTTGATCTGAGCGTTGTGTTTTTCGACCACCGTCTTTACGATATACAGTCCCAATCCCGTACCCTTGGTTTTTCGGGTCTCTTCGCTCCCGACCCTATAAAATTTCTGAAATATACGCTTTTTCTCCTCATTTGGGATACCGGTTCCCTGATCGGAAACGCAAAAGCGGATAAACTGCCCTTCTCGCTCCAGACTGATCACTATTTCTCCTCCATGGGGCGAATATTTGATCGCATTTTCGATCAAATTGGTCACCGCGTTGGTTAAGGAAAACTTGTCGGCCTGTAAATACACATCATCCTCCAGTCGCAGCTGCAGGTCATGCTTTCCATTCCCGTTTCCTTCTAAACGATGGGTGACCTCCTCTATGATCTGCGTCAGATTGACATTTTCTTTGGGAAATGAGGGCCGTATATTCTCGAGTTTGGTCGCAATGAGCACATTTTCCACCAAATCGTCCAGGCGCTCGATATCTTTCAGTGAGTTGGCCAAAAACTTTTGTTGCTGTTCCTTGTCCAAATCCCTCTTCAAGATTGTCTGAATGTAGAGTTTGATGGAAGCAAGCGGTGACTTTAACTCATGGGTCACGGCGAGCAGAAAATTCCGCTGCTGCTGCTGCATGGCTCGCTCCTGTACAAAGGTTTTCTTTAGTCTATAGGCGCCCACCAAAAAAATGATGGAAAAGAAAACGCCCTCTCCCAGGATCATCTCCCAGCGATGCGGTTCCAGACGGGCCAACAATATACCCCACCACACCAATTGTGCTAAAGCATAAAAAAACAGGAAATAAAATAAAATCATAGATTTCCTCATGATGCATCAGTGTGTCAGGACTCGCAATTATGACAAAAGTATTGAATTCAGGACACTTATGCCAAGGTTGCTTTATATTATGACGCATTAATTATATTTGCCAAATGCAATTTCATTCTAAAAGAGATGTTTTCTTTGATTTGGACCATACGCTCTGGGATTTTGATAAAAATGCGGAAGAAACCCTGGCCGAGCTTTTTGTGACTTATCGCTTTGCTGACTTGGGTATTTTGTCCTCGGATCTTTTTATTGAAACGTATAATCGGCACAATAAACGTCTGTGGTCCCTTTATCATTTAGGTAAAATCGACAAAGAACAACTCCGCGAGCAGAGATTTTCGTCTACATTCATGGAGCTGGGCGTCGAATCTTCTCTTTTTCCCAAATCATTTGAACTTGATTACCTGAGGATTTGTCCACAAAAAACCAACCTATTTCCTCATACCCATGAAATACTGGCGTACCTGCAGAGCAAATATCGTCTGCACCTGATCTCCAATGGCTTTAAGGAAGCGTCGCAGGTCAAGATTGCCAACAGCAAGTTGCAGCCCTACTTTTCGACTATTGTCTTGTCCGAAGATGTCGGCGTCCACAAACCTGATCCAAAAATTTTCCACTATGCTGTGCGCGGCGCAGAGACCACAATTGCGAGCAGTGTCATGATTGGAGATAGTTTGGAGGCTGATATCCAAGGTGCTCTCAATGTCGGGATGTCTGCGATCTATTTCAATCCGCTGGATGCTCCGGTTCCCCAAAATGTGACCCATGCTGTGGTATCGCTCCATGAGCTGACGACTCTGTTGTAATGGGCCAAATGCCGATCAAAACTGATCCGGGCCACCATCGAAGTCGTTGAAATCATCGCCGCGACGATCTTGTTGCCTATTCATATCCTGCAAACCAAATCTATAGGTAAATGCAAGGGAAAATGTTCTACGGCTCCAGCGACTCTCATAATAGCGGTGTACAAACTCCGTTTCGGTATAACCCCCATGACGGCGTTGATCGAGCAAGTCCCGTACATTGAACATAATACTGCCGCGCCTGTTCATCACATCCCAGCGCAAACCGGCGTCGATCACATAGTTCTCCACTCCTTTGCCCTGTGCCATAATCCGCGGCGCGCGGTAATCAAATCTTCCCTGAGCGGAAAGATCGGGAAGGATTCTTACGTTGGCCGTGAGATTGGCATTCCAGCTGAATCCTTCACTCGGACGGATATTGTATTGCTCGCTGCCTTCGAACTTGGTGTGAAACGCATTCACGTTGGCCATGACATCGAAATTTCTTGTAAAATCGACCTTAGAGATGAGTTCGAAACCGGTTGTGGCCCGCGAACTTATATTTTGCCACTGGGAGAAAGTCGCACCGTCGCTACCGTCCACAGTCGTAATGATGGACTGGACAACGTCATTCATCTGGCGGTAATAAGCCGATGAGGTGAGCATCAATTTACTCCATGTTTTAGCGTAGCTCATTTCAAAGGAATGAACATCCTCCGGCAAAAGATTGGGATTACCCTGCCTGATGTTCAGCGGATCCGAAACGTCGATAAAGGGATTGACCTGCCATCCCCGAGGGCGGTTGACCCTGCGTGTGTAGCTCGCCTGCAGCTGATTGTTTTCACCAAATTCCCGCGTGACAAACACACTCGGATACAAACGGAAATAATCTATGGTACCCTTGGTTTCGCGCTGACCAGCAGGAACGTCGGGGTCCAGGGAGATGTACGATGTGTGGAGATAAGCCTGCTCTGCCCGTAGCCCCACCTGAATACCCATTTGCTCGCTAAACCTATGTTGATAGTTGGCATAGAGCGCGTGGACCTCGTTGCTGAGGTTGAAATCATTGCTCACATCATAGTCTGGCAACATGCTTCCATTCTGATTTGTCAATGAAAACTGATGATCCTGAGTCGAGCGGACATTTGTACGATAACCTGCCTCAAGTTGAATGTTTTCACCCAGGGGTTTCAGATAATCAAATTGGATGTTGAAGTTTCGCCCGTCTTCTGAGGTATTGTTTATCCTTCTGTCGGTCAATGATGACTGTGTAAAAAGCTGATTAAATTCGTTGACACCCTCTTCTGTATCCGAGCCATAGCCAAGATTGGCGGTCAACTCTCCGCTGCTGGCAAACTCATGGCGAAAATCCATATTCAGATCGAAACCCAGATCATCTTCGTCCTGCACTGAGGTCCTTTCACTGGTACCTTCCAAGGCTGGATGATTGAGATAAGTGTAAAAAATATCTTCCCGCCTCTCGTTTCCACGCAAACTCAGATTTCCGGACACACCCCAGGTGGTCCGTTCGCCCATATAATAATCTACACCCAAGCGCACCCGGTGATTGAGTCCCAGACGCTCACTTTCAGTGGTATTGTTGGTAATGCTATTGTTCTGCAATAGGGTCGTCCGGTTTAGCCCCCCTCCTATATTGTTCCGGCGATTGAAACTATAGCTTCCCTGATAATTAAATCTGTTGTCGCGGTAATTTAGGTTGACCCCTGTACTGTAATTATTGTACGAACCGGCCGAAGCGTCTATTGAGCCATTCAGACCTGTTCTGAGGTTTCTTTTCAGCACAATATTGATAATACCGGACTGTCCTTCGGCATCATACCTGGAAGACGGATTGGTAATGACTTCCACGCGCTCAATAGAGTTGGCAGGCAATGCCTGCAGCAGCTGGGTGACATCGCTTCCTGCCATCGCAGACTCTTTGCCATCAATAAGAATTTTGACACTGCTCGACCCGCGCAAGCTAACGCTCCCGTCCATATCAACCTCCAGGGAAGGTACATTTGCAAGAAGGTCTGAGGCATTTCCGCCTACACTGATCGTACTCTGTGCCACATTAAAAACCTTACGGTCTATTCCCAGTTCCATAGCTGGAGGAGTTCCTTGTATAACAACTGCGTCCAATACTTCTTCAGACGGAGTCATTGTAAGGGTGCCCAATTCTACCGTTTGACCGGCCGTAACTCTTACATTTTCTTTAATAAAGTCTTCAAAACCGACAAAAGTGATCAAAATCGCATAAGTCCCGGGAGCGATTCCCGAAAAGGATATCTGCCCATTGTCTGGCGTCTGCAAACCACCAACAGTAATCCTGCTTTGCTGATTGAGGAGAGATACACTCGCTCCCCCGATATTTTCCATGGTTGATCCATTGATTACTTTTCCAGAAATAGACCCGCCCTCCTGAGCGGACACGTTCGAAAAACCTAGCGCTATCAATGCGAACACACCAAGGCATCCCACCCACATTCTACTTTTCATTTGCTTTCGTACTTTTTCCATATTGCTGATAAAAGCTACAAAAATTGTGCTTTTAAAATTGATTCAGGTTACGAGTAACCGCATTATTACACCCTGAGGCTAAACGCACATAAATTGTTACCTTGCGCAGGAAAGCGGAAGGAAAGATTACTCTACACTGACAGTCAACCCTTCGGATTTGAGGATTTTACGATAGATTTCCATTTCGGTATAGGAGCCTTCAAGCACTGCGCACTTGCCCTCATTGTGTACTTTCCAGGCGATCTGCTCCGCTTGGTTTTCGGTGTATTGCAGATGTTTCATCAAGCAGTGTATGACATGGTCGAAGGTGTTGATTTCGTCGTTCCACAGTATCAAGCGATTTGTCGGAGAAATCACGGCCAACAACTCGTCTAAGGTAAAGGTTTCTTCTTGAGTTTCTACTGTCATTTTGCAAAAATAGCAATTTTATACCCTATCTTATAAATATACGAATAAAAGACGAAATCACAAAATTTTTGTAAATTGCAGAAGGTACTGGGAAAACGCCTAAAGTTTAGAACAATATGAAGCAATCGAAAATCGCAGGAATCGGATACTACGTCCCTAAAAATGTCTATACCAACCATGATTTGACTCGATTTATGGACACGAGTGATGAATGGATACAAGAGCGCACGGGGATAAAGGAGCGGAGATTTGCCGATCGCCTTGGCGAGACGACGACAACCATGGGGATAGAAGCCTCAAAAATCGCCATAGAAAGAGCGGGAATCACCGCTAAAGACATAGATTTCATCCTCTTTGCTACGCTCTCGCCGGACTACTACTTCCCAGGGTGCGGCGTCTTGCTGCAAAGGGAAATGGGTATGGGCGAAATCGGTGCGCTGGATATCAGAAACCAATGTTCTGGGTTTGTATATGCGCTATCTGTGGCCGATCAGTTTATCAAAACAGGGATGTATAAGAACATTTTGGTTGTCGGGAGCGAAAAGCACTCGTTTGCGATGGATTTCAATACCCGGAGCCGCCATGTTTCCGTTATTTTCGGCGATGGTGCAGGTGCCGTAGTTCTCCAGCCTACAGAGAAGGAAGATCAAGGCATCCTGAGTACCCACTTGCATAGCGATGGTGCAGACGCCGAAATTCTCGCGATGTTCTACCCCGGCTCGCATGCCAACACCTGGATGAAGGATATGCCCGATTTTCCGGACCAGGAGTTGGGTGGCTTGTTTATGACGGAGGACATCATGCAGAGCGACGCCTCACTTCCGTTTATGGACGGCCCGGCAGTCTTTAAAAAGGCGATTGTCAAATTCCCCGAAGTAATAAAGGAAGCGCTAGCGGCTAACAATTTGAGTGAAAAAGATATAGATCTATTGATTCCTCACCAGGCAAATCTCAGAATCAGCCAGTATGTACAGAAATTGCTAGGCTTGCGTGACGATCAGGTCTTTAATAATATACAAAAATATGGCAATACGACTGCCGCTTCTGTACCGATCGCACTATGTGAGGCATGGGAGGAAGGAAAGATCAAGGATGGGGACCTCGTGTGTCTAGCGGCTTTCGGCTCCGGATTTACCTGGGCTAGCTGCCTGCTTCGCTGGTGATGAACCGCTGGGGCAAAGGTAACAAGGTAGCCTACCCGACAAGCGAATTGGTCGTCTTGCCGTCGACCATTCGGCGCGCATGTGCCGCTATTGCTTGATGGTCATATTCGCATGCAGCCCAAAGTTCCTCCTGCTCTCCGTGCTCCACGACGGCATCTGGAATACCCAGTCGGACGATTTCCCCCTGATAGCGATGATCGGCCATAAACTCCAGCACAGCACTACCAAATCCGCCTTGCACACAACCATCTTCCACGGTGATGATCTTTTTAAACTTCTTAAACACCGTATGTAAGAGTTCCTGATCCAGGGGTTTGACAAAACGGAGATCATAGTGAGCGGGGTGAATACCCTCAGTATTGAGTTCCCGGCAAGCTTTTACCGCCTCGTTGCCTATATGGCCGAAACTGAGAATCGCGATATCCTCACCGTCACAGATTTTCCGACCCTTGCCAATTTCTACTGTGGAAAAAGGGCGCTTCCAATCGGGCATAACGCCCTGTCCACGCGGATAGCGAATCGAGAAAGGTCCGTGGTCTTCCTGCTGAGCCGTATACATGAGGTTGCGCAACTCTTCCTCATTCATCGGTGCAGAAACAATCATATTTGGTACACACCGCATGAACGCAATATCATACGCACCATGATGCGTGGGGCCGTCGGCTCCAGCGAGTCCTGCACGGTCCAGACAAAACACCACATGCAATTTTTGAAGCGCAACATCGTGAATAACCTGATCATAAGCCCGCTGCATAAAACTGGAGTAAATATTGCAAAAAGGAACCATACCTTGGGTGGCTAAACCCGCCGAAAAGGTAACGGCATGCTGCTCGGCGATTCCCACATCAAAAGCCCTGTCCGGCATGGCTTTCAT
>CAYNZH010000015.1:0-9997 GCA_964401685.1 uncultured Sphingobacteriaceae bacterium
AGAGCTACTCTACCTTTTCTAACTAATTGTTGAATAGTAGGCATTTACTGTTTTTAATATTAATTTGTGTCCTAAAACTATTTTAGGTGGGCAAAGGTAGGAACTTTATTTTTGATTATCAAGGGATTGATCTATTCTTTGTAAAAAAATACAGGTAGATCTATTCTATGCGCGAGGGTTTTTACCAAATTCCTTGTAAAAAGCTGCTTGAAGAAGGTTTTCGGCGTATAGGTGACCAGAATGGTGTCCAGCGATTCTTTGTGAGCGAGGTCCGCAATACAGGCTGCCACGCCGTCCTGCGAATCTAGTCTCCCCGAACTCGTATCCATCTTCCAATTCACGGGTGAAATCCCGGTTTCTTTGCTTACCTGCGCCGCCCAGGTAGTCATCTGTGACTCTTCTTCCTCAAGTTTGCTGGATTCTCTGACATGTAGGAGAGTGATTTCGGGTTGGTTTCCGACCAGGGGCATAAAGCTTTGAATCAAATTTACATCGCTTTTCTTGAAGTTGCTAAGCACGCCAGCTTTGCGTACTGGCCATCGTTCAAAATCCTCGGGAATGGCCCAGACAGGAATCGGGGATTTTGTTACAGTACTATACGTGTTGCTACCCAAAAAAACGTGCTTCAATCCGCTGGCTCCACGGGTTCCCATGATGATCAATTGGTAGTTGGATTTGCCTGCGATCCCCTGTAAAACAGCGTCCACCGATCCCTCCAAGCAGTCGTAGGTCAAAGTCACTGCGGGATAGTCCTGTGAGAATTGTTCCACCATCGTGACAAGTTCCTGCTGCGCTTCATGTGCAGTATGCTGCCTGATTTCCTGATTGAAAGTCGGAGGTGCCTGATTGCTCGTTAAAGGCTGATAAGCATGAACCAAATGAATCGCATACTCATGATCTGCTGCCATACGCAAAGCGAAACGAAGGGCCGCGTTTGCATTTTCTGAAAAATCGGTGGGTACCAAAATCGTTTGTTTCATGCTTCTTCCTCTCAATTGATTATAAATGAATGACTTCTCCGTATGCGTCCGCAGCTGCTTCCATTACCGCCTCACTCATCGTGGGATGGGGGTGGACGGCCTTGATAATTTCGTGTCCAGTAGTCTCTAGTTTGCGTGCTACGACGATTTCTGCGATCATTTCAGTGACATTTGCACCTATCATATGTGCCCCTAAGAGCTCTCCATATTTTGCGTCAAAGATGATTTTTACAAAACCGTCTTTTGCACCGGACGCACTTGCTTTGCCCGAAGCAGAGAATGGGAATTTCCCAACTTTAATATCGTAACCTGCTTCTTTAGCGGCTTTTTCAGTGTATCCGACAGAGGCGATTTCAGGCGAACAATAGGTACAACCAGGAATATTATTGTAAGCGATTGGTTCAACGGAATGACCTTTGATTTTCTCCACGCAGGTAATTCCCTCGGCTGAAGCCACGTGGGCCAGGGCTTGACCACTGACAATATCTCCTATAGCGTAAACGCCTTCAATGTTGGTCCGGTAAAACTCATCTACGACTACCCGACCTTTATCGGTTTTGACACCTACATCTTCCAAGCCTATATTCTCTATATTTGGAGTGATCCCAACAGCCGAAAGCACGAGTTCAGCCTCAATTTTCTCTGTTCCTTTTGCTGTTTTTATCTGTACAGAGGCCAGTTTTCCGCCCGTATCCACAGCTTGAACTTCGGCGCCGGTCAAAACCTGTATACCAGCTTTCTTGAGGCTTCTCTCCAGTTGTTTAGATACATCTTCATCCTCGACAGGTACGATACGATCCATGTATTCGACGATAGTCACTTTTGTGCCAATGGCATTATAGAAATATGCAAATTCGACCCCGATTGCTCCGGAGCCGACAACGACCATAGATTCCGGTTTTTTTTCCAGGGACATGGCCTGTCTGTATCCGATGATTTTTTTACCATCCTGCTTTAGATTTGGAAGTTCCCGTGAACGGGCTCCGGTAGCCAGAATTGTGTGTTTCGCGTTGTATGTTTTCGAAGATCCGTCGGCTGCGGTGACGGCGACTTTACCGCCTTTTTGGATTTTTCCAGCACCCATAATAACGTCGATCTTATTTTTTTTCATCAAGAACTGTATGCCTTTGCTCATGCCATCGGCAACCCCTCTACTTCTATTGATAATAGCGTTGAAGTCGGCTTCACCCCCTTCTACATTGATGCCATAATCAGATGCATGGGTTAGGTATTCAAACACTTGTGCGCTTTTCAGAAGGGCTTTAGTCGGGATGCAGCCCCAATTTAAACACACACCACCAAGGGATTCTTTTTCTACGATTGCTGTTTTAAATCCTAATTGAGATGCCCTGATTGCAGCGACATAGCCACCGGGTCCGCTTCCTATTACAATAATGTCGTAGTTCATAGTTTTATTGTTTGCTTTTAAGTGCCAAACTTACTGAAAAAAACTAATAAATCTATGTTTCCCGGCGGTAACTGTCAATTTATAGTCAAAATAGTTCAGTCCTTTGATCTATTCCTTTAATTTAAAGTAATTTTGGCCGTCAAATCATAAAATGTATCAAAAAAATGGATCAAACCGTCGCGGTTAAACCCCACAAGAAAACGTTGAGAATTTTTAGGCAGGTTGCTACTTTGGAAGGTATTTCCATGATTGTCCTGCTGTGTTTTTCGGTATTGAAAAGGACCACATCCTATGACTGGGCGCCCCTGGGAGTTACTTATATAGGCTGGTTACACGGTTTACTCGTGGTGATCTATGCTTACATGCTTTACCTCTGCTGGGACAAATACAACTGGAGCTTCAAAAGAGTGGTGCTCTTTTTCCTTGGATCGCTTTTGCCCTTTGTTCCTTTTTTCATCGAACGTAAACTCAAGGCCGAAGAATAATTTAGCCTAATGCGCTCTTAACGATTTCAGCGATCAGCTTACCGTCGGCACGTCCGGCGACTTGCTTGTTGGTCAATCCAATGACTTTTCCGAGGTCTTTTGGCCCATCGGCGCCGGTTTCGGCGATGATAGCTGCTACTATTGCTTCCAGTTCCGTTCTCTCCAGCTGCTTGGGCAAAAATTCGGAAATCACGTCGATTTCTTCGTTCTCAATCTGGGCGAGATCTGCTCTGTTTTGTTGTTCATAAATATCGGCTGATTCCTTCCTCTGTTTGACCAATCTTTGCAGAACTTTGATTTCGGCGTCCTCGCTAAGCGAATCGGAGGCGCCTTTTTCTGTTTTCGCTAGTAGTAATGCAGCCTTTATGGCTCTCAGGCCCCGGAGTTTGACTTGGTCCTTGGAAAGCAACGCATTCTTTATTTCGGTGTCTATTTTGCTCTGTAGCATAATTTTAGATTTTAAATATTGCTATTAATCGATTATTTATTTCCTTACAGCGATCGTGCCACTTGCCTGTGCTGTGGGCATGATGAGCATGTCGTTGATGTTGACATGTGGAGGGCGGGACAGGACGAACCAGATTGCTTCGGCAATATCTTCTGCAAAGAGCGGTGTCAGTCCTTTGTAGACGGCTTTTGCTCTTTCCTGGTCTCCCTTAAATCTCACTTCTGAAAATTCAGTCTCGACCATGCCTGGATGTATTGCCGTTACCTTTATCCCGTCGGGGAGCAAATCTATGCGCATCCCTTGGTTCAATGCGTCGACAGCATGTTTGGTCGCACAATACACATTGCCGTTGGGATACACTTCCTTTCCGGCAATAGAACCGATGTTTACGATATGACCGTGTTTTCTGGCGACCATCCCGGGGCTGACTGCTCTGGTCACGTAGAGCAATCCCTTGATATTGGTGTCTATCATCCGGTCCCAGTCGCCTGTGTCTCCACTTTGAATCGGATCCAATCCCTGGCTCAAACCGGCATTGTTGATGAGGATGCTTATGTTTTTCCACGCTTCGGGCAAATTTTCGAAGACCAAGTTAACCTCCTCCAGCTGTCGTACATCTAGAGAAACACAATGCACGCTGACTCCGTGCTCGTCTTCGAGCCTGGCTGCCAGTTCATTCAATTTTTCAATTCTGCGCGCAAGTAACAGGAGGTCGTAACCTTCTCTAGCCAGCACTTTGGCTGTCGCTTCCCCTATTCCTGAACTCGCACCTGTGATACATGCAATCATCTCTATTCAATTATAATGCTAAATTGTATGCCTCTGATTCCCAGTTTTTCAATCGCCTGATTATATGGATTGGTAGACAAATCACTTTTGCTGTAATCCCCCAGGAGATTGCCGATACTTTGATGAAATCTGATTTCGGGAGAGATTTTGAAATAAGTAAATAGAAAATCAATCCCGAAGCCTGCCTCCCAACTCCAGTGCCTGGTACCAACGATCAGGGGAGGATCCATCTCGTCTAACACATTGTTTTCATTCTTATAGTAACGACTCGCACCCAAAAGATGGGAGTACTTTGCCCCACCCACAAGATATCCTCTTGTCACCAGCCAGTCGTCTCCAAATTTGAATGTCTTGTGATCGGAACGCAACTTCAAATGTAGAGGGATCTCCAGGCTTGGAAAGTTTGCCCCCATTCCTTTGTCTGCGCTTTGCATCCTCACTACGCTTTCTCCATCGCCCTCGCCGTAATGATAAACCAGAGCCCGGCCGTTTGGATTTCCCTCTGTGCCGTGATTTCCATTAATGACTACAAAATTTGCACCGGAAACAAAGTGAAGATTTTTATAAATCCGTAAATCTACCGGAATGCCGAGTCCAGCCGACCATCCAGACGTACTTTCTATTTTCGTGAAAGGCTCGTCATTGGCCAGCTTGGAATAACTATGCCAATCGTCGGATTTTTCGAAAAAATAGTGAGTCTTAGCGACTTGGGGGAAGACAATACCTACGTGCAGCCGCGTAGACTCATCGTAGACGTCGTTTTTTTGCCAAAAGAAGGTTACCGTTTTCTGTGCATGCGCCAAGGGGGTCAGAAATATCCAGCTTGAGAAAAACACCAGAATAAGACGCCAAATTTTCATATTTCGTGATTTGGGAAATTTACTTGGTTGCGGCATATATAGTACAAATACCGAAAAGCTGAGGCCGGCAAATGGTTTCCCTGAACCCGATTTTTTCCAGAAGGTTAGTGAACTCCGCACCATCAGGGAATCTTTCCACCGATTCTGGGAGATATTCGTAAGCTCTGCGGTCCTTTGAAAACAGCTTTCCTATAAAAGGCGTGATTTGGTGAAAATAAAAATGATACAATTGTCTGACCGGGAAAACCTTTGGCTTGGAAAACTCCAACACGACGACTTTCCCTCCGGATTTGGTCACACGCCAGATATCGGCCAGACCTTTTTCCAGGTTTTCGAAATTTCGGACACCGAAAGCGACTGTAACGGCGTCAAACTTCTCATCCCCGAAGGGTAATTTTTCGGAATCCCCGAGTTGTACCTCGTATTGGTGGCCGAGTTCTTTCTTGGCGATTTTTTTCTGAGCTTCCTCGAGCATCCCTTTGGAGATGTCGACCCCGATGATCTTTTTTGGATTCAGCTGGCGGATCGCCTCGATCGCAAAGTCACCAGTTCCTGTTGCAACGTCTAGCAATAGCTGCGGTCTGTCCTTTTTTAGTAGGCTGATTGCTTTTTTGCGCCAGAGCCTATCAATACCAAGAGACATAAGATGGTTTAGAAAATCATAGGTGCCGGAAATCGTATCAAACATACTTGCAACCTGCTGTTTCTTAGCAGTGCTTTCATTTTGATATGGTTTGATTTCCTCCGTTGTTGCCATAGACCGCAAATATATGGTTTTCCCTTCAAGCACAAATATAAAAAATATACGGACACTTTATGTATATTTGCTTTATTAGATATAAACACGTAACAAACCAACATTCGATATGAATAAGCGAATCGTACTTACTGCAGCACTTTTTGGGATGCTCGCGGTCATTTTAGGCGCATTCGGGGCACATGGTCTGGAGGGGAAAATCAGCGAAAAATACCATGAAACCTGGGAAACTGCTGTAGACTATCATTTTTACCATACGCTGGCTCTACTGTTTCTCGCAACGTTTTCCAGGGCAAAGTTTCCCCTGATACGCATGGCGTTTATCTGCTTCGTGATTGGGATTTTCCTCTTCTCTGGGTCGTTGTACTTGCTGAGCACACAAGAAATAACCGGTTTCTCTAACGCATCACTTTTAGGGCCGGTAACTCCGATTGGCGGCGTGTTCTTTATTGCTGGCTGGGTTGGGCTGTTCGTAGCTGCGTTGAAAAATCGGTAAAATTTTAAGATGAGAACGAGATGGTGGAGTTGACGGAAGGTGCAGTTTTTCAGCGCAAAACCCTTTTTGTGGAAGTGATCCTTCCATTATTTATCAAAGGCGCGTACACTTATAGGGTGCCTTTTGAGTGGAATGAGCAGGTTGCACCCGGCAAGCGAGTCATCGTACAGTTTGGTGCGCAGCGGATTTACGCGGGTTTAATCTATAAAATCACCGAGGAAGCGCCAAAGCGTTATGAGGCAAAATATGTTTTGGATATTCTGGATGAAGAACCCATAATCAATTCCTTTCAATTTAAACTATGGGAATGGATATCCTCATATTATTTGTGTCATCTGGGTGAAGTGATGCAAGCTGCGTTGCCTGGCGTGTTCAAACTCGCGTCAGAAACCCTGATCACCAAGGGAGATCTGAGCGAAGTAGACATGGCTACGGTTCAGGAAAAGGAGTTCTTGATTCTCGACGCCCTAGACCTGGTTTCTCCTTTAAAAATCAACGATATAGTCAAGCTGTTGGGGCAGAAGACGGTGTTCCCGCTGCTGAAGCGTATGTTTGATAAAAAATGGATTCTTATTTCTGAGGAAATTTCTGAAAAATACAAACCCAAGACCAAAGCCATCATCAGTCTCGCTCCCGAGTTTTCGGACGATTCGGGCAGGAAAAGTCTTCTTGATGGCCTAAATAGAGCCCCGAAGCAGCAGGACGCCGTGCTAGCGTTTCTCCAGCTGCAAAAAAGCTCTGAGTCGGTTGGCAGGAAAGAAATTATGGAAGTCTCCGGGTGCAGCGCTGCGATTATCAGTGCCTTGGTCGAAAAGGGGGTTTTTTTGATCAGGGAACAAGTGGTAAGTCGTCTTGGTGGCGAGGATCAGGAGCTTTCTGCCGAGTTTACGCTTAGCGAAAGACAGCAAGAAGCGCTAGATCAGATAAAATCCTGTTTTGAGGACAAAGATGTGGTCTTATTGCACGGGGTGACGTCATCGGGCAAAACCGAAATTTTTATTCGCCTCATCGAATCTGCATTGGCAGAACAGGGGCAGGTACTTTATTTGCTTCCCGAAATTGCACTGACTACGCAGATTACAGAGCGATTGAAACTTCATTTTGGTAGCCGACTGGGCGTTTATCACTCCCGATTCAATGATAATGAACGAGCGGAACTCTGGTCCAAAGTGCTGAAAGGGACTATTCAAGTCGTAATCGGTGCACGTTCGTCAATATTTTTGCCCTTTAATCGGCTAAATCTGGTGATTATAGACGAAGAACACGAAACATCCTATAAGCAGTTCGACCCAGCTCCGCGTTACCATGCCCGGGATACCGCAGTTTTTGCAGCCCATCTCCATGGAGCTAAAGTATTGTTGGGTTCTGCAACACCATCTATTGAGAGCTATTATAACGCAAAGTCTGGAAAATACGGTTTTGTCCAACTAAAATATCGGTTCGGACAATCAATTCCTCCCGATATTCGCATTGTGGACATTAAAGAAGAGGCGCGCAAGGAGAAAATGCATTCCTATTTCAGCGAAGTCCTGCTCAACGAAATGAAAGAGGCATTGGCGAGAAGAGAACAGGTGATTCTATTTCAAAATAGACGCGGTCACACACCTCTTTTGCAATGTAAAACCTGTGGGAATATTGCAAAGTGCCTGCATTGCGACGTAAGCCTGACCCTTCACAAAAGCACAGGTAAAATGCACTGTCATTACTGTGGTTATGCCGAAGAAATTGCTCCCCTATGCATGGCCTGCGGCTCTAGTCACATTGAGAGTCGCGGATTTGGCACTGAAAGAATTGAAGAAGAGCTAGAGCTACTTCTGCCCGATGCAAAAATCGGACGGTTGGACATGGATTCTACAAAGGGAAAATACGGCTTTCAGCGCGTGCTTGAAGATTTTGAGAACCAGAACTACCACGTATTGGTAGGTACACAAATGGTTGCCAAGGGACTCGATTTTGGAAATGTTCACGTCATCGGGATCATCAACGCTGACAATTTAATTCATTTTCCTGAATTCAGAGCCCATGAAAGAGCGTTTTCTCTCATGGCACAGGTCGCAGGCCGGGCGGGCCGCCGGCAAAGACAGGGGAAAGTCATTATCCAAACGTATTCGCCGACCCACAGAGTGCTGACCCAGGTTGTCAACGACGACTACGAGAGTCTGTTCAAGGAAGAGATTCACGAGCGGAAAACCTTTTCCTATCCGCCCTTTTTTCGCTTAATTCGCATAGAAATCAAGCACAAGCAACAGGAAATCTCCTTGGCGGCCGGAAATAGGCTGGCTTTCCTGTTGAAACAAAGCTTAGGAGAAAGGGTGCTAGGGCCGGAACAGCCCTTGATTGCCAGGATCAGAAATCAATATTTACATCATATTACCATAAAAATAGAAAGAAGCGGAACAAGTCTGAACAAGATCAAGGAATTTATCCATCAAACTATTCAGCACTTCGGCGCTGAAAAACCTTATAAAGGGACAAGAGTACTGATTGATGTCGACCCTTATTAATGAAAAATGGCATATAAGTTTATAGATAATTACAGAGAAAAGGGGGCGAGGAAGAAGCTGGTCAAAACCCTTAAGGACAAGGGTATTGAAGATAGACGCGTGTTGGAAGCAATTGGGAAAGTGCCAAGGCATTTCTTTTTTGATGAAACCTTTTGGGTTCAGGCCTACAAGGACATTGCCTTTCCTATAGGCGACGGACAAACCATTTCACAGCCTTATACGGTGGCTTATCAGACCGAATTACTTGATGTCACACCTGGGGATAAAATCCTAGAGATAGGAACGGGATCAGGCTATCAAACCTGTATCCTGATGGAACTGGGTGCCGAAGTTTTTACCATTGAGAGGCTCAAACCTCTGTATGATCGGACCATTCAAGTGCTGCCCTATATGGGATACAGGCCTCATTTCGTCCTGGGAGATGGTTCCAGGGGACTACCCGATCACGCACCATTTGACAAGATTTTGGTCACTGCTGGTGCTCCTTTTGTTCCCGAAGTGATGTTGGCACAACTTAAACTCGGGGGCTTGCTGGTCATTCCGGTTGGTTCTGAAAAAGAACAGAAGATGGTGACAATTTTGAGGGTCAGCGAAAGTGAATTCGAGCGAATAGAGCTGGACACATTCCGTTTTGTGCCTTTGGTAGGTGATAAAGCATGGTAAAAATGGAGAATATCTACGAATATTATCAAAATCAAGTCGATTTGGCTGCTCGTGAGCTGAAATCTATCACCCGGCGGATCAATATCCTGGCTTTTTCACGTTTGTTGGTTCTGCTGGGCGGGGGCTGGGCGTTGTTTCAGATCATCCAACGCGAGAATGTGTGGCTTCTTTTACTCGCCTTTTTTCTGCTTATTACCGTGTTTTTTGCCTTGGTTTTTCGACAAAGCAAATTGGTGAGAATCAAACAGAGGTGGACTGATTTCATGCAGGTCAATGAAAATGAAATTAAGATGCGTGATGGCGCAGCAAATCTTTATGATGCAGGATCAGTCTACGAAAGTGCGGATCATCCCTATTCTGACGATCTCGATATTTTCGGCACTCATTCACTTTATGCCTATGTCAATCGATCCGCAACCCGGATGGGGAACTCTTATCTGTCGGCCTGGATGAAAGATGCGGACGGAATGCCAGAGGTTATCGCGCGGCAGCAGGCTGTCAAAGAATTGAGTCATCAAGTTTCCTGGTGCCAGGAATTTCAGATCGACCTCTTTCCAGTTAATGAGCAGAGAATAGATTTCTCTGCACTCTTGAGCCATTTTTTGGG
>CAYNZH010000015.1:10097-11622 GCA_964401685.1 uncultured Sphingobacteriaceae bacterium
CTGGCCATCAAAGAGGTGTCAAAACTCATACAACGCTTGGATTTGAGACTCAATATGCTGCTGGGCGCAGTACTCAATGCCTTTCTTTTGTGGGATTTTCGCCAGATTATTGCGCTTCAGGACTGGCAGCGGAATCATGGTCCGGCAATTTTGCAGAGTCTGGAAGTTGTAGGTCAATTCGAGGCCTTGGTCAGTATTTCAACGCTGGCTAGAAATCACCCGCACTGGTGTTTTCCGTCAATCACACAGGATGCTCCAGGCAAGTTTAAAGCTAACAATTTGGCTCATCCACTGATAGCGTCAGACTTGGTCGTCGCAAATAGTTACGACAATGCTGACCATCGTATCGCCTTGATCACCGGATCGAATATGGCTGGAAAGAGCACTTTCCTTCGGACAGTCGGCGTCAATGCCGTCCTCGCCTGGTCAGGTGCTCCTGTTTGTGCTTCCCAAATGGAAATCGGTGTCATGAAGCTGGTTTCCTATATGCGAATCAAGGATTCCTTGATGGAAAGCACCTCGACGTTTAAAGCCGAGCTAAACCGTATGAAGATGATCCTTCAACGGGTAGAGTCGGATAAACACAGCTTTTTTATTATCGATGAGATGTTGCGTGGCACCAATTCCGTAGACAAATACCGCGGATCAAAGGCAATCATCGAGCGCTTGATTCAGGAAAATGTGTCCGGCCTCGTCGCCACTCATGACCTCAAACTCGCCTCCCTCCAGGAAAGCTATCCAGATGTCATTCGCAACTATCATTTCGATATAAAAATTGAAGCAGGCGAAATGAAATTCGATTATCTTCTGAAATCCGGAGAATGCAAGCAGTTCAATGCCGCAATTTTGCTAAAAGGAATCGGTATTGAGGTCAATTAGGCTTGTCTTTATGATTTGATTTCCATTGGCTCGCAAAAGATTGCTTCGCGAACGTCGGCAGTTTTCTGTGTTTTCCCCATTTTTTGCGTAGGAATGCCTTGAACATAAAGGTTTTTACTTTCCCTTTCAGGAAATCCATTTTTTTGCGCGATTTGAAAAAGTGAAAAAGCAAGTTCCAAGACCAGGCCTCTGGCTTGCTTAAGGTCGCTTGCTGCACCGCGTCCCGACGATTGAGGATCAGCATGCGGTCGATATTTATCTTTACGGGACACACCGAAGTGCATTTGCCGCAAAGGGTAGAGGCTTGGCTCAAATGGTGAAATTCTTGCACCCCTTGGGTATGAGGAGTGATCAAGGATCCAATCGGGCCGCCATACGTGGTCTGGTAGCTTTCTGCGCCTACGTTCCGAAATACTGGACAAACCTCGAGGCAAGCGCCACATCTGATACAGTAAAGTCCTTCCCTCTGTTCCGGTTGGGCGAGCAAATTGGTTCTGCCGTTGTCTAAAAGGATAACGTACATTTTTTCCGGCCCATCACTTTCGTATGCCTGGCGTGGACCATGGTAAATGTTGGTGTATCTTGTCAGTTTTTGCCCCGTGCCGTGTGCAGAGAGCAGGGGAAGAAAAAGATCGAGATCCTTTGC
>CAYNZH010000015.1:11722-34468 GCA_964401685.1 uncultured Sphingobacteriaceae bacterium
TTAGATTCAAAATCAGGCAAGGCACGGTCTAGGTTTTCAATGATTTTCCATTTGATCAGATGAGCCTTCCGTTTAGCATTTTCCAGATTGTTGAAGCGCAGCAAACTCTGGTCCACGGCAGCCTCGTAACGGTGGAAATTTGAATTCATGTCTACCCGACGCTCTCGATCGAAAGCTCGCTCAGCGCCCAATTGATAAAATGTTCTTTCTTTCACACCCGCCATGCCCAATGCTTATTTCTTCACTTCCAACTGCAGTTCTTTAAGCTGTTCTGCTGCCAAAATCGAAGGCGTTTCTATCATTACGTCCCTTCCAGAATTGTTTTTGGGAAATGCAATGACATCTCTTATGCTGTCCAAACCTGCGAAAATTGAAACCAGTCTGTCAAAGCCCAGTGCTATTCCTCCATGTGGGGGGGCGCCATAAGTAAAGGCGTCCATCAGAAAGCCGAACTGCTTCTTTGCTTCTTCTTCGGAGAAACCCAAATGCTTGAGCATGGTTGCTTGCATTTGCTTATCGTGGATGCGAATAGAGCCTCCTCCGATTTCGCTTCCGTTTATCACCAAATCATAAGCGTTTGCGCGTACTTCTCCCGGTTTTTGGTCCAAAAGCGATAAATCTTCTGGTTTAGGGGAGGTAAATGGGTGGTGCATCGCATGATAGCGTCCGCTTTCTTCGTCCCATTCCAATAAGGGAAAATCGACTACCCAAAGGGCTGCGAATTTGTCTTTGTCTCTTAATCCCTGTTGATTTCCCATTTCCAGGCGCAGTTCATTCAGCTGTTTTCGCACCTTCATTGTTTCACCTGCCATGACGAGCATCAAGTCTCCAGGCTTGGCGTCGAAAGATTCTGCCCAGACTTTTAATTGCTCTGGCGAATAGAATTTATCAACGGATGACTTGAGGCTTCCGTCCTCATTATATCTCAGGTAGACCAGCCCGGTGGCCCCAATCTGCGGCCGCTTCACGAAGTCTGTCAATGCATCCAATTGCTTTCTGGTATAGTGCGCACAGCCCTCTGCTTTAATGCCTACGACGAGTTCTGCCTGGTCAAATACTGGGAATCCCGCACCTTTAAGCGTTTCATTGAGCTCGATGAAGTGCATGCCGAAACGGAGGTCCGGCTTGTCGGATCCGTACAACCTCATGGCCTCCGCGTAGGTCATTCGCGGCACTTCTCCGAGATCCAAGTCTTTGGTTTCCTTGAAAAGGAACTTGATCAATCCTTCGAAAGTGTTTAGAATTTCCTCCTGGTCGACAAATGCCATTTCGCAATCTACCTGGGTGAATTCCGGCTGTCGATCGGCTCTCAAATCCTCATCCCTAAAGCATTTTACAATCTGAAAATACCGGTCAAAGCCCGACACCATCAAAAGCTGTTTGAAGGTCTGCGGAGACTGGGGCAATGCGTAAAATTCGCCTGGATTCATCCGGCTGGGCACGACAAAGTCACGCGCTCCCTCCGGAGTTGATTTAATGAGCACTGGAGTCTCTACTTCAAGAAAATTCTGTTGATCCAGAAAACGCCGGATTGCCTGCGCAAGCTTGTGACGGAGTATAAGATTTTGCTTCAAGGGATCTCTCCTCAGATCCAAATATCTATATTTCATACGGAGTTCATCTCCGCCATCAGTCTCGGTCTCAATCGTAAACGGAGGTAGTGCTGACGCATTAAGAACGCGGAGATCGCTGACCCTGATTTCTATCTCGCCTGTCGGAAGCTTCGGGTTTTTGCTGCTTCGCTCGATGACCTGCCCCTCCACCTTAATCACATATTCCCGACCGAGGTTTTTTGCTAGTTCACGTAGATCCTGATTATCCTTTTCATCAAAAACCAATTGTGTCAATCCATAGCGATCCCTGATGTCAATAAAAGTCATCCCCCCAAGATCTCGGGATTTCTGGACCCAGCCGCTTAACGTCACTTTTTCTCCAATATTTGCGAAATTTAATTCGCCACAAGTATGTGTTCTGTACATGATTTTTCTAAAAGTTTGAATATGCAAAATTATTCCAAATATTAACAATGTCGAATGCTTTTTATTTTTCTTTTTTCATTCTGGCGCAAATTGATCGCTTTTTGTAACAAGGTCTGTTTCATCATCTACCCGTTTGTCAGTTGGTGCTAGATTGACTGGAAACGAGTCTAATCCGCTGGTTTTTAGCGGTTTTCCGCCTTGATGTCATCAACAGCCTGAGGAGTGTGGAAAACTTTTTAGTGGGGGAAAGTGGGAGAAAGTGGGAGAAATCACTATTTTTACTTCCTGGATTTGGGTAAAGTGTCAATATGGAACAATTAAGCGGAGAATTTGAATGCAAGCTGGATGCCAAGGGCCGTATGGTTCTTCCTGCGCTTCTCAAAAGGCAATTGCCTGATGTTGAGTGTGAAGGGCTTGTTGTGAACCGCGGTTTCGAAAAGCATTTGGTCTTTTATCCTAAGAAAGAATGGCTTCGGATCACCCGAAAATTAGCGCGGTTGAACCGATATAAAGCCAAGAACCGCCAATTCATCCGGACTTTTACCCGAGGACATACCGAGCTGACGCTGGATTCGGCAAATCGCGTGTTGCTGCCGAAAGCCTTGCTGGAATACGCGAATATCGGTAATGAGGTGGTTTTGCTGTGTCAATTCGATCAAATTGAGGTTTGGGCAAAAGATGCATACCAAAAACTATGGGAAGACGAGCAAGATGACGACTTCGTGAAACTTGCTGAAGAAGTGATGGGAGGGCAGGATATGGACGATATAATGGAGGGCGATGATGACTAATTACCATGTTCCTGTAATGTTGACCGAGTGCATCGAGGCTTTAGCAATAAAACCTGAAGGCGTTTATGTGGATGTAACCTTCGGTGGGGGAGGGCATTCCCGGGAAATCCTGAAAAATTTGGGGACTGACGGGAAATTATTCGCCTTCGACCAGGATCCGGACGCCATCGGGAACAGCCTGGATGATCCAAGGTTTAAATTGATCCACCACAACTTTAGATTTCTCAAAAACAATCTTCGGCTACATGGAGTCACGCAGGTCGACGGAATTTTGGCAGATCTGGGGATTTCATCGCATCAGATCGACGCTGCGCACAGAGGGTTTTCCACAAGGTTTGATGCTGAGCTCGACATGCGTATGGATCAGGTTAGCGATCTGGATGCCAAAAAAGTGATCAACGAATATGCAGAAGAAGATTTGCATCGGGTTTTGGGCATGTACGGGGAGATCAGGAATGCAAGAACCCTGGCGCGTACCCTCGTTTCGGCGCGTCTTCAGTCGCCCATCCAAACCGCGAGCCAACTGAAGTCCGTCGCTGGCACCCTCGCCCAAAAAGGAAGGGAAAATAAATACATGGCCCAGCTTTTCCAGGCGATCAGAATCGAGGTCAATAAAGAAATGGAGGCATTGGAAGCATTTTTGACTCAAACCCAAGAAGTTTTGAAGCCAGGTGGCAGACTGGTGGTCATGTCCTACCATTCACTGGAAGATAGGCTTGTCAAAAACTTCATGGCCAAGGGGAAATTTAAAGGAGAGGTCGACAAGGATTTTTTTGGAAATGAAATCAAACCCTTCGAAGTCCTGACTCGTAAAGCGATCACGGCTTCCGAAGATGAAATTGCGCGAAATTCCAGAGCAAGAAGCGCCAAGTTGCGCATTGCAGCACGGATAAGTTAATCTATAGAGCATGACAAAGAACGCATATAGAAAAACACCATTGAGTGAAGAGGAGCAGGAAGAATTGCAGGAGACCGTAGAAGAAAAGGCAGACGAAACCAGGAATTTCGTCAACAGACTCTTTTCATCTGCATATTTTTCTTCACAATCCTTCGTTGCTTACGTGCCCTTCATTGCGTTCATCGGGCTGCTTGCGATGGTATATATTGCAAACCGGCATTTTGCTGAAAGCACAATACGAAAAATAGACCGAATGGGCCGGGAGGTAAAGGAGATGAATTGGGAGTATAAATCAATGTCTGCAGAACTGATGCAACAGTCAACGCAGACCGAAATTGCAAAGAAGGTCGATACCATGGGGTTGCAGGAAAGAACCGCGCCACCGATGAAAATAATGTTGACGAAAGGGAAAAAATAGGTTCATGAATATAAGAAACGACATACTAATCCGGGCATACCTATCTTTTGCATTCATAGTGATTTTCGCGATCGCTATTGCTGCGAAGATGTTTCATGTGCAGTATGTCGAAGGCGATGAGTGGCGTGCTAAAGCAGACAGCATGTTCACCAGGTATCAAGACGTAGAAGCCATCCGGGGCAATATTTACTCCATGGATGGAAGTTTACTAGCCACTTCGGTGCCGGAATACGACATTCGCATGGATATGCTAGCTTCAGGAATTGAGGACGAAGCTGTTTTCCTTTCCAAAGTCGACTCTTTGGCAACCAAACTGTCAGAAATATTCAACGACAAAAGTCCCTCCCAATATGTGCAGAGCCTTAAAGAGGCCAGACGTAAGGGGAATCGCTATTTCCTAATCAAAAGGAATGTCAGTCATCAAGATTACAAGGCCCTTCGGGATTTTCCTATTTTCAACTTAGGACGGTATAGAGGCGGAATGATTGCAGAAAGAAAAAATAAAAGAATCCGACCCTTCCAAAATCTCGCGGCCAGAACCATAGGATATAAAATCAGCGCAGAAAACGTCCACGTGGGTCTGGAAGGCGCTTACGGTGAATACATAGATGGAACGAATGGCAAAAGGTTGGTGCAGAGAATAGCAGGCGGGGTTTGGATGCCTGTAAACCGCGACGTAGAGATTGCACCGGTCGACGGAGCGGATATCATCTCTACTATAGACGTCAACATGCAGGACATGGCACAGAGGGCTCTGGAGAAACAGCTCATCGAGAGCGATGCCGACAATGGCACCGTCATTTTGATGGATGTCAAAACCGGGCACATCAAAGCGGTTGCCAATTTCACAAAAGACAGCGATGGACAGTACAGGGAAAAATTCAATTACGCTATTGCACAAAGCTCAGAACCCGGTTCTACCTTTAAATTGGCCTCTTTTTTAATTGCACTGGAAGACGGAATTGTGGACACAGGAACGATGATAGATACGGGTAACGGTACTTACAGAGTGCACAGACACACCATACGTGATACCCGCGCGTACGGCGAGATTTCTGTGAAAAGAGCCTTTGAAGTTTCATCCAACACGGCAATTGTACGCATCATTCACGAGGCATATAAAGACAACCCCGCGGCGTTTACTAAAAAATTGCAAGCGCTGCGACTGCATGAGCCAACAGGACTGCAAATTCCAGGGGAAGGCAATCCGCTCATCAAGACGCCAGACAATAAATCCTGGAGCGGACTCACACTACCACAAATGGCCTATGGCTACGAATTGCACATGACGCCCCTGCAGATGCTCACCTTGTATAATGCTATTGCAAACGACGGCAAAATGGTGGCTCCCCTATTTGTAAAGGAAATCAGGCATCTGGGGAATACGCTGCAGCTATTCGACACCAGGGTGATCAAAGATAAGGTTGCATCGGCAAAGACCATCCGTGCTTTGCAAGAGATGATGGAAGGCGTGATGGAACATGGTACAGGAAAGAGCATACAGCCTTCGCGTTACACCATGGCAGGGAAAACCGGGACTGCGCAGATGGCAGATGGCTCGGCAGGCTATAGCAGACGGCGCTACCAGTCCTCCTTTGCAGGATACTTCCCTGCGGACAACCCGAAGTACTCAATGATTGTGGTCATTCAGAACCCGAAAAACGGTTATTATGGTGCTTCCATTGCCGGGCCGGTGTTTAGGGAGCTGGCCGATATGGTTTATGCCAACGATCTGGATATGCATACTCATTTTCAAGAATTACAATTGGCAGAGTTGCAGCAATGATAGAACTGAAGGACATATTATATGGAATTCCTGTAAAAGAGGTCATTGGCTCGCTCGACAGAGAAATTGAGCAGGTCGATTTTGACTCCCGTTTAGTCGGGAATGATACGTTATTCGTGGCAGTGAACGGTATTCAAAACGACGGACACCGCTTCATAGACAATGCCATTGAAGCGGGCGCTACCGCCATTCTCTGTGAGGATTTTCCCAGTACAATAGCTGAGCATGTCACGTATATTAAAGTTGACAGCACATCGTTCGCCCTGGGAGTAGTAGCGAGTAATTTTTACGGCAAGCCCTCCAGGAAGCTAAAATTGGTCGGAGTTACCGGAACCAATGGCAAAACAACAGTTTCCACCTTGCTTTATCAGCTCTTTCAGGCACTTGGCTATGGAGCAGGACTGATTTCAACCGTTGAAAATCGGGTCGCTACAACCGTGCTTCCTGCCACCCATACCACGCCCGACCCTTTGCAGATCAATCAACTTCTTGCCCAGATGGTCGAGCAGGGTTGTGATTATTGTTTTATGGAAGTGAGCTCCCATGCGATCGTCCAACAGCGGATTGCTGGTCTTGATTTTGCAGGGGGTATTTTTACCAATCTTAGCCACGACCATCTGGATTTTCATGAGACTTTTGCAAATTACCTGCAGGCAAAACAATCTTTTTTTGATGGTTTAGGCAAATCTGCATTTGCTCTCTACAATGTGGACGATAAGAACGGAGAAATTATGGTCCAAAATTCGTTTGCATTTAAAAAATCCTATGCACTGAAAAATATGGCAGACTTCAAGGCGAAAGTCATGGAGACTCATTTTGAGGGTACAAAACTGCTCATCGACCAACAAGAAATCTGGGTTAAGCTGGTCGGAAAATTCAATGCTTACAATCTACTAGCCGCTTACGGCGCTGCCATTCTGTTGGAGCAAGAAACCTTGAAAGTTCTGACTGCGCTGAGTGGCTTGGAAGGCGCGGAAGGTCGCTTTGAGTCAGTGATTTCCACTTCGGGAGTCGTTGGCATTGTCGATTATGCACATACGCCTGACGCAGTAGAGAATGTACTGGAAGCCATACAGCAACTTCGTCGCGGAGAAGAAAAAGTCATCACCGTAATAGGTTGTGGTGGCGACCGCGACAAAACCAAAAGGCCAGAAATGGCCGCTGTTGCCTTGAAATATAGCGACACCGTAATTCTGACCTCCGACAACCCTCGGACAGAGGATCCAGCCACGATCATCAAGGACATGGAAGCCGGGATTCCCCAAGATAAAAGGAGACATTCCTTTTCCATTGCAGATAGAAAGGAAGCAATCCGTGCGGCTATACATCTGGCTCAAAAAGGAGACATCGTGCTTATTGCTGGCAAAGGACATGAAAATTACCAGGAGATCGGACACACGCGATATCCGTTTGACGATATGGAACATTTAATAGAAGCATTTAACGAACAACGATAATATGCTATACCACCTGATCACTTGGATTGAAGAATCCACACATATTCCTGGAATGGGCGTATTTCAGTACATTTCTTTCCGTACCGCGATGGCGGTGATCGTTTCCCTGCTGATCACAACTGTGTTTGGCCGGCAACTGATCAATATACTGCAAAAAAAGCAGGTGGGTGAAACTGTCCGGAATCTAGGTCTAGCAGGTGAAAAAGAAAAAGAAGGGACACCGACAATGGGTGGTCTCATCATTATCGCTGGGATACTTGTGCCCACTTTACTATTCGCCAAGCTGGACAATATCTACGTGATACTCATGATCATCACCACATTGTGGATGGGCGCAATAGGATTTCTGGACGATTACATCAAAGTGTTCAGGAAAAACAAACAAGGTTTGGCGGGACGGTTCAAGATCATTGGCCAGGTTGGACTTGGCGGGCTGATCGCGTTTACCATGTTTTTCCACCCGGATATTGTGGTGAGGCAAAACGTAAGCGATCCGGTCCCCGGCAAATCCGTACAAGTTCATTTTCATGAGTCCACTGGCGAAAGCTATTACACGGAGGATGTTAAATCTACTAAAACCAATATCCCTTTTTATAAGAATAACGAATTCGACTACGCGCAGGTATTCAAATCTTTTGGAGGTGACTCACAGACTCTGGTTTTTGTGATCTTTCTGATAGTGGTCGTTTTCATTGTCGCAGCGGTTTCAAATGGAGCAAATATTACTGATGGGATCGATGGTCTCGCAACGGGAACCTCGGCCATCATCGGTGGCACCCTCGCGATCCTCGCCTACGTCTCGGGTAACGTGATCTTTTCGGACTACCTCAATATTATGTACATTCCCAATTCCGGGGAACTCGTCATCTTCGCGGGGGCATTCGTTGGTGCATGCACCGGGTTCATGTGGTACAATTCGTATCCCGCACAAGTTTTTATGGGTGATACAGGCAGTTTAGCGATTGGTGGGATTATTGCCGCTTTCGCAATTTTGATACGTAAAGAGTTGCTGATCCCGGTTTTATGCGGCGTATTTCTGGTCGAAAACTTGTCGGTCATTCTCCAGGTCACCTATTTCAAATATACGAAAAAAAGATTTGGCGAGGGAAAACGTATTTTTCTAATGTCTCCCCTGCACCATCATTTTCAGAAAAAAGGCTATCATGAGGCCAAAATCGTCACTCGATTTATGATTGTAGGGGTGATTTTGGCTGTTTTAACCATCGTGACCCTGAAAACCCGATAATAAGAATGAAAAACGAACTAACATATCATTATCCCCAGCAAGGTAAACTTGTGATCCTCGGCGCAGGAGAAAGCGGCTTCGGTGCTGCGGTTCTCGGCCAGGCAAAGGGATTTGATGTGTTTGTGTCCGACTCGGGGAAGATCGAACCCAAGTACAAGGAAAAGTTGAAAGCCCGTGGGATAGTTTTCGAAGAAGAAAATCACGACCTGCCGAGGATTATGAGCGCGGATCTTGTCGTGAAAAGTCCGGGCATCCCCAGGTCTCTTCCGCTGATCCAGTCACTCCTTAGCAATGACATTCCGGTAATAGGCGAGATCGAGTTTGCGGGGCAGTACACCAAGGCCAAAATAATCGGCATCACAGGGTCCAATGGCAAGTCTACAACGACTATGCTCAGTTATTACATGCTGAAAAACGCCGGTCTCTCAGTCGGATTGGCCGGAAACATCGGCCAGAGCTTTGCCTTACAAGTTGCCGAACAGGAAGTCGACATGTACGTGCTCGAGTTGAGTAGTTTTATGCTGGATGATATGCAGTATTTCCGCGTTCACATCGCTGTCTTGTTGAATATTACCGCCGATCACCTTGATCGTTATGACTACAAGCTGGAAAACTACATAAACTCAAAGTTTCGCATACTCAACAACCAAACCGCTGAGGATCTTTTCATTTACTGTGCAGATGATCCGCTGATACAAGAGGGGTTAAAATCCCATGATACACAGGCTACAAAATGGCCGTTTAGCCTGGAAAGGCAGCTCGATCCAGGGAGTTATCTGGAAAATATTGAAGAATTGATAATTAAAACACCAAAAAGCGAGATATTTACAATGAATATACACGAATTATCCATGCAAGGGAAGCACAATGTCTACAACAACATGGCTTCCGGTCTGATTGCTAAGGCACAGGAACTCAGAAATGCGACCATGAAAGAGAGCATGGGCTCTTATCAAAATATTCCCCATAGGCTTGAGTTTGTCGCAGGCATCGCGGGCGTAAATTACATTAACGACTCCAAAGCCACCAATGTCAATTCTGTTTGGTACGCGCTGGAGAGTTTTTCCCCTGAAATAGTCTTGATTATGGGCGGTGTCGATAAGGGAAACGACTATCACATGCTGATGGACCTGGTGAAATCCAAGGTCAAGGCCATCATTTGCATAGGTCAAGACAATAGCAGGATTTACGACGTATTTGAGCACGAAGTCGAGTATCTAGTGAACAGCTCCGACATGGTCGATGCAGTGAATATTGCCTCTCATCTGGCCAAAAAGGGAGATACCGTTTTGTTATCTCCCGCCTGTGCCAGTTTTGACCGCTTCAAAAATTATGAAGACAGAGGAAATCAGTTTAAAGCCGCAGTAATGGCATTGTAAAATTGGATAAAAGCAAGAAGGAAATGGAAAGAGCTTTTTCAAATCTTAAGGGAGATCGCTGGTTGTGGATCATCGTGATCATACTATCCGTATGGTCCTTGCTTGCCGTGTACAGTTCAGTCGGCACACTTGCCTACAAGGAGGGGAAAGGCACAGAGTTTTATCTGATAAAGCACACACTATTGATTTTCGGCGGATTTGCGTTGACCTACATTTCTCATTTGCTCGATTACCGCTGGTACGCCGGAATTTCAAAAATTTTGATGGCGATCACCATCCCCTTACTGTTGTACACCCTATTTTTTGGTAATACCATAAACGAAGCCAATCGCTGGGTCACGATACCGGGGGTCAATTTGACTTTTCAGACATCAGATTTAGCCAAACTCGCGCTGATCACTTTTCTCGCTCGCACACTGACCCGAAAACAGGAGAACATCAAAAACATGAAAAAAGCACTGCTTCCCATCATGGGATCTGTGTGTGTTATTTTTCTTTTGATCGCACCGGCAAACCTTTCCACCGCACTGATGTTGTTCGGCGTAAGCGTGCTCCTACTTATTATCGGCAGGATCAGTATAAGGCAAATACTTTATGTCTGCACGGCTGTGTTTCTGCTCTTGGTGCTTGTTGTTTCCCTTGGCCCAAGGCGCAAAACCTATATTTCCCGGGTGGAAACATTTATGGGTTGGAAGGAGGGAACCCCCGCGGATCAGGATAAGTCTTTCCAGTCTGATCAGGCAAAAATAGCCATTGCAAGCGGACAGTTGTTCGGCAAAGGCCCCGGTAATAGTGTTCAACGGAACATATTGCCACATCCTTATTCGGATTTTATTTTCGCCATCATTGTCGAAGAATACGGCGCCGTTGGCGGGCTTGTGTTATTGTCGTTGTACGTCGCGCTTATGTTTAGATGCATACGCATCGTTACGCTCAGCCCCAAAGCTTTTGGCGCCTTGCTCGCGGCGGGCCTTGGCTTTAGCTTGGCACTTCAAGCTCTGGGCAATATGGCCGTTGCCGTTGGGCTAGGTCCGGTCACCGGCATTCCGTTGCCTTTAGTGAGTATGGGCGGAACGTCGATTTTATTTACCAGTATCGCTCTCGGAATCATCTTAAGTGTGAGCAGAAATATAGAAGAATTGAATACCTCAGCTGAAGAAAGCCACAACAAGCCCTTGGCACGCAAGGTTGTTGTCGGTGAAATCAAAGCGACAGGATAAAATTAAATTACGCATGGCAGTTAACATCATCATCAGTGGAGGCGGAACAGGAGGACATATCTTCCCTGCGATAGCTATTGCCAATGCGCTCCAGAAGCTAGCGCCCGATACCAACATCCTGTTCGTTGGAGCTGAAGGCCGTATGGAAATGGAAAAAGTACCAGCTGCAGGCTATAAAATCATCGGGCTGGATATACAAGGAATCAACAGGTCTTCCCTGTGGAAAAATCTGCAATTGCCCTTTAAGCTATTGGCAAGTATGCGCAAGGCCAGGGTTATTATCCGGGAGTTCAATCCCCATGTCGCGGTAGGGGTCGGCGGTTATGCGTCCGGCCCTTTACTGCTGGCAGCCAAAGGCATGGGAATTCCCTACTTGATTCAGGAACAAAACTCTTACGCAGGGTTGACCAATAAACGGTTGGGTGGTAGTGCTCAGAAAATTTGCGTGGCCTTCGAAGGCATGGAAAAGTTCTTCCCCGCCGGCAAAATCCTTCTCAGCGGTAATCCCATAAGGAGGGCCGCAATCGATATTTCAGGAAAATCAGTGGAGGCACAGCAATTTTTCGGTTTAGACCCCGATAAGGCTTGCATCCTGATCACAGGTGGAAGCTTGGGTGCAAGGACACTTAACCTAAGTTTGCTGAATCATCTCGACCTGCTTCGCAGCTCGGGAGTTCAGGTATTGTGGCAATGCGGGCCGTTATACTACGAAAAACTCAAATCCCAGGTTGAGGACTACGCCAATGTCCATCTACACCCGTTTTTACAACGCATGGATTTGGCGTATGCCGCTGCGGATCTGATTGTTTCCAGAGCTGGTGCAGGCACTATCGCCGAGTTGTGCGCAATAGGTAAGCCAGTGATTCTGGTTCCGTCGCCTAACGTCGCGGAGGACCACCAAACTAAAAACGCAATGGCGCTGGCAACGCACGAGGCTGCCATCGTCATCACGGATGTCGATGCTCCCAGCCGGCTGATTCCACATGCGTTGGAACTCCTGGAGCAGCCTCACTCCCTGAGTAAACTGTCAGCAAATATTTCTACCCTGGCAAAAACGGATGCAGACGAAGTTATTGCCCGGGAAATACTAAAAATAGCGGAGGGAAAGCAATGATTGACAAAATCAGGTACGTGTACTTCATAGGTATAGGCGGCATCGGGATGAGCGCCTTGGCCAGATACTTTCGCCATCAGGGTTGCAGGGTTGTCGGCTACGACAAAACGGAGACCGCATTAACCCAGTCACTGGTAGAAGAAGGCATTTCAGTGCATTACGAGGACAAAGTCGTAAACGTCGATCCCGATTTTTTTACCATCGACGACGAACATCTGGTGGTATGGACACCAGCCATACCCCGGGATTTACAGATTCTGAACGCCTTTATTCAGGCCGGCGTCCCCCTGCGAAAGCGTTCCGAGGTATTGGGTATGATCAGCAAAAACCGTTTCACCATCGCTATCGCGGGAACACATGGTAAAACCACGACTTCCAGCATTGTTGCCCATTTGTTGACGGACAGTGGATACGGATGTTCGGCATTTTTAGGTGGGATTGCTACAAATTATAACAGCAATCTACTTACGGGGTCGAATAACGTCATCGTCGTGGAAGCCGACGAATACGACCGATCATTTTTGACATTGCACCCAGATATAGCCATTGTAACCTCTGCGGACGCCGATCACCTCGATATATACGGTTCGAAGGAACAGTTGCAGGAATCCTTTGGCGAGTTCCTCAAGCAGGTGAGCACTACAGGGCAGAAAATAATTAAAAAAGACCTTCCCTTTGATGCGACAACCTACTATCATGCTGCGCACGACATGGCACGTGGCCAAGTTCCTCAAAGCAGCAGCTTCGCTGTGGCAACAAACATCCGGGTTCATGCAGAGGAGTTTTACTTCGACTATCTCGATGAGCACGGTGAAATTCGGGACATTATTCTGGGTATACCTGGTCAACATAATGTGGAAAACGCTGTTGCCGCTATACGTGTCGCGAGAAACCTAGGCATAGACAACGAAAGGATAAAGCATGCACTGAGCAATTTTAAAGGAGTTAAAAGACGTTTCGAATACATCTATCGCGAGGACGGTTTCGTGTATATAGACGATTATGCACATCATCCTCAGGAGCTGCGAGCCCTGCTACACGCGGTAAAGGCGCTATATCCAAACAGAGAACTTACTCTTGTTTTTCAGCCCCATCTCTATTCCCGGACCCAGGACTTTATGGATGAGTTCGCAAGTACGTTATCTGAAGTAGATCAGCTGATTCTTATGCCAATATATCCCGCAAGGGAACTGCCCATTCCAGGAGTAGATTCCGAAGTGTTGCTTGAAAAATGCCAATCAAGAGGCAAGCAATTGCTCGACGAACAGCAAGTAAAGCACTATATTTCCAAGGAAAAACCTTCTTTGCTGGTGACAGCGGGCGCAGGAAATATTGATCGATTGGTTCAACCATTAAAAGAAATTTATGCTAATGCGTAAACTACTACATAAATTTCCGTGGAGAAACGTAGTCTACTCCCTGCTTCTGGTTTGCAGTGTGGCAGGGACTGCGCTGTTGATGGGCGCCGTGCAGGTCAAAAGCAATGAGCAGGCATGTTTAAATGTAAATATCATTATCTATGGTGAAGGTACGTTTGTTAGCCAAAAGGAAATTTCGAGGCAAATTGAGGCAGACTATGGCCCGCTGGTGGGACGAACACTTAGCACTATTCCCATCCACGATATTGAGTACATGCTCAAGAAAATACCCTATGTCAAACAGGCCACGATACACTGGGATATGAATGGCCATCTCAATGTACAAATTGAGCAAAGAGAACCTGTAATCAAGATCGAAAGCTACGGCAACACTGGATTTTATATCGATGAGATGGGCTTGAAGATGCCTCTCTCGCGTTCCTACGATCCAAAGGTTCCCCATGCGAGCGGTTTTATTCGTGAAAATTATTCGTCGCCATTAGAACCCCTGCAATCTCAGGTCGTCAAAGATCTATTTGCCATCGCTCAGTACGCCCGCGAGGAAACAGTTTGGAACGACCACGTTTCCAGAATATTTGTCAACGAAAAGGGGGAAATCGAACTGGTTCCGATGGTAGGGCAACAAAAAATTATCCTGGGCAATGCTGATGATTTGTCAGATAAATTCCAGAGATTATTGATTTTTTACAAGGGAATTGTCCCGAAAACAGGATTGGACGCATATAAAGTAGTCAATCTAAAGTATTCTGGCCAACTGGTCTGCGAAAGAAATCCACATTTCCATTTGGATTCGCTTAAAACACAGGCGGAAGTAATGGCCGATCAAACAAGAAATAATAATAGCATTAATATACCATGAATATGAAAACACAGACAACTACTGAAATGGACTCATCAATCGTTGTCGGATTGGACATCGGTACGACAAAAATCTGCGTGACCGTCGGTAGGCGGCGAGGTAAAGGAAAGATTGAGGTTTTGGGCATTGGTAAAGCCGAATCCTCCGGAGTGAGCCGGGGCGTTGTGGCGAATATTCAAAAGACAGTGAACAGCATTGTCCAAGCCGTAGAAAAGGCGAGTATACAATCCAACGTCGATATCAAAGTCGTAAACGTAGGAATTGCGGGTCAACACATCAAGAGTTTGCAACATCGGGGAATACTGACGCGCAAAGACGACAGCGAGATAGCACGCGTGGACATTGAGCAACTCATAGAGGATATGTACAAGCTCGTGCTGCCTCCGGGCGAGGAAATCATCCACGTACTTCCACAGGAATTTACCATAGATAACGAGCCAGGGATTAAAGATCCCATCGGAATGGCAGGACGCCGCATGGAAGCCAACTTTCACATTATCTCTGGGCACGTAAGCGCAGTGAAAAACATCAAGAAATGTCTGGGCCATGCCAGTCTCGAAGTCCAGGAGCTGATTCTGGAGCCTCTTGCTTCCTCTGAGGCCGTGTTGGATGAGGCAGATAAGGATGCGGGAGTTGTCCTCGTAGACATTGGCGGAGGTACGACCGACGTCGCCATCTTCCATGAGGGAATCATTCGTCACACCGCGGTCATCCCTCTCGGTGGAAATATCGTCACCGAAGACATCAAACAAGGCTGTGCAGTTCTGCGCAATCATGCGGAACTCCTAAAAATCCGTTTTGGCTCAGCACTCGCTGAAGAAAACAAGGAAAACGAGGTGATTTCTGTTCCAGGGCTCAGAGGTCGCGAACCCAAGGAGATTTCGGTCCGCAACCTTGCTTACATCATTCAGGCGCGCATGGAAGAAATTATAGAGCATGTGTACTACGAAATCAAATCGTCCGGCTACGAGAACAAGCTCATAGGCGGAATAGTGATCACCGGCGGTGGCGCGCAGCTGAAACACCTCGTGCAGTTGGTCGAATTTATCACAGGAATTGACTGCCGGATAGGATTTCCAAACGAGCACTTGGCCCGCACAGAGCATTTGCCCAAGAGCACCTTTGATGAGCTTAAAAGCCCACTTTACGCAACGGGTATAGGATTATTGATTAAAGGCATTCAGATCGACGAAGAACAACAAGCATTGGAGGAAAGCAAATCCACTTCTCCACTGTCCCTCAAGGAAATCACCGAGAAAGGGTACAAGGACAAAGGCCTATTCAAGTGGTTCCGGGACATCATCAAAGATGGCAATGAAGAAATAGACAACGATAGCTATTTGGGCAGAAGATAAGGCACGAGCAAGCGATAATTTATCCACAAGCTTTGATTTTTTCCACAATCAGTGCCAATAGAGAAATTAAATGCTGAAAAAGCACTATTATTACAGTAAAGAAGATCAAGAGTATGTCATTTAAGTTCGAAATGTTAAAGGAGCAGTCCTCAATCATCAAGGTGATTGGCGTAGGAGGCGGAGGCGGAAACGCAGTCAACCACATGTATAACCAGGGAATCAGCGGGGTGGACTTCATTGTTTGCAACACAGATGCTCAAGCCCTTGAGACGAGTCCGATCCCGAATAAAGTGCAGTTGGGTGCCAGTCTGACCGAAGGAATGGGCGCGGGAGCTGATCCCTCAGTGGGCGAAAACTCTGCCATTGAGAGTATAGAAGATATCAAGAGAATGTTAGGGTCCAATACCAAAATGCTGTTCATTACGGCAGGTATGGGTGGTGGAACAGGTACAGGAGCAAGTCCGGTTTTGGCGAAAGCCGCAAAGGAACTCGGCATACTGACTGTTGCGATCATTACGACACCATTCGCATTTGAAGGTAAGCGCAGGAGAATGCAGGCAGACGAAGGACTCGCCGAACTGAGAAAATACGTAGATTCATATCTGGTTATCTCCAACGATCGTCTGCGCGATATTTTTGGAAACCTAACCATGACCGCGGCCTTCGCAAAGGCTGATGATATTTTAACCACAGCAGCCAAGGGGATAGCCGAGATCATCACCATTCCCGGTTATGTAAACGTGGATTTCAAAGATGTAAATACGGTGATGAGCAATAGCGGTGTTGCCATCATGGGCAATGCAGTTACTGAAGGCGAACACCGTGCACAGGAAGCGGTTGAAGGCGCACTTGCCTCGCCACTACTCAAAGATAACGAGATAGAGGGAGCACGCTACATTTTGTTGAATATCACATCAGGTACCAGGGAAGTCACCATGGATGAAGTATCCATTATTACTGATTTTATCCAGGACAAAGCCGGTCTGTCCGCAGATCTGATCTGGGGAAATTGCTTTGATGAGTCCCTGGGTGAAAAACTCTCAGTCACCATCATTGCCACGGGCTTCCAGACTTCTGAAGAAAGGATCAAAGAACAGGAGAACAAAAAGATAGAGATCCCACTGATCGAAGAGAAAGAGTCCATACCATTGATACGACCGGTCAATCAGTTCATAAAGAGCGACAGAGACCAGAACACAGCGCCAGCAAAACAAGAAAGCTCCGACATCAGCTCAGCCGACGAAATCGAATTCAAGCAAGTTGATCTATTCAGTCTTCCGTCCCAGACACGTGACACGCAGGCTGATGCGGATCGTGAGCCCATTTTCAAAAACGAGACTCCGGCTGAGGATGCCATTATCCGCTTCGAGCTAGAAAGCAATGATGAAAAGGAAGAAGAAGTTGAAAATGATGGCTACGAACTCAAGACCAGTCCCTCTATATTTCATTTCGAAGTACCGAATCAGCTGAACGAATTTAGCCAAGATTCAAACGCTCAGGAAGACCAAAGACCCAGGCAAGTAGAATTCCAACAAGAACCTCCTGCGGCTCAGCAAAGCGAAGAGCATAAGACACCCGAGTATTTCGAGAGTCAGTTGAGCAAGACCAAGGAAAGGATTATGAGGTTAAAAGAGCTAAGTATGAAATTGAGAACCAGCAATGGACTGCAGGAGCTAGAGACCGAGCCTGCCTACAAGCGCAAGCAGATGTCTTTGGACAATGTCCCGCATTCTTCTGAATCTCAGGTTTCCCGCTTCACTTTATCCGTAGATGATGGAAATACACAAATAAAACCGAATAACTCGTTTCTACATGACAATGTTGATTAAACTCGACTTTAGCACCCAACTTGCTGTAATTCAGTCGGTTGATGGTAATTGTGGAAAAGTTCGATAAAATTTAATGCAGAATGAGGCCAGTAAAGTTTTTTTTTTGAAAAAAAGATTCTACATTTAGAGCGCAGAAGATTATTTATTAACTTAATTTAAACTAAAAGGAGTCCTTAATTATGGCAAGTATTCAAAAATTCAATGAGCTAAAAAGTTTGATAGAAGGATTGGAGGGTGACGCAGACAAATTTTTCAACAAAGGTAACAGTGCTGCTGGTACCCGTGTCCGTAAAGGTCTTCAAGAGGTGAAGAACTTATCACAGACTATCAGATTAGAGATTCAGGACGCGAAAAACGCCAAGTAAGCTTAGAGCCTCCTATTCTTATTTCAGGGGATTGATTGGAAGGATCTAGTTTGATCTGTAGCTACTGCTTTGAAATTTTCTAACCAAATAGTAAAAGTGGAAATACTTGTCCGATAAGTCTCGACTTGAAGTTGTTTGTATCTGAAAGTAAGAAATTGAGCCCTGGTTATCAGGGCTTTTTTTATCATTTTGCTATTGTAGAAATGGAAATCGAAAACCCATCCTCAATCGACAATCCGGTTTGGGTGATGAGCTCGGCTTTCGCCTCGGTTGGCGTGGAGAAATTGGTCGATATCACCCAGGATATTGGTGCTCAGGGAATTGATCTTTGTGTGTTTCGGCACGACGGCAGCAGAACGGATCATGTTGCGACTCATTTAGATTATGATCATTTTGGTTTGGACGATGCAAAGCGTTTATTGGATTTATTCAATGAGCGAAATCTCAAGCTGTCCGTAGGCGCATTCGAAAACATGATAGGCGGCGATCCCCGGCAGCGACGCAAAAACCAGGATCACCTGCTAAAACTGATTCGCATCGCACATCTTCTTGGCGGACAGGAAAATGACGTTGCGGTCGGTACCTTTGTGGGTTACAACCACGAATTGGGCGCCCAGGAAAACGGTTTTGAGAAGAACCTCATTTCCTACCAGAAAACTTTCGAACCCATCATTCGGTATGCGGAAGACCTTGGTGTGCAAATATTGTATGAAAACTGCCCCATGGAGGGTTGGCGAGGAGCTGCCTATTCCAGTACCTACAACAATCTACCCGGCGTATTGGCTGCGAGAAAACTTATGTATGCACTGATTCCTAGTGATGCTCATGGTGAAATCTATGATCCGTCCCATGATATCTGGCAAAATACCGATCCTGTAGAAGTGATTAAAGCTTCAGATATCACCAGAATCAAGCGAATCCATGTCAAAACAACCAGGCGTCTTGTCAGTAAAGGTAGTGTGGAATGGGGCGGCATGTACGCCATGCAGCATGTGAATCCAGCTCTTGCTAAAGCCGCGAACATCGACGTACCGGCGAACGAATGGGACCGACATCATTATGAAGCCATGTTACCGGGTTTCGGAGGAACGGACCACATGGATTGGACCAATTTTATCCAGATCCTAAAGGAAAAGCGATTCACCGGCCCTTTTGAAATTGAAAACGAGGCCGTCAATTCGAAAGGAACGGGCAACCTGGCGGCCATCATCCAAGGATTTAAGGCTGCAACTGGTTTTCTTTCGCCACTTCTGTGGAGCCTGGATCCGGAAAAAGGTTACGCGTACTCAGCTGCCCAAGGCCATACACCTAAAGTCATGAAAAGTGCCAACAGGGACATCCCCATCCAAGACTATAACTCAATATCCTGAAGGTGAAACAACTGGATCAGTTCGGGGAGGTTTTCCACGTTGAGCTTCTCAAACAAGCGTGTTTTATAGGTGCTGACCGTAGAGCTTTTTAGATTCAATTCCTTTGAAATTTCTGCGATAGACTTCCCTTTGATCAGGTGCTGAGCCACATCCAGTTCCCGATTGGATAGGCTGCCGATCGGATTTTCCTCTTGAGAATTGGATTTTTCCCTGAGAAGTGCCTGATAATAAAGTTCAGAGACCTTGGGCGTCATAAATTTACGACCCCTGGTGACCTGTTTTACAGCGTCGATCAGATCAGCTTTTGGCATGTTTTTATGCACATAGCCGTGAACCCCAGCTTCCAGGTAACGCAAGGCATAGATTGACTCCTCATAGGAAGAAAAAACCAGGATTTTCAACGCTGGCTGAACCTCGTAAATCTTTTCCACCATCTGAACATTGTTGCCTCCGGGCATATTGATATCCAGCACAAGGAGATCATAAGGCTCCGCATTCAAGAGCTCCATCATCTGCGAAAAGTCACCGGCCTGATCGATCACCACATCAGGAAGCGCCTCCTTAACTGCTATCGAAGTTCCCAACCTTACGATGCTATGATCATCCGTCAACAGCACTTTAACCATATATATAAATTAACGATATTTTGAATAAAAGTACTATTTTTTTGTATATTTATCACATTATATTCACTCAAACTGTGTTTTTATGGGTTTTATCAAAGAATTTAAAGAATTCGCCGTTCGTGGCAATGTCATCGACATGGCTGTGGGTGTGGTTATCGGAGGTGCCTTCGGCCGGATTGTCACTTCCCTTGTCGACGACGTCATTATGCCGCCCATCGGGTACCTGACCGGAGGCGTTGATTTTGGCGAACTCAAATATGTGTTTGTGGAGGCTAACGAAGCAGCCGGAATCGACGAAGTGTCGTTGTCTTATGGGAATTTTATCAATGCTATCATTCAGTTTTTGATTATTGCGTTTTGCATTTTCCTGGCCATCAAAGGGATAAATTCTCTGAAGAGAAAAGAAGAGGAGCCGGAGCAACCAGCAGCACCTCCGAAGCCTTCCAATGAGGAAGTCCTCCTGAGCGAAATTCGCGATCTACTTAGAAATAAAGCTTGAGCAATACTCAATAGCTACGCGGCAGTTCCGCATTGGTTACAATGATAAAATCCCCGAGGTCACTGTGTTTTTCCCAGTCGATGTCGGGGAAACTTTCATCTGAAAAACTGGAAATCACCGCTATACGAACTGAAGGATTCATATTCCTCAGCTGAGCCACTGTACCCAGATGCTCGTCTGTGTGAAACCGCCCGTTCAAATGCAGAACTTTGAAAGCTGGTCTCTCCACTAAATTTTTATGGATGAAATGGGCCATGGTTGCATCCCAAAGGTTTTGACTTTGGTAAATGTAGGAATTGACCATGTTTGCATGACCTCCGAGCAAGGCCGCAAACTTGTCGTAATATCGCCCCTGCAGGGTATCGACAGGCAGGGGAGCAAGTAGATTCTTCGCCTCCGGGCTGAGATGCTCCAAGGCCTCCAGTCCCTCTCTGGTGACCAGATTCGTGTAGCGACTGGGCGCGTTCGCAGCGATCACCCTCAGACCTTCCTCTTTTGCGTATTCCACAAGCGGTCTGTAGTCTCTATAATTGTTCCACAAGGTGGCGTCCCGCGATAAATTCCTCTCCGTGATATGCCCCAGCAGGTATTCATCCAAGACCAACTGATCCTTGGAAGTGAACATTTCCAGAGAAAGCGCTACTTCACCGTAGGTTTTATGCAAGTTTTTGAGGGTCTCAAACTGCAGAACATGCGCAACGGAATCATTGTGTTCTTCACCAAAGAAAATGACTTGCGCATCAGACAGGCGGGAGGTCAACTCGGTCAGGCTTATTTCCTTTTTTTCGTGGGCGTCAAAAATCTTGTAGTCCTGAGGGCTAGCTTCCTGGGCATGGCTAATGCTGAGGCAGAACGAATTGGCTAGAAACAGAACTGCCAGGGACAATTGGAATTTATTCATAGGGCCAAGGTAATAAAATATTTTCTCAAATTTTTGAAAATTGAATATATTGGCGTACATTTGCACTCCTGTTTGTGCAGGTAAAATTGTATATAAAATATTTTAGATAAGATAGAGCGTCATGAAAAGAACATTTCAGCCTTCGAAGCGTAAAAGAAAAAACAAGCATGGGTTTAGGGAGCGCATGAGTACTGCCAACGGAAGGCGTGTATTGGCTGCACGTAGAGCGAAGGGTAGAAGACGCCTTTCCGTATCTGATGAGCCACGCCATAAAGCATAAATCGCTTGTGTTGGTGGGTTTTTTTAAAATTCACTCAGCATGCTAAAGAATACATTATCGAAGGAAGAACGTTTGTGCAGTAAAAGATCTATAGATGGTCTTTTTGCCAAAGGTTCTTCTTTCGTGTTATATCCCTTCCGATTTGTGGTGCTTCAAAGCCATGACGAGCAACCCGCAAAAATATTATTTTCTGTATCCAAAAGGAAATTCCGCAAAGCGGTGGACCGCAATTTGATCAAGCGAAGGATGCGTGAGGCATACCGGTTGAACAAGAATGCTGTACTGCTTCCCGCCCTTAAAGAAGGTGACCTCTCCTTGCATATTGCGATTCAATATCTTGGAAAAACTGCCGAACCCTTTGAGCTGATGAGCTCCAGGATGGGTGCATCACTTAAGAAAATCGCTGATGCCGGTGTTTAGATTTCTTTGGAAAAGCCTGAGTTTGGTATTGAGCGCCTTGTTTACAGCCTTGATCAAACTTTACCAGTGGTTTATCTCGCCCCTTTTGGGTGCAAACTGCCGATATACACCGACCTGCTCCCAATATGGACTGGAAGCCATACGTAAATACGGGCCGCTAAAAGGAGGGTGGATGGCCCTAAGGCGTATAGGCAGGTGTCATCCTTGGGGTGGACACGGACATGATCCGGTCCCCTGAAAAGATTCACAGCAATACTAAAACACATCAAAAACCCGTTTTACATGAGTCCCACCAATAGCCAGGATACGTATATATTGCAGATTGATACCGCAACACCCGTATGCTCAGTCGCCTTGTCCCTGAATGGAGAAACTATAGTCTGCATTGAGCGTGAGGGAAACAATATTCATGCGGAAAAGCTGACTTTGTTTGTGCAGGAGGTTTTGGAAATGCGCGGCTTGCGCGCCGAGCAGCTGTCGGCCGTCGCCGTCGGCAAAGGTCCGGGATCCTATACGGGTCTGCGCATAGGCGTTTCTACCGCAAAGGGAATTTGTTTCGCTGCCGACCTGCCGCT
>CAYNZH010000015.1:34568-53759 GCA_964401685.1 uncultured Sphingobacteriaceae bacterium
TGTCGGCGATCTTTGATTCCTCATCCCAGGTAGTCGTGCATTCTGGATTCAAATCTTCCGCAGCGTTTCTTTCAGAACAAGCTTTTCAGCAATACCAGACGCGGCGCTTCGAGGATTTGGCCTATTTTGAGCCAAATTACTTAAAGGACTATATACCGACGACCCCCAAAAAAAAGATCCCCTAGAGAGGGGATCAAAGGTTTACTTCTTTTCTTTTTTGTAATCCTCGTTCAGAGCCTGTATCACCTCCGTCGTGATCTCCAGGTTCTCATCTGCATACAGCACGTTCGGATTGGACTTCGAGTAGGTCAACACATAGGAATAGCCGTGCTCCTTGGCATGTGCCTTCAAATATTCTGTGATTTTTGTATACAATTTTTCCTGCTCATCGGCTTCATCTTGGGCGAGGGACGCACTTGCATTCTGCTGGTGCCTGGCCAGTTCGTCCTGCTTTCTCGCTAGTCTCTCCTCAGTGCTCTGCCTGTCCGTCGCACTCATCATCGGCGCTTTTTCCTGATATTCTGTTATTTCCCTTTGGAATGCCTGACTCCTGGATTGTAGGTCGCTCTGCGCTCTTTTCGCTTTCTCTTCCAGGGTAGTTCTGATTTCCTTAAAATATTCATAATGCTCAAAAAGAGAATCCGCATTGACGTAAACGATCTTGGCAGCCGTATTCTGACCCAAAGAATCAGAAGAATTTACCGTAGTTGTGCCTGTATTTCCTGAATTGCAAGAAACAAAAGTCGATGCCATCAAAGCGGCAATTCCTAGAGAAAAAACAGGTGCAAAAAATTTCTTCATTTTAATCTTCAATAATTGTTAAATAGTGTTTTCGAGAACAAACCTACCATAAAAAAGCCAAATAATATTCATAGCGTCCAATTTTTTTAGTTAAATCGGGTTAATTTGCTAATTAAGCCACTTTTCGCCCGCCAAAACCTTGGAGAAATTCATATATTTTTTGTATATTTGTGTATATTATAAATAAGAAAAATGAGTTCAGAAAACAATAACAACTCTACCTATTCAGCGGATAATATTCAGGTATTGGAGGGATTGGAAGCGGTGAGAAAGCGGCCATCCATGTACATTGGTGACACAAGTGTTAAGGGCTTGCATCACCTTGTCTATGAGGTTGTGGATAACTCCATTGACGAGGCTGTTGCTGGTTATTGTGATACCATCGATGTGGTCATCCATCCCAATAATTCTGTCAGCGTCGAAGATAACGGACGGGGTATTCCTACAGGGATCAATAAAAAAGAGGGCAAATCCGCGCTTGAACTGGTAATGACCGTGCTCCATGCAGGTGGAAAGTTTGATAAGGATACTTACAAAGTTTCTGGAGGTCTGCACGGGGTAGGGGTTTCCTGTGTCAATGCACTGTCGACCTTGCTGGTTGCAGAAATCCACCGGGACGGCCAAGTTTTTAAGCAGGAATACGAAAAGGGCAAGCCACTCTATGATGTGAAGGTGATTGGCGATAGCGGAAAAACAGGGACAAAGGTGACCTTTCAGCCAGATCCCACAATTTTCACTACGGTGACCGTCTTCAACTACGATACGCTGGCCAATCGGCTCCGCGAGCTGGCTTTTCTGAACAAAAAAATAAAATTGTCGCTCACCGATGAGCGTGAAGTGCTGGAGGACGGTTCATTTAGGAGTGAAGTTTTCTTTTCTGAAGGGGGATTGAAAGAATTTGTTCGTTACCTGGATGGAACGCGCGCGCCACTGATTCCTGAGCCTATCTATGTGGAGGGAGTAAAACAGGGTATACCGGTGGAACTGGCGTTGCAGTACAACGAAACCTACTCTGAAAATGTGCATTCCTATGTCAACAATATCAACACCATTGAAGGCGGTACGCATGTTGCAGGTTTCCGTCGAGGCTTGACGCGGACGCTGAAAAGTTATGCAGATCGATCAGGTTTATTGAAAAATCAGAAAGTTGAGATCACGGGCGACGATTTTCGCGAGGGCCTGACGGCGATTATTTCGGTGAAAGTGGCAGAGCCTCAGTTTGAGGGACAAACCAAAACAAAACTGGGAAATACTGAGGTGATGGGAGCTGTGGATGTGACCGTAGGGGAAATCCTAAACACCTATCTGGAAGAGCACCCTAAGGAAGCAAAAATTATCGTTCAGAAAGTGATTCTCGCCGCACAGGCACGCGCTGCGGCCCGTAAGGCACGTGAAATGGTGCAGCGCAAGAACGTGATGGGAGGCAGCGGTCTGCCCGGGAAGTTGGCCGATTGTTCCAATCGTGATCCTGCAAAATGCGAGATTTATCTTGTGGAGGGGGATTCTGCGGGCGGAACAGCCAAGCAAGGACGCGACCGTGAGTTCCAGGCTATACTTCCTTTGCGAGGTAAAATTCTCAACGTGGAAAAAGCCATGGAGCATAAGATCTACGAGAACGAGGAGATCAAAAATATGTTTACGGCTTTAGGCGTGAGTATAGGCACCGAAGATGACGCGAAAGCGTTGAATCTGGACAAACTGCGTTATCATAGGGTAATTATCATGACGGATGCTGACGTCGATGGTTCTCACATTACGACCTTGATCCTGACTTTTTATTTCCGGTACATGAAGGAGTTGATCGAGAATGGCTATGTTTACATTGCGACGCCACCGCTTTACCTTGTCAAAAAAGGAAAAGATGAGGAATACGCTTGGAACGATCAGCAGCGTGACCAGGCAATTCAGCGCCTCAAGGGAGCAGGGAAAGAAGATAGTGTTAATGTGCAGCGTTACAAAGGTCTTGGAGAGATGAATGCCGAACAGCTGTGGAATACCACTATGAATCCAGAGACCCGTACGTTGAGACAGGTAACTATAGAAAATGCAGCGGAGTGCGATCGAATTTTCTCCATGCTTATGGGAGACGAGGTAGCCCCACGGCGTGAATTTATCGAGCAAAATGCAAAGTACGCCAAGATCGATATTTGATCTGTGTATATTCAGGGATATATGAAAAAAGCCGCGTCACGAAATATGATGCGGCTTTTTTATGTGAATGATTATGCTCACATCAAAACAAAAAAAGGTCCCATAGTCTATATGGAACCCAAAATATTTTATGTACGGGGAATGGCTTATTTACCCAGGCTATTCACAAATTTTGTTAGCTTGGACTTGTTGTTCGAAGCTTTTTTCTTGTGAATCACGTTTTTCTTGGCCAAGCGATCTAGCATAGAGCTTACTTTAGGAAGCATTTCCTTGGCTTCGTCCTGAGACGTAGTCAATCTTAACTTCTTGATTGCATTTCTAGTCGTTTTTGCTTGATAACGATTTCTCAGACGCTTTGCAGCGTTTGCCCTGATTCTTTTTATAGCTGATTTCGTATTTGCCATTTGTATGTTCTATTTTCGGACTGCAAATATACGTCTTATTTTCATATTCCAAAACCAAATGCCATAATTTTTTTAATTCATCCCACGGTGCCACATCAATACGTATAAAGCAATGTTTCACCCCAACCATCTAAGCGCAGCTGGACTTTATTTGTACCCTGCAGCCGAATAGGTTTCAGATCAAAGGAAAACATTTTCTTCATCAATGCCTCGCAGCCGTCCCGATCGTCGAGGATCATTTTCATCGTGCGTTGAGGAGGATTGGAGTAAGCCACCGAGCCGCCGTCCACCAGCCCTGCGTAAACCTCCCTGCAGCCACCCCCGTAGCGAATCGTGATCTGAATTTCATCACCGGAGATCTTCACGCTTTCAAAAGTAAAAGGATCGCCAGTGGCGTGAGCGTAACGCTCCGAATCGATGACGACTGTATTCGCTCCTGCGCTCAGGTGGGCATGCTGTTCATTTTTGGAACAGGCGAGCAACAGCGGGAGCCAGAGCAAGGCAAGTGCAAGTTTTTTCATAATTTTTCGCGTATGGTTAAAGGTACAACATTTTATTTTAACTTTTAATGCTGAAACGTAGTTTTGGATGCAAACGCTACATGCAGTATCTTTGCCTTATGCAAAAGATGTCTATGGATGAGCTGGGGCGGGCCAGTGTGGCGGATTTTAAAGCCCAGGAAAAATTGCCGCTGGTGTTGGTACTCGACAATGTACGCAGTATGCACAATGTGGGCTCCGTGTTTAGAACTGCCGACGGTTTTGCGATAGAAAAAATCCTGCTTTGCGGTATAACAGGAACGCCACCGCATCGGGAGATCGAAAAAACCGCACTGGGCGCCACCGAAGCTGTGGACTGGGAGTATATAGAAAGCACCCCCACGGCTCTGAAAAGGCTAAAAGACTTGGGATATGTTGTTTGCGCTGTCGAACAAGCGGATGGTAGCGAATATCTTGATCAATTCATACCAGCGAAAGATCAGAAATACGCACTTGTTTTTGGAAACGAGGTGCACGGTGTGTCCGATGCAGTCATGCCAGAAGTAGATCGCTGTCTGGAAATTCCCCAGTTCGGAACCAAGCATTCCTTCAATATTTCGGTTACTGTGGGAATCCTCTTGTGGGATTTCTATAACAAAATGCGATAAGTTTCAAATTACTTTTACTTCTCAGCATAAAAACGTAAATTTGCATTGAAAAATCAAAGAAATGAGTGTATTAGTCAATAAAGATTCGAAAGTAATCGTTCAGGGTTTTACCGGGAACGAGGGAAGCTATCACGCCTCCCAAATGATTGAGTATGGAACACAAGTGGTTGGTGGTGTGACGCCTGGAAAAGGTGGTCAGACGCACTTAGACCGCCCCGTTTTTAATACGGTCCAGGATGCTGTTGAAAAAACGGGTGCAAACGTTTCCATTATATTTGTTCCCCCTGCTTTTGCTGCAGATGCCATCATGGAAGCTGCCGCAGCAGGTATTGAAGTGATTGTGGCCATTACGGAAGGTATCCCGACCAAAGATATGATTCAAGTCAAATCGTACCTGAGTGATAAAAATTCTCGTTTGATCGGACCAAATTGTCCGGGGATTATCACCGCCGACGAGGCGAAGATCGGCATCATGCCCGGTTTTATTTTCAAAAAGGGTAGGGTAGGTGTAGTTTCCAAATCGGGAACATTGACTTATGAGGCTGTTGATCAAACTGTGAAAGCGGGTCTGGGAATATCGACAGCTATAGGAATTGGTGGAGATCCCATCATTGGAACAACTACGAAGGAAGCTGTAGAGTTGCTTATGAACGATCCGGAAACCGACGGTATCATCATGATAGGTGAAATTGGGGGTGGAATGGAAGCCGAAGCTGCGCGCTGGATCAAGGAAAATGGAACTAAGCCAGTTGTAGGATTTATTGCTGGCCAGACAGCGCCTCCGGGTCGCAGAATGGGCCATGCTGGTGCCATCGTGGGTGGAGCTGAAGACACGGCCGCCGCAAAGATGAAAATTTTGGCGGAATGTGGTGTAAGGGTCGTGGAGTCCCCAGCTGAAATAGGCAAAGCCATAGCCGAAGAATTGGCTGTAAAAGCATAATAACATGTCAAAAAAGGAAGTTGCCCTTTCCGTTCTGGAATTGGCAACGGTGATCAAGGATGGCAACGCGGCTTCGGCCATTGCAGGAACAGTCGAGGTAGCGCAGCACGCGGAGCGTCTTGGGTATAAAAGACTTTGGTTAGCAGAACATCACAATATGGAACATATTGCGAGTTCTGCAACCGCCGTTTTGATCGGACACGTCGCGTCACAGACCGCGCACATCAGGGTGGGCTCGGGAGGCATTATGCTCCCGAATCACAGTCCTTTGGCCGTAGCCGAGCAGTTTGGAACCCTGGAAACGCTCTATCCTGGAAGGATAGATCTAGGGTTGGGACGCGCTCCGGGGACCGATCAGCTTACTGCAATGGCTCTGAGAAGGAACAATATGCAATCTGCCTATCATTTCCCTGCGGAGATCGAGGAATTGCAAGGTTATTTTCGCAATCAGAATCCTCAGTCCAAGGTAAGGGCATTTCCTGGCGAAGGTTTGGATATCCCGCTCTGGATTTTAGGCTCCAGTACAGATAGTGCACATCTTGCCGCCAAATTGGGACTTCCCTATGCTTTTGCAACCCATTTTGCGCCAACTCAGTTCGAAGCGGCGATTCGTATCTACAGAGAGAATTTCCAGCCTTCTGAGCAGCTGCAAAAGCCTTACGTAATCGCTTGCGTAAACGCAATGGGCGCCGAAACAGACGAAGAAGCGGAATTTTTGTCCACGAGTTTGTATCGCATGTTTCTTGGAATCATTACCAATACCAGAAGTCCACTGCTTCCTCCGGGGCCGTTGCCGGATATTATCAAGGTCCCTGAAGTAGAACGGTTGATGCAATCGATGATTTCCTTTACGTTTACGGGCAACCAGGCTACGCTCCGATCGCAGCTGGGGGATTTTATCGACGAGAATCAACTGGATGAACTTATGATCACGAGTCATATTTATGATCAAGCAGCAAAGTTGAATTCTTTCAAAATAATTAAAGAAGCTTTATCTTAACTATTGAACACTATGAAGTACGCAACGTTTGGAGGAGGATGTTTCTGGTGTACCGAAAGCATCTTCCAGAGAGTCAAAGGAGTAGAGAGTGTTTTGCCTGGATATATGGGTGGACAGCGTGAAAACCCCACTTATGAGCAGGTATGCACCGGTGCTACTGGTCACGCAGAAGTAATTCATATAGGCTATGATTCTGAGAAGCTGAGCTTTGAGGAACTGCTGGGAATATTTTTCAAAACTCACGATCCAACAACGCTCAACCGCCAGGGAAATGACGTCGGCACACAATACCGCTCGGTAGTATTTTATCACGATGAAGGCCAGAAAGAGGCTACCGAATCTATGATTCACTCGCTTACCGAACAGGGGGTGTTTGATCGACCAATAGTGACGGAAGTGAGTCCTGCGGTCACTTTTTATGAGGCGGAAGATTACCATCGGGATTATTTCAACAACAACCCACAAAATCCCTATTGCGCAGCAGTTGTTGCTCCTAAGCTACGCAAGTTTCTGGAAAACTATCCCTCACTGACTAAGTAAGCTTCCAGCGTACAAATTCGTAGATCAGCGCTGCAGCGAGTCTTGCGGTTTTGGAATTTTCGTCCAGCTCGGGGTTCAGTTCGGCGATGTCCATAGCCAGGAGTTTATTGCTGTTGAAAATTTCGAGTAAAAAATGCTGAAACAGTTCGTCCGGTACTATACCCATTACTGAAGGGGCACTCACTCCAGGAGCATTTGCCATACTGAAAACGTCCAAATCTATGGTGAGATAGAGTTTGTCGCATCCTGCCATGAAATTTTTGAGTAAACTGAGGTTTTCCGTTAGCTTTCTTGGCGTGAAATCCCTTGCGAGAATAGTCTGGGTTCCCGTTTGGCGAGCTCGGTCGAAAAGTCGCCGCGTATTGCCCATCTCCTGAATACCAACCGCCAAATAACAGAATTTCTGATTCTTTCGTTGGCTGTCCTGATGGATTTGCCAAAAACCTGTGCCCGAATTTACGCCTCCGTCGCCCGGCTCTCTGTTATCAAAATGAGCGTCAAAATTGATTATTCCAATTACAGCATCGCTGTTCTCTATGCTTTTTTCGATATAATCCTTCACTCCAGAGTAGGCACCATAGGTGACTTCGTGGCCGCCGCCCAAAATGATGGGAAATCCGCCCTTTTCAAGCACTGTGCTCACAAGTGAACCAAGGGCCTTTTGGGTCTCGGAAAGGCTGTCAACTGAACTGTCCTGATCACTGAATTCTACATTGCCTGCGTCGAAAAAGGATGAGTCTGGGTTAGCCGTCTCCGGTATGGGCAGATTGGACAGGGCCTGCCTGATCGCATGGGGACCGCCTGCCGCACCTGTCCGACCTCGATTGCGCTGCACGCCCTCATCACAGGGAAATCCTATCAATGTCGAAGCGTTTTTGAAAGAAGCTGGAAGCCGATCCCGCTCGGTCATATCTAGGCATTTTACCCATTGATGCCACCGCCTGTCTGCAAATTCTTCGCCGTCTATCCGGCCTTTCCACCAGGTTTCTATTGCTGCCTGATACTGATCTTTGTATGAATCATGATTTTCCATAAACACATTCTCCGTTTTTCCATACTCGGGACGCTTTTAGCTGCCCTTGGTGATAAAATACTTTTCGATAGTCATCTACCGGGTACGCTTGTAGATCGGCACGTTTACCCGGCTCTATCTTGCCCCTGTCCTGAGCGAGATCCAAGGCATGTGCTGCTCGGAACGTCATTCCTGCCAAGGTTTCGGCTAGAGACAATTTTTCATAGGTTCCAAGGATGGCGGCCTGAGTGAGTAGGTCGCCCATGGGTGCAGATCCTGGGTTCCAGTCGCTCGCAATTGCGAGGCATGCACCGGCGTCTAGTAGCGCGCGTGCAGGAGTGAAGCGCATTCCCAGGCCCAGGGAAGCCCCCGGTAAGGCTACAGCAACAGTCGCTGCCCTGCCCAAAGCAGCAATTTCCTCGGGACCACTGGCCTCCAAGTGATCGGCTGAAACGGCGCCTAATTCCACAGCTAGTTTTGAGCCACCTGCACTGAACTGATCCGCATGAACAGTGATTCTAAAGCCCATTTCTCGGGATTTTTCCAGAAAAGACCGTGCTTGATCTACGCTAAAGGCCGATTCTTCCACAAAAATATCCACCCGGTTTGCGAGCGATTTGTTTTTGACCTCTGGGAGTAGATTTTCGAGCACATGATTCAGGTAATTCTCAGCAGAGCCGGCAAAATCCCTGGGCTTCATGTGTGCAGCCAGACAGGTAGGGATCAGCGAAGCCCTAGTCTGCTCACTAGCTCCTTTGATCGCCTCCAACATTTTGATTTCGGACTCTTGATCGAGACCATATCCGCTTTTGACCTCGATAGTCGTAACGCCTGACTTCAACAAATGATCCGCCCGTTCCACAGTGAGCTGTTGTAGCTGCTCGGCGTCAGCCTTGCGCGTCTGTTGGACGGTATCCCAAATTCCACCACCTGCATGAGCAATTTCCAGATAGGATTTTCCCGCCACCCGCATGGCATAATCCCGCGAACGTTCACCGCCAAAGCATATATGCGTATGACAGTCAACGAAACCTGGCAGCAGTACCGAGGGATGATTTATTTCCTCGATTTTTGCCTGCGGAAATTCCTTTTTGAGTGTGTTGAAGTCATTTACGTGAACTATTCTTTCACCGCTGATCAACACTCCACCATTGGAAATGATTTCCAGCGCCTCATCGGCGATACTCCCGCGTATATTGAGGTCTTTTAGGGTAATAATTTGGCTAAAAGGTCCTAAGAGTTTCATATGCAATTCATTTTAGTTTCAGATGAGTAAATCGAATGCCTTTCCTGTGTCGGTGGCTTTTTCGTAGCCTGCATCGTGATGGCGGAATATTCCCATTGCCGGATCGTTGTGTAAAACTCTGCGCAAACATTGTTCCGCCCGGTCGGTGCCATCAGCCAGGACGACCATTCCTGCGTGCTGCGAATAACCCATTCCCACACCGCCACCGTGATGGAAAGACACCCAGGTCGCGCCCCCCGCTGTGTTGCTCATCAGATTCAGCAGCGGCCAATCGGAAACAGCGTCCGAGCCGTCCTTCATGTCTTCAGTTTCCCGGTTTGGTGAGGCTACAGATCCGCAATCCAAGTGATCCCTGCCAATCACTATGGGGCCTGTGACTTTGCCGCTTCGGACCAAATCGTTGAAGATCAGCCCCGCTTTTTCCCTATCGCCCATGCCCAACCAGCAGATTCGGGACGGAAGGCCCTGAAAGGAGATTTTTTCCCGGGCCTGTGTCAACCAGTGATGTAATGCTTTGTCTTCGGGGAATGCTTCCATCAGTGCTTCGTCCGTCCGGTAAATGTCTTCGGGATCTCCCGAGAGGGCTACCCAGCGAAAAGGGCCCTTCCCTTCACAGAAAAGTGGTCTTATAAATGCTGGAGTGAACCCAGGGAAATCGAAAGCATTTGCTTCACCGCCTTCCTTGGCAAATTCGCGGATATTGTTGCCATAGTCAAAGGTGATCGCGCCTTTCTTCTGGTGTTCCAGCATCAGGCCCACGTGTCTGGCCATGCTTTTCTTGGCTCTGTCCTGATACGCTGCGGGGTCGCTAATACGGAGTTCCGTTGCTTCGTTGAGCGTCAGGCCATGAGGGATGTACCCATTCAACGGGTCGTGCGCGGAGGTCTGATCGGTCAATATATGGGGGATGATACCGTCATGGAGCATTTTTTCCAAAAGATCACCCGCATCGCTTACGAGCCCGACGGATACTGGTTTTTTCTCGGCCATGGCCTCGTTGACCCACGCCATTGCTTGGTCGTAGCTTTCGGTCAACCGATCAATATAACCCGTGTCCAAGCGCTTTTGTATGCGGCTGCGGTCGACATCGGCACCCAGAAATACGGCGCCGGCCATAGTCGCGGCCAACGATTGGGCACCGCCCATGCCTCCCAATCCAGCCGTTACAAGCAGTTTTCCCCCCAAGTCTCCTTGAAAATGCTGCCGACCACATTCTACGAATGTTTCATAAGTACCTTGTAATATTCCCTGAGAGCCTATATAAATCCAACTTCCGGCCGTCATTTGGCCATACATCATCAACCCCTTACTGCGCAATTCGTTAAAGTGATCCCAGGTAGCCCATTTTGGTACCAGGTTACTGTTGGCGATCAGTACTCTCGGTGCCTGTGAATGAGTTCGAACCACACCTACCGGCTTGCCGGACTGAACCAATAAGGAGTGATCTTCATCCAGATCCAACAGAATTTCCAGGATTTTACGGAGGGCTTGCGGGTTGCGAGCAGCCTGTCCGATACCTCCGTACACCACTAGTTCTTCAGGATTTTCCGCGACATCTGCATGCAAATTATTGAGAAGCATACGCAGCGCAGCCTCAGTTTGCCAGTTTTTGGCATGGAGCTTTTTGCCTGTCGGGGCAAAATAATGAGGATGCTTTGCGTAGGTATCAAGAAATGTAGAATGATTCATAATTTTGGGGATTTAATTCAAAACGGTATTCGGCTGCACTTTGATTGATTGTGTCGAGTAGGCGGTGCGTGCCGATCATTGCGCTCAACTTATTAATATCTTCGGAAAAAACCCTATCCTCGGTGGTAAAAGGGACTTCGCTGCGAACTAGTGCGCGGCAGGCCTCCAATACTTCGGATGATTTTGCTCCTTTTCTGAAATCCATTGCCTGTGTGGCATACAGCAGTTCTATTGCCTGAATATTCACCAGATTGTCCAAGACTTGATTAAATTTCCGCCCACTAATTGAACCCATGGATACATGGTCTTCCTGACCCAGGGAAGTAGGGATGCTGTCCGCACTAGCGGGAAAGCAAAGTCCTTTGTTTTCTGAAACCAGCGCTGCGGCTGTGTACTGAGGAATCATAAATCCAGAGTGCAATCCTGCCTCCTCGATCAGTAACTTGGGCAGACCGTACTGTCCTTCGATAAGTAAGTAGCAGCGGCGATCTGCGATATTGCCGAGCTCTGAAGCAGCGATGATTGCATAGTCGAGCGGTATAGCCAGGGGCTGTCCGTGAAAATTACCACCGCTAATCGTATCGTGGGAGCCTAACACGATGGGATTATCAGTAACCGCGTTGATTTCTATTTCTGTCAGCAGACGCAGATGCTGCCATGCTGTTCGCGACGTTCCATGGACCTGAGGCATACATCTGAAGGAATAAGGGTCCTGTACCCGTGTGCAATCCCGATGAGAATTGGCCAATTCCGACCGACTCAGGAGCTCCCACAAGCGGTGCGCGACCAATTGATTGCCCGGAAAAGGGCGAATCTGATGCAAACGCGGGTCAAAAGGCCGGTAAGATCCCAAAAATCCTTCCAGACTCATTGCGCCGATCACATCAGCACTTTCCAGAAGATTGAAAAACCGGTACAAACCATACACTGCGTGCGCGGCGATGAACTGGGTCCCGTTGATAAGGGCCAGCCCTTCTTTGGGTCCTAAAGACAACGGAGCTAAACCTTCTTCCTGAAGCATTTCTGCAGCTGTGACCAGGCGCCCTCGGAAGTAGACTTTCCCCAGCCCGATCAGCGGGAGAAACAGGTGAGCCAGGGGTGCCAAATCACCCGATGCGCCAACAGATCCTTGCGCCGGAACGGCTGGAATGATATTCTGATCTATCATCCAGAGTATTCGTTCGACAGTCTGTAACCGAATACCCGAAAAGCCCTGGGCGAGTGCTTGCACTTTGATGATCAACATCAGTTTCGCGATTTCGACCGGTATGAGGGGGCCGACACCGACCGCATGACTCATTAGAAGATTGTGCTGTAAAAGAGCGGTGTCATCAGCGGAAATCAACGTGTCGCAAAGTGGGCCGAAGCCTGTGTTGATCCCGTAGACAACCTTGCGATCCCTGACCATTTCCGCGACATGTGCCGAAGATTGCTCGATTTTTGTTCTGGACTCTGCCGCGAGTCCGCCGGAGATTTCGCCGCGACTGAGTCGCATCGCTTTTTCCACGGTCAGGCGATCTACTCCGTAATGAAATTTCTGTTCTATCATAAACAAGGTTTTTTTAATGCATGAATGATTCTGGCGGACAGCGCTTCTTTTTCCAACGCCGTTTCCAGCAATGTTAAGTGGTCCAGCAGACTCGTTTCGCCGCAGGGACTTTCAAGGTCGGACATGGCCGTACTTATGCCACTCCACACCGGCAACACCTCACTTAAAAGTTCGCGCCCCTGTGTACTGAGTTGCACATCTTGCCGGCGGGCATCCACTTTGGACGGTTCACTCACAACCAATCCTTTTTTCTTTAGTTGAGAAATGAGTTGGCTGGCCGCGGAGTGTGAAACCTCCATTTTGGTGGAAATTTCCCGAATAGACAAGGGTGAATTTTCCGACAGAAGGAAAAACACCGGGAACCAGCTCGCTTCAAACTCAAGCGAAAGCTGCTGGTAAACCCTATTGATTTCAGCGAGATAATAGTCACTGATCCGTCTCAGTCGGCTGCCCAAAATCAGATTTCCTAAAGATTGGTAAAAATCCATTGCAGATTTAATTATATAAGTCCTTATACAATATTCTGAAATGTTTTTTGAATATGCAAGTTTCTGTTTATTTTATACATTTGTGGCGCATGTTGAAGAAAACAGTTTATCCCATTTTACTGGCGATAAGTATTGGACACCTTTTCAATGATTTGATCCAGGCCCTGGTTTTGGCTATTTATCCCCTGTTGAAGAGCAATTATAATCTTTCATTTACGCAGATTGGTCTAATCACCCTCTGTTTCCAATTGTCATCTTCTATTTTTCAGCCAGTAGTCGGACTGTATACAGACAGGCGGCCTCTTCCCTTTACTCAGGTTTATGGGATGATTTTCAGTATGGCGGGTGTGGCACTACTGGCTTATGCCCCCGATTATTCAACAATACTCGTGTCGGTCACCCTGATAGGAATTGGCTCCTCCATCTTTCATCCCGAGTCGTCCCGTATGGCTTTTGTCGCTTCAGGCGGTAAAAGAAGTCTCGCTCAGGCTATTTTCCAGATTGGGGGGAACACAGGATCTGCGTTGGGTCCGCTCTGTGTAGCCTGGTTGGTTTTGCCGAGTGGGCAGGAGGAGATCTTATGGTTTGTGCTTGTCGGATTGCTTGCGCAAGGCGTATACATTGGGCTGGGACGATGGTACAGTCGCGTGTTGAAAACTCAAAAGGAATTGGGCAAAAAGGCTACATCTTCAAGTCCCAATCTGAGCCGTAACCGCGTTGGTTTAGCGATCAGTATTTTGCTGGTTCTTATATTTTCCAAGTATTTCTACACGGCCAGTATTTCCAGTTATTTGCAGTTTTACACCCTGGAAAAATTCGGTATTTCGGAAGTTCGTGCGCAATTGTATTTGTTCAGCTACCTCATTGCAACAGCGTTGGGTACTCTGATAGGTGGGTTTTTAGGCGATCGCTGGGGTAGGAAGAACATTATCTGGTTTTCGGTTTTGGGTTCTGCACCGTTTACCCTGATGCTTCCCTATGCCGATCTTTTCTGGACCGGTATTCTTATCGTGCTCATCGGACTGATTCTGTCTTCGGCTTTCCCCTCCATATTGGTGTTTGCTCAGGAGCTGCTGCCTCATCGTTTGGGCGTGGTATCGGGTCTATTTTACGGTTTTGCCTTTGGAATGGGCGGCTTAGGTTCAGCCGTATTGGGCTGGTGGGCCGATCAAACCTCGATTTTTCACATCTACCATGTCTGCGCTTTCCTTCCATTGATCGGAATTATAGCCTGGGCTTTGCCCGATTTGCAGAAAGTAGGTGTAAAACCCTCGCAGGCTAGTCAATAACTTTTATATTTGTGCCATAGCATGCTTAGGAAGATTCACCATTTTATACAAAGCCGAATTATTAGGATAATCGATTTTTTTTATCCTCTAGCTCGGAGGATGGTTCCCTTTGTCCCTTTGCAAACGTTTAGATACGCCGCGAGTGGCGGAGGCACTCAGTTGCTCAACATTGTGATTTACTATCTTTCCTTTCATTATGTATTGGAAAAGGAAATATTGCACCTGCCCGTGGTCGCCATTAGCCCGCATATTGCCGCCTGGCTCATTGCTTTTTGCGTGACCTTTCCCCTGGGATTTTACCTCAATTATGCCGTCGTTTTCAGCGGTTCCTATTTGCGGAGGCGCATCCAGCTGATGCGGTATTTCATGGTTGTGTTGGTGTGTGTGTTGCTCAATTACGTGTTAATGAAATTGTTCGTGGAGCGTTTTCTTTGGTATCCTACCATTTCATTTATCATCACGACCATATTGGTGACTATATTTAGTTATCTCACCCAGAGAAATTTCAGCTTTAGCCAAGCCAAGAAAGCGTAGTGTTTGCACGTTTAGAATTTTATATCTAAATTACAGGCGGCAATGTGGTGGTGCATAGCCGTGTAACCAATTTTTTCATTTATAAACGGAATTTCATGAGTGATAAAGCTCAATCCCGGCGAACTTTTCTAAAAAAAGCGGTATTCGGTGCCGCAGCGTTTACGATTGTTCCACGGCACGTATTGGGGGGCAAGGGCTTTTTGGCCCCTAGCGACCATTTGACCAAGGGAGTGATCGGTGTTGGCGCAATGGGTAGGGGACATTTCAATTATGCCGGAACTCGAACTGTTGCGATTTGCGACGTGGACCAAAGGCATTTGGCTTTGGCCGCCAGTAAACTCAGCCCCGGCGTCAGGCAGTTTTCGGATTTCAGGGAACTCATCGCTCTCCCCGAAGTAGACATTGTCCATATTGCGACTCCTCCACATTGGCATGGGGTGATGGCCATCGCTGCAGCGAAAGCGGGTAAAGATATATGGTGCGAGAAACCCATGACCCGAACCATCGGCGAAGGGGAGCGCGTGAAAGAAGCTGTGCAACAATTCGGTTCAATATTTAGGCTTAACACCTGGTTTAGATTTGATGCGCCATTTTACGGGATGCAGGTTCCGGTGAAAAAGATCAAAAAATTGGTGGATTCCGGCATGTTAGGCTGGCCGCTCACGGTTACGATCAGCAAGCATACAGGATTTGATTGGAAATTTTATTGGGTGGGTAAGGACCAACTTCCTCCGGAACCAGTTCCGAGAGCATTGGACTATGACATGTGGCTCGGGCCTGCACCCTTCAAGCCTTATAGCACCCATCGGGTACACACCACGTTTAGGGGTTATTGGGATTATGATGGGGGCGGCCTTGGAGATATGGGCCAACATTATTTGGATCCTGTTCAGTATTTTCTCGGCAAGGACAATGAGAGTCCCATTCGGGTAGAAGTCGATGCACCCCAACAGCACCACGATGCAGTAGGTACCTGGAGGCGCATTACGTATACGTATGCGGATGGTTGTAAGATCGTATTGGATGGAGATGGTTCTGCCGAAGGCGCACCCTATATTGCCGGGCCTCAAGGTAAATTGTACAAAGGATTTCAGTCTGATATTCCTGATATGGAGAGGAAATTGGCATCTTTTGCAGATCCGAAGCCTCAGCTAACAGATTTTGTGCACGCGGTGAAAACCCGCCAAAAGTTTGCTTTAAATGAAGACAACGGCCACCAGTCATGTACACTCGTCAACATGGGCCTGATTGCACTGAGGCTCGGCCAATCCCTCGAATTTGATATTAACGAACGTTCGTTCGTAAACAATGATGCTGCGAACAGGCTCATTCACCAGCCTATGCGGGGCGAATGGACAATCTAGGCCTTCAACAAAAAATTACCATGAAAATATTAAAGTATTGTACGCTGATAACCTTGTTGCTGACTCCTTTTTGGGGCGCCGCGCAAGAAACGTCCTTCCCCTTGGAAAGCGCAGCGGCGGTAGAGAAGGAGTTTGAGTCTCTCAAAGAGGGTGGCGCGCTGAACCCTCATAACCTTCCGTCTGAGTACCTGTTGCAAAGTTATAGCTATTACGTGATGAAACCCGGAAATGAGCGGCTTCGGGAATCTTTCTCTCTCAATCTCGCGAACGTACTGCCCCAGGTGAACAATGTTGAAACCAAGAATTTCATCCTCCAACTGCTTCAGAACTGCGGCAAGGACGAGCTCATACCCGTATTGCAGCCACTTCTCGCTGATCCTTTGCTAGGAGAACGAACGGTGATGCTGTTGGCGCAGATCGGATCTGAACAAGCCGTCTCGGTTTTGAATAACGCTCTCGCCCATGCTTCTCTTTCCGTAGACGGCAAAACTGCAGTTATCAACGCACTTGCTTTCGTCGGTAATTCGGCTGCAGAAAAATCCTTGCTCGAGATTGCCCGGTCCAATGATCCTGACCTGTCACCTGTAGCCTGGTCAGCTATTGGGAAGACCGCGAGTGTCGCCCTAGCCCGGCCGCTTTGGGAGATGGGTCGGCGCGTATCCTGGACACCGGGCCCGGATTTAGTTCTAGACGCCAATGTAGACTTTGCTTTCCGCATGGCGGCTGCGGGTAATGAAGCTCTTGCGAGAAGAACTGCGAGAAAGCTACTTTCCAAGCGGGACTTGCCCGTTCATTATCAGGTTCGCGGTCTTGAATTACTGACTCAGTCAAGCGGAAAAGGGAGTAAAAACAGACTGATGAAGATCGCGCGTGCATCTTCTGACATAGAAGTACCGCTCGCGTTGAGAACCCGTGCACTGTCGCTGCTCGGCAGATATTGGAGTGCGGATGACGCCCGAAAGCTGGTCCACGGTATCGAAAATTACTCGCCTCAGAGCCGGTTCTCGATTCTGCGATTTTTAGTCCAAAAACAGGATCGGGCGGTCGTACCTTTTTTGTACACCGCTTTGGGTGATGATCACGCCCCTTCGCAGGCGCTTGCGATTCGAGGCCTGCTTGAGTTGGATGGCGCACGTGCCGCACCTACGCTGATCGAGGAGCTTGATCTTTCGACTGACTACATAGTTTCTGCGCTGAAGGAATCGTTACTTCTATACGATGGTTCTGAGCTTCCAGCCCTACTGTTGCCAATGCTCGAATCCACGCGAAATGACCCACTCTGGACGAGTATCCTGCTGCAGGTTGCTGAGATTCGGGCCATCGAAGCCGTTGCCCCCTATGTTTTTGAGCTTTTACAAGACACGCAATCCCTAGCCTATAAAAGTCAAGTGGTTCAGGACGCTGCCTATAGCGCCCTGCCAGCACTCAGCCTTCCTGAAAATAGTCCAGAATTAATTGCATTGCTGGGTATGGCGTCAACATTCCAAATTGTTCACGTTCAGCAGGCGATTATCCAGTCGGTGCAGAGATCTACCGAAGCAGACGCCCAAGTAAGCTCTCTGCTCGCCCACGTTAAGGGATTGGATCCCCAGCATCAAGTAGCGTATTTTCCTGTGCTCGCAGGAATTGGTGGCTCGGATGGATTGAATATGTTGCGCGTTCCGCTCGAAGGAGACAACCTGCCGGACAAAGCTGCAGCACTCAGCGCATTGGCCACTTGGTCAGACGATTTGGCTTTGCCGGATATCAGCAGGCAGATCCGAGAAAATTCCGAGCCAAATGACCAGCGAGCGCTCGTGCAAGGGTTAGTTCGCCTACTGGCTGCCTCCCAGCTTCCTGATGATCAAAAAGTCCTTTATTTGAGAGATGCATTTGACCACACTGAGGATATTTCCCAAAAGCGCACGCTACTAAGCGCCATGCAGGGATCCAACACGTTTTTAGCCCTGATTTTCGCTGGAAAATATTTGGAACATCCTGATCTGGCCTCTACGGCCGCACATACAGCCATGAATATAGCCCTTGAAAACAAGCATTTCCTCGGAGATGATGTGAGGCAGATTCTGATGCGTGTCCAGGGCATCCTTTCCGGCAGCGAGAGTAGCTATCTGCGGGAGGCGATTCAAAAGCATCTGGGCGAAATGCCTGACACCCCCGGTTTTGTTCCTCTATTCAACGGCGAGAATCTTGAAGGTTGGAAAGGTTTGGTTGCCAATCCTATACGTCGAGCGGCGATGAGTGTTCAAGAGCTAGAAGAAGCGCAACGCAAGGCAGACTCGCTGATGCGAAAAGGATGGTACGTGCAGGATGGGGCGCTGCATTTCAACGGGCATGGAGACAATATTGCAACCACTAAATCCTATGGGGACATAGAACTCATTCTCGACTGGAAGTTGGCCAAAGACGGGAAGGACGGCGACGCGGGGATTTACCTCAGGGGCACCCCCCAAGTGCAGATTTGGGACACTTCTCGCGTAGAAGTCGGCGCTCAGGTGGGCTCAGGAGGTCTTTACAACAATCAAAAGCATGAAAGCAAGCCTCTTTTGGTCGCAGACAACCCCTTGGGAGAGTGGAATACCTTTCGCATTCTCATGAAAGGCGATAAGGTTACCGTCTATCTCAACGGAATTTTAGTCACCGACGAGGTGGTTTTGGAAAATTACTGGGACAGAAACCGAGCAATTTTTCCGATTGAACAGATTGAACTTCAGGCCCACGGAACCCATGTTTCGTACCGTGATATTTATATCAGAGAACTGGAACGCTGAATTTAGGTATCCTTATCCAGATTTCTGTTGGGATTCTGAACTTTGACATTGTCTGCCGGCTCACCCTGGTCGTCAAGATACTTGTTTTCTATAGCTTTGTCCTTAAGAGCGTCCTTTGGGGCATCTTTGAGGCCGGTTCCGCCACTTCTTTCACTTGCTGGCTTACCTTTTGGCGTTTTTCCTGTTGGATTCGATGGTTTTGACATAACTTTCCTTTTTTCTTGATTAACAATTCCGCCGGGTGATTTGTTCTAAATTTATGGACTTCC
>CAYNZH010000016.1:0-4117 GCA_964401685.1 uncultured Sphingobacteriaceae bacterium
CTTAAGCGCAGAGCAGACTGGTTTTAAGCCTTTCACTGCCATCTCAATTGATACCAGGGGCATTGATTCTACCCAGACTATTTTTAGGGAAATACTGCTTGCACCCGTGGAAAAAGAGGAAGTGGTGGTGCTGAGAAATATATATTTTGATTTTGATAAATCAGACATTCGCCCCGATGCTGCCCTGGAGCTGTCGAAAATTTTATCCTTTTTGCAAAGTGATCCCAGCATGCGGATTGAGTTGAGTGCTCACACGGATTCCCGGGGTTCTCAGGCCTATAATATGGCCTTGTCCCAGCGTCGTGCCGATGCGGCCATCGCTTTCCTTACCGCTGGAGGGATTGACCCGAGCCGATTGGTTGCAAAGGGTTATGGATTTTCAAAATTGGCGAATCATTGCGCACCCGGCGTCGAGTGTACAGAGGAGGAGCACCAGTTCAACAGAAGGGTAGAGTTCTTTATTATCAAGGACTGATCTGTAAACGAATATTAAGAGCGGGCCGTGAATTCCTGAAGGGTGAATGTGTCCTTTAAGCGAATGCCACGGTCCGTTTTTTCTAAAGTACAACACTCAAATTGGGAGTCATGCTCCAGAAAAAGGGTGTAATTGTCCCGAACCGCTTCGGCCCAGAACTTCTGGCGCTCATCCAGCGTTTCTAAAGGCCTGATATCGTAGCTCATTACGTAGGGAAGAGGTATATGTCCGACCGACGGGAGTAGATCCGCCATATATAGGAGCGTTTTCCCTTTATAGTTGATTTGTGGAAGCATCATCGCTTCGGTATGCCCGTTCACAAAACGCACGCTGATATTTTCGGTGAAACCAACTCCGTCTTTATGCTCGATAAATTTCAATTGTCCGCTTTGCTGAATGGGAAGGATGTTCTCCTTAAGGAAGGAGGCCTTCTCGCGGGAGTTCGGATGAAGTGCCCAGTTCCAATGGGACTCATTGCTCCAGTAGGTTGCGTTTTTGAAGGCGGGTATAAGAATTTCACCTTCTTTACGAACAGCTCCGCCAACGTGATCGAAATGAAGATGTGTCAGAAACACGTCGGTAATGTCTTCCGCATCAAAACCATGCAGGGCTAGTGCGTCCTGAACTGAGCGGGTTTCACGTCTATGGTAATGCTTAAAGAAGGATTCATCTTGCTTGTCCCCTAAACCTGTATCGATCAGGATCAAACGATTTCCGTCCTCAATCAGCAGCAGTCGGGCTGCCCAGTTACAAAGGTTGTTTTCGTCCGGTGGATTGGTTCTCTGCCACAATACTTTAGGAACTACACCGAACATAGCACCTCCGTCCAACTTAAAAAACCCAGTATCTAAAGCGAACAAATTCATAGTTAGAAGCGTTTAAAAGGATAAAGATACGACAAACATGTCTAAATCGCTAAAACATATTGGAATTCAACAGGTTGACTTAGTGTATTTGATACAATAAGTTGATTTTCAGTGCTTTTGTTTTACAAAAGCTGGAAATATTAGTTACATTTGCACGCATCGTATTTATGTAAATTCAATTTTAATGGAAATGAGTTCAGAGAATCTAGGGTTACCCAATCTTGAATATTTGTCCATCCAACCACAAGGCGAAGTGTATTATCAGAAAACAGTGGCCGAACTGGTTGAATTAGCACTCCGGAACGGAGAAGGAGTATTATCTGATACAGGTGCTTTGGCCGCTGATACAGGTAAATTTACTGGACGCTCTCCGAAAGATCGTTTTATAGTAGAAGATGACCTCACAAAGGAAGCAGTTTGGTGGGGAAACATCAACCAACCTATTTCGCCCGACAACTATAGTTTGTTGTTGGACAAAGTGACCAAGTATCTGGCCCAAAAGGATCTGTATGTACGGGATGCTTTTGCGGGAGCATCTGAGGAATACAGGATTTCTCTGCGCGTGATCACCGAATCGGCCTACCAGAGTGTATTTGTAAACAATATGTTTATCCGCCCGGACGAAGCCGACGATCAAGTGAGTCCCGAATGGACTATTTTGGCTGCTTCTGGTTTTACGATTGATGATCCTGAGCGCTATGGAGTGGTCAGTCCAAATTTTGTCCTGTTAAATTTTACGGAGAAAACAATCATCATCGCTGGAACGGGCTACACCGGAGAAATCAAAAAGGGCATCTTTTCTGTCCTGAACTTTATTCTTCCACTGCAAAAAAATGTCCTTTCAATGCATTGTTCCGCTAACACCAACAAAGAAGGGGAGACTGCGCTCTATTTTGGCCTTTCCGGGACAGGGAAAACCACGCTTTCAGCTGATAAGGAACGCATGCTCATAGGTGATGACGAGCACGGATGGGACGAGCACGGTGTTTTTAACTTTGAAGGTGGTTGTTATGCGAAATGCGTTGGATTGGATCCTTTAAAGGAACCGGAAATTTATTCGGCTGTCAAATTTGGTGCTTTGCTTGAGAATATCAATTTCGTGCCCGGTACCAGGACACCGGATTATGAAAACATTGATAAGACTGAAAACACGCGTGTGGCTTATCCAATAGACCATATCGATAACATCGCTCCAGGAAGCATCGGGGGAGCACCCAAAAATATTTTCTTCCTGACCGCAGATGCATTCGGCGTTCTGCCCCCGGTTTCCAAGCTCACTGTTACACAAGCAATGTACCACTTCATTTCTGGATATACCGCAAAGGTTGCAGGGACAGAGGTTGGGATCAAAGAACCAAAGGCTGTGTTTTCCGCATGTTTTGGTGAAGCATTCTTGCCCCTGCATCCTGGACAGTATGCCGAATTACTAAGAGAAAAATTGATGTCTGGAACCATTAACGTTTGGCTCATCAATACAGGTTGGGTAGCGGGTCCCTATGGGGTGGGTCGTCGGATCAAGCTCGCGTACACGCGGTCTATCATCAAGGCGGCGCTATGTGGACGGCTGGATGACGTCGCGTACAACACACATCCTGTTTTCGGGCTCTCTTATCCTACGAGTTGTCCTGAGGTGCCAGACAATGTGCTGGATCCCGTTTTAATGTGGGATAATAAGGATGTTTACTATACACAGGCCAACCAACTGGCACAATTATTCTTGGATAATTTCAAGAAGTTTGAAGATAATGTTAGTGATGACGTAAAGCAGTCTTCACCGCAGGTTCTGGACGTAGTCCAATAAATTGGCTGAACACCTTCGTTCTGTGTGGTTGGTTGCTCTCCGTTAGAAGCCGCTATCATCGAGAACGAAGGTGTTTTTTGCTGTTTTCCACTTTCCTTTGGTGAAGTCCGGCACCTCTAGACGTTTGTTCCCTTCTTCAAGGGATTGTGTTGAAAGGGGGAATACCACGCTCATGATAGCCGAATCATAAACGTCAATAGGCGTTTGCTTTCCTTGTTTGACGGATTCTACAAAGGCATTAAATACAAACCAGTCCATGCCACCGTGTCCTGCCCCAGCGGAGTCGCTTGCATGTTTTTTCCACAAGGGATGGTCGTATTTCTGAACCCACTCGTCCACCGGGTCCCAGCGATGGGCGGGGGACTTGCCTTCAATGTGAACTCCTTTAGCGACATCCATCCAGATTCCCCGGGTCCCCTGCACCCTGAATCCCAATGAATAGGGCCGCGGAAGGTGCGTATCATGGGTCAACATGATGGTCTCTCCATTGGCACAGTTGAGCATGGTTTGAGTGATGTCTCCATTCTTGTAATTGATTCGGGCGTTGGGATGGCCTGGAGATTGGCTCTCCACATAAGCGGCTAAGCCGCGGGCTTTGCTCGAAAAACTCACCAAATTTGTGATTCTGTTGCCCTTATTGATGTTCGCAAAGGGCATTATCGGTCCTAGCCCATGGGTGGGATAGAGATCACCGTCTCGGTCTATGTTGTACTGGGTGCGCCACTGGGCTTCACTCATCGCATTGGGCCCAAACTCCACTCCGCCACCATAGGGTTGTTTGCCATTGTTGAAGAGTACTTCCCTCAGATCATGCTGGTATCCCCCCTCCAGATGAAGCAATTCGCCGAACAAACCCTGCCTATGCATATTCAACATCGCCATGACGTCCCGTCGGTAACAGACATTTTCCAAGGTCATATAGGGCATTCCGGTTTGCTCGGATGTGTTTACCACTTCCCAATGATCCTCTACGCT
>CAYNZH010000016.1:4217-51734 GCA_964401685.1 uncultured Sphingobacteriaceae bacterium
TCACAGATTGCTACAATGTCGATGTCTTCCCTCCTGAGCGCTAATGCCAGGTGGTTACGACCCCTCAATCCGACGCCGATAAACCCCAATCTTACTTTATCCACGGGAGCCCGAGTAGAAGTATTCAACAAAATTTTCGAAAGAGCCGAAGCCTCCGTGGTTGCGCTCAATCCTGCTGCAGCGACCAAAGAACTGTTCCTGATAAAATTCCTTCTATCCATGATTTTGCGTTTATTTCGCAATATATGTAATTTTTTATTTAAATTGCCACTATGCTGAGAATAGCTGAATTGCATGATATAGCCGCTCGTTTTGCGTTTAACGCGGATATTGACGCGATTAAAGCGCATGGCGATGGGCATATTCACGATACTTTCCTTGTTCGAACCGTGCCTCCGGGAAAACGCTTTATTTTGCAGAAAATCAATCAACATGTGTTTCCTGATATTGAAGGGATAATGGCCAATATGAGCCTTGTGGTCGAGCACATGCGAGAAAAACTGGCCTTGGATCGCATTGCAAAATATCCCATTTCTGAGCGCTGGCGCTTATTGGAAATTATTCCAACCTGTAAAGGGGAACGCTTTTACTCGCATACAGATGGCAGCTCATGGAGAATGTTCCCCTTTATCGAGGGCGCGAAAGACATGTCGGATCGTATTACCAGCACAGATGAAGCAGCGGGGATAGGGGAGGCCATCGCCTTTTTCCATTTCTTGGCAAGCGATCTTGATCCGGGAGATTTTCTAGAGGTTCTCCGAGATTTTCATCACCTCGGAAAACGGATCATACAACTGGAGAAGACGGTGAGCGCGGACATGCACCGGCGACTGGCCTCTGTGGATACAGAGCTGGAATTTATCCGCGCCAGGAAGTCCGCTATGATGACCTTGCAGCAGCAACGGGAGAACGGTACTTTACCGGTCAGAGTTACGCACAATGATACCAAATTCAACAACATGATGTTGAATGACAACGATCAGGCTATCAGTGTCATCGATTTAGATACGATTATGCCTGGACTGATAGCTTATGATGTTGGCGATGCCGTCCGGACCTTGATCAATGAGGCCGTCGAAGATGAAGCCGATGTAGACAAGATCCGTTTAAATATGGACTATTTTAGTTCTTTTATAAATGCTTATGCCGGAATTGCCAGAGAATTTATCGAGCCCGCGGAAATAGAGTCACTTATAGAAGGTATACTCATGTTGCCCTTTATTCAGGCTACTCGATTTTTGACGGATTACCTACAAGGAGACACCTACTTTAAAATTGCTCACCCTGCGCATAATCTGCAGCGGTGCAGGGCTCAGATTCAATTGGTCAGGGAGTTGGAGAATCACCAATCACTCCTAAAGCACACTATATTTGCTGCATTTGCCAAGGAAAATCTATTATGATTTTGATAATTGGAAAACAATGGTTATTTTTGCAATCTGAAACGTAAAAACGACAAGAAGAAATGAAAAAAGATTTGCATCCATCAAACTACCGGTTAGTGGTTTTCAAAGATATGTCCAATGAATATGCTTTTTTGACGAAGTCATGCATTGAGTCCAAGGAATCAATCACCTGGGAAGATGGTAACGAATATCCGTTGGTAAAATTGGAGATTTCACACACTTCACATCCATTCTATACTGGAAAAATGAAGTTGGTGGATACAGCGGGTCGTATCGACAAATTCCGTACACGTTACGCGAAGAAATAAATCTCCCGCACCTATTGGTGTTCATGAGATGTTTTTAATAAAAGAGTCCTGTTATTGCAGGACTCTTTTTATTTTATGCTAAATTTACACCATGATGCAGATCATATTGGTAGATTTGGATAGGTCGGCCAGGCGACGCCTATTTCCTTTGACCCTGACCCGACCCTTGTTTGACTTGAGGGTGGGGATTTTGACCATAAAAGAAAAGTGGAAAAAAGCATTCGGTGGGGAGATTGCTTGCATCACCGAGCCTTACCTGGCGCCGCACTTCGGAAGATCAGTTCATCCGGCCACGACAAGCTTTGTTTTGATCAGAGAAGGATTGTGTCCCAACGATGCCCTGATAGAGCGGATCAAAAACTTGAAAGCAGGGCAGGGGCTAAAAGGAGCTGCAGGGCCAATGATCCTTAAAGTGGATAAAGCCGGGTTCGATTCGTGGTTTTTGAGGGACGACGCCGCCGAGTTTGATTTCGACTGGGATTCTGCGGCATCGGGCTTCCCCCTTGATCCGCTTGATGAGTTCACACAAATAGTATTTCCCGAGGATATCTTTCTGGAAAACGGAAAGCAGATTGCGTATGATTTTGATGTGCTGACCAAGGGTCGGATCTCTGCGCCTTTGCACCCGAGCAACACCGTGATAGGGGACAGAGTCTTCGCGGAGGATGGTGCAACAGCGATGCATAGTACACTGAACTCGGAAACCGGGCCGATTTACCTTGGAGCAGGCAGCGAGATCTGGGAAGGTTGCATGATCAGGGGGCCGTTTGCTTTGGGAGAGAATAGTCAAGTCAAGATGGGCGCAAAGATTTATCCCAACGTGACTGTCGGGCCTTATTCCCGAGTGGCAGGCGAGATCAACACCTCAGTCATATGGGGATTTTCGGCAAAGGGGCACGAAGGGTATATGGGAAACTCGGTCGTCGGTGCCTGGTGCAACTGGGGGGCAGGGACGAATAATTCCAATATGAAAAACAATTATGGAGCGATCCGACTCTATGATTACGAAACGCAGGGATACAGAAATACTGCCCTGCAATTTTGCGGCACCATAATGGGCGATCATGTCAAGACCGCTATTCAGACGCCCCTGAACTCCGGCACCGTCGTGGGGACTGGGGCACAAATTGCATGCACCGGATTCCCGCCAAAATGGGTGCCTCAATTTACCTGGAATGTGGACGAGACCTACGAGCTAGAGAAATTTTTGAAAGCGGCGCAAATGGCATACACACAGAAGGGACAAACTTTCCAGGAGATGGAAAAGCAAATATTGATTTACCTTTACAAGAATAAATTATTATGAGAAAACGCATTGTAGCAGGCAATTGGAAGATGAACCTCACTCATTATGAGGGTGTATCTCTTTTTTCTGAAATTGTACATATGGCGAAGGACGAATTGCGCGATTCGACAGAGCTGATTGTATGTGTTCCTTTTATTCACTTGCACAGCCTTGTGCAACTTGCAAAAGCCAATCCACGGTTGGCCGTGGGCGCTCAAAATATTTATCATGAAAACGCAGGCGCTTTTACCGGCGAAATATCGGCCGCTCAGGTCGCATCAACCGGCGCGGAGTACGTTATTATCGGGCATTCGGAACGACGCATGTATTTTCAGGAAGATGGATTTCAATTGGCCAAAAAAATAGACATTGCGCTTGAAGCGGGCCTGAAAGTGATTTTCTGTATTGGTGAATCGCTGGATGAAAGGGAATCAGGAGATTTTTTAGCCCTCCTGTCAGCGCAGCTCGAAGAGGGTATCGGACATCTGTCTGCTGAGCAGCTAGAGCGGGTCGTCCTCGCATACGAGCCCGTTTGGGCAATTGGCACAGGGAGAACAGCCTCCCCAGAGCAGGCTCAGGAAGTGCATGCACACCTGAGGGAAAAACTTGCAAGAATGTTTCACCAGGAAGCGGCCCAAGCAACAAGCATTTTGTATGGAGGAAGTTGCAACCGAGAAAATGCTGCGGCCCTTTTTGCTCAAAAAGATATAGATGGTGGCCTGATAGGCGGTGCCTCCCTAAAATCCAGGGACTTTGTAGAAATTGCAAAAATAAATCAGCAAGCAAAGCGATGAGATATAGCGAAGTAAATTTTTATTGTACAAATGGTGAATCCTGGCAACAGGAATTGCTTATTCAAGATCTTGGCAATTTGGGCTTTGATACTTTCGAAGAGAGAGATTTTGGTTTCTCGGGTTATTTGCCTACCGAAAGGTTCGATGCTGACCTGGTGGATCAACTTCTTCGGTCTCTGCCCCTGCCATTTCACGTGGACTACGAAGTTAAAGAAATTGAAACACAAAATTGGAACGCTATCTGGGAAAGCAATTTCAGTCCCATCATGATTGATGACCAATGTTATGTGCGCGCCTCCTTTCATCCAGCACGTAGAGATGTCCCTCTTGAAATCGTGATTACTCCGAAGATGTCTTTCGGTACTGGCCATCATCAGACAACTGCGATGATGGCACGCTATATTCTGGAAGGTAAAAGCTGGGAAGGGAAATCAGTGCTCGATATGGGCTGTGGAACGGGTATTTTGGGTATTCTGGCAGCAAAAATGGGCGCCTCCGACGTGCTTGCAATTGACAATGACGAGATCTGTGTAGAGAACACCCTGGAAAATGCTCAGTTAAATAATGTTAAATTTTTGATAAAATCGGCGTTAGGCTCTGTTGAGAAAATAAATGGTTTGGTTTTTGATGCTATTTTCGCGAATATTAACAGAAATATCTTATTGGAGCATATGTCTGCCTATTCGGCGTCCATGCGGTCAGGTTCGTCCTTGTACATCAGCGGATTTTATCGGGAAAGCGATCTGGAAATTTTGAAAGTCAAAGCAGAAGACCATAATCTGGCCTTTATTTCATCAAAATTTGACGATCCATGGGCAGCGGCTCATTTTGAAAAGATTCATTGAGAATATATTTCTCAACAATTTATACAGGATTTCGTGGAAAATTGTATTAATTTTGTTAATTTACTTATTAATTTGAATTTATAACAACTTATAATTTATATTTGTATTACAAACATCGATAACGAGATTACTTAAATAATTAATTCTGTATATAAACGTTTATTCATATTTATCAAGATGAATGCATTAGGAAAAAAAATTAGATTGTTACGGCACCAGAAGGGTTGGAGCCAGGAGGATGTGGCAAAGCGACTAGATATTTCTATTCCTGCCTTTTCTAAAATAGAAACGGGGATTACTGATGTGAATCTTTCACGTCTTGATCAGATTTCTAAATTGTTCGGTATGACAATAGTACAACTGTTGGCGACCGGGGATCCAGAAGAAGAGAAGAAGTATGTCTCTGAATTGTCTGTGGCGACTAAAAAACTCCAGGACAGGGATTCGGACGTTATCGAGTTGCAAAAGAAGGTCATCGAGCTTTACGAGCAACTGCACGAGAAGTCCAAGTGATTGATGTCGGATTTCGGTCCGAGGCGATCAGCATTTATGGGAGTAGTTTTTAAAAAAAGCTTATCTTTTGTTTAAAATTGAAATTTAAACAAAAGATAAGCTTTTTGCGTGCTTAGACAGGGTTCACGTCTCAGACTGATTTCGCGGTCAGATTGCGCGCAATACGCTTGATGATCGCAAGCCCTTTGTCCAGGGTTTCCTTGTCAATGTTCAGTGCAGGCCTAAAGCGGATGCTCTGCTTGCCACAACCGAGAAATAGTGCTCCTTCCGTCAGACCATCCTTAACAAATTGATCTCTCAACTCAGCGGACGGAAGATCAAAGGCAACAAACAAACCTTTACCCCGGATATTGGATAAAGAATCAAATTCCTGCTGTATCTTCTCTAATTCGCTGATCAAATAGGCTCCCAACTGAGCAACATGGGTTACCAGATCTTCCTCCTCGATGATCTGAAGAATCTTCGTCGATCTGACCATATCCACGAGATTACCGCCCCAGGTAGAGTTTATTCGCGAGGAAACTTTAAACACATTCGTCTCAATTTCGTCAACACGTGGTCCTGCCAATACACCACAGACTTGCATTTTCTTTCCGAAGGCAATGATGTCCGGCCGCGCGTTTTCACCGAAGTGCTGGTGCGCCCAAAACTTTCCTGTCAGGCCGACTCCGGTCTGTACTTCGTCAAAGATCAAGAGCGCCTCATGTTCGATTGCCAGACGCTTTAACGCCTCCATAAACTCAACCCGGAAATGATGATCTCCTCCTTCGGCCTGTATGGGCTCCAAAATGATGGCACAAATATCATCCGGGTTGCTTGCAAATGCTTCTTTGATTTGGTTCAAAGCCTTATTTTCCCTTTCGATCAGATCCGGAAGATTGGTCTCAGTAAGTGGGAATTTTATCATAGGATTAGAAATCCTCGGCCAGTCGAATTTTGCAAACCATTTGGTTTTATCAGCCTGCGTGTTGGTTAAACTCATGGTATAACCTGTCCTTCCGTGGAAAGCCTGCTCAAAATGTATGACTTTAAATCCTTTTTCCTCTGTATAGCCTTTCTGAAAATTCTTCTGCACTTTCCAGTCCATCGCTATTTTAAGTGCATTTTCAACAGCAAGTCCGCCTCCAGCCACAAAAAAGGCGTGGGGAAGATAATCAGGGATAGCTACGCGGCTAAAAGTTTCTACAAATTGCGCATATTCCAGAGTGTAAACGTCGGAGTTGGATGGATTGGTCAGCGCTGCATTCATCAGACTCTTTTTGAACGACTCGTCGCTAAGCATTTTTGGATGATTGTATCCCAATGGGACAGACGCGAAACAGGTGAAGAAATCGAGCAGTTCCCGGTCGTACTTTGAGTCGTAAATAGTTGTTCCCTGGCTTCTTTCCATGTCAAAGGTCAGGTCGTAACCATCTGCGAGAATGTGCTTGCTCAACGTGCTTCGAACATCTTTTGGATCAATTTTTATAGAATACATATTTTTTAATTAATTTATGGTCAATTTACCAAAAATAGCCCTTTTCTATAGCAAAAGCAAAATTTGTAAACCAATTATCTGCGAATTTTTTAAGATTACCGGTTTAAAACGTTTAAACTCGCTTTTAGGCGGGGAAGTGGGTATGCATTCCGAGCAGACCTGTCAGGCCGCCGGTGTGCAGTATTAACACCCGTTCATGTGGTAGAATCACTTCCTTTTTGATCAGATCCACCACGGCATAACACAATTTGCCTGTATAGACGGGTTCTATCAAGATACCGGTCTGGGCACAAAATGATTTAATAAAGGTCAATAGTTCGGGTTTAGTTTTGGCATATCCTCCAAATGAATACTCCGGATGCCATTGGTAGGCAGCATCTGGGTAAAGATTTTTGATCTGCGTTGTGAGGCCATCCCCGCCTTTTAAGACCGGTACTCCGTGCAATTGAATGTTGTCTCTTCTTTGGTGAATGGCTTTTGAAAGTCCGGCCAATGTCGTGCCCGTGCCACATGCGCAGAAGAGATGATCGTAGGCGTTTTCATTGATTTCCTCAACGACGGTCCCAACCCCCGAAAGTGCGTGGATAGAATATCCGCCTTCATCAATAAAATACGCTTGAGACTGGCGTTCTTGGAAATCCTGAAACAACGCCCGCTTATCCTGATAATCCTGTCTGCTAACGAAGATGAGCTCCATCCCATACAGGGAACAAATGGTCAGTACAGCGTTGGAAACTGTTTCTCCACGCACAAACCCCACGGTCTTTATCCCCAATTGCGCGCCCACGCAGGCCGTGGCGAGTAGATGGTTGGACCAGGCGCCTCCGAAGGTAACCAGTGCAGTCGCTCTGCTCTTCTGCGCATCGCGAACGATGCCTTGCAACTTGCGCCATTTATTGCCGGATATAAACGGGTGTATCAAGTCATCCCTTTTCATGGAAATATGGACTTTAGAGCGCTGAATCTCATTCAATTGAATAGCAGAAATAGGGCTGTGTGTCTTTAGAATATCAAGTTCCATCTAAAGATAAAAGTACAAATTTTTTTGATTTTTTCCGGAATTTTGCGTATATTGAAAGAGAATAGAAGTTTTAAATAGATGAACACATGAAAAAATACTTTGGAAATGCCTATAAATCGGGACTGATACTCTCACTCTGTATAATTATGGCCTTTGGTACTGCCCAGGCCGACGCGAATGTTACTCCGATCAGTACGGAGAGGAATGAATCGCTGTTCTCGACGGTTCAAGATCCGGTCAAGGAACGTGCGAAGGCAAAGAAGCGTCATGAAAAGCAGCAGAAAAAACTGGAAAAGCAAGCAAAAAAATTAGAAAAGCAAAAGAAGAAGATCCAGAAAATTGATAAAAAGATTTCAAAAATTCGCAGTGATCTAAATAAGCAGGCAGTGAAAGTAGACAGACTTACGGCTGACTATGACCGAGCGTCCAGAATTACGGGGTCGGAGGAAGTCAAAACGACCAGGCTGAAAGTCCAACTCGACAAGGAGATCTTGAAAATGAGCAGACTCGAAAACAAACTTCGGAAGGAGCAATCAAAATTGTCCAAGGCCCTCAAAAAGATATAATTTTAAGTAGTTTTGTACCATGCAAAATGAGGAGCACATCCAGGATCTGGAAGATCAGGATTTGTATGAACATCATCGGATTGTGGTAGACAAAGGGCAGTCTCTTTTGAGACTGGACAAATTTCTGATGCATAGAATCGAGAATGCATCCAGAAACCGTATTCAAAATGCCGTCGACGCGGGTTCAGTTTTAGTCAATGACAACACGGTCAAATCCAGCTACAGGGTGAAGCCTCATGATGTAATTACTGTGGTATTGCCGCATCCGCCAAGGGACACGGAGGTGTATCCCGAGAATATTCCACTTAGGATCCCTTATGAGGACGACGATATTCTGGTGGTAGAAAAGGAGGCAGGAATGGTAGTTCACCCCGGATATAACAATTATTCGGGAACTCTGGTCAATGCTTTGGTTTATCATTTTAGCCAGTTGCCCGAACTTCCTGGAAATGATGGGCGGCCGGGTTTGGTTCACCGCATTGATAAAGACACTAGCGGGCTTCTTGTGATCGCAAAAAACGAATGGGCAATGACCTATTTGGCCAAACAATTTTTTGATCATAGTATTTCAAGGAAGTATATCGCGTTAGTTTGGGGCGATCTGCCGCAGGATGGGTCGATCAGTGGTTATATTGGACGTAGCCCCAGAGACAGGAGAGTGATGCAACTATATGACACACCCGAACATGGAAAATGGTCGGTCACACACTTTAAGGTACTCGAGCGCCTGAAGTATGTTACCCTTATAGAATGCCAACTTGAAACCGGAAGAACTCATCAAATCAGGGCTCATCTGAAATCGCTTGGCCACCCTCTTTTCAATGACGAAACCTATGGTGGAGATAAAATATTAAAAGGTACCGTTTTCAGTAAATATAAGCAGTTTGTTGAAAATTGTTTTTCACTACTGCCGAGACAAGCCTTGCACGCGAAAGAATTGGGTTTTCAACACCCCCAAACCAAGGAGTGGGTGCACTTTGAATCACCCCTCCCAATGGATTTCCAATCGGCACTGGATAAATGGAGGGAATATAGTCGATGAAGTTAAAATATGCGATTCTAAACGGGGGTTTTATTGTAGACAATGAACAACATTTCGGAATTGAAAATCGCGGGATAAAATATGGCGACGGACTATTTGAAACAATGCTCTGGACCGGCGGACAGATTCGGTATCTGGGTTATCATGTCGATCGTTTGAAAAAGAGCCTTAAAACCCTCCGAATACAAGATTTTGATAGATTTGACGCGGACAAAATTCATGCGCAAGCGCTCGCTTTGATCGACAAAAACAAGCTTGATGCTGAAGCTGATTACAGATTGCGTCTACAATTGTTTAGAAACGGAAGTGGTTTATATAGTCCCGTTCGAAATGATGCACAGTATTTTCTGGAGATCGATCCCATTCAGCCGGAATCGAAGAACAAAAAGAGCGGGCTAATTGTGGGTCTCTACGCAGACCATTTCAAGGCTGCGAGTTCGCTGGCCAACCTTAAATCGTCCAATGCGCTGATTTTCGTGCTTGCCGGTCTGTTTAGAAAGGAGGCGGGCTTGGACGAAGTAATCATTCTCAACCAGGACGGTCTGGTCTGCGAAGCCATGAGTTCCAATGTATTTGTGTACTATCGGGGCACGCTCTACACACCGGCTCTGTCTGAGGGGTGCGTGGACGGCGTGATGAGAAGGGCAGTCATCGAAATGGCTTCCAAGCTTGAGCTTCCCCTTGTGGAGGCTCGAATCGATCCCGCACTTCTCTTAGAAGCTGACGAGATTTTCCTTACCAATGCACTGAAGGGTATTCAATGGGTTATGGGCTATCAAAATAAGCGATATTTCAATCGGATCGCCAAAGATCTGCAACGTGTGCTTGATTGACATTTTGTCCTGACATGCTGTCCTTGGAATGCAAATTGATAGTTTGAATCAAGATTAATCGAATAAAATTTATGAAAGAATCAGGAAGTATATCTATTCACACCGAGAACATTTTTCCGGTGATCAAGAAGTTTTTGTATTCCGATAATGAAATTTTTTTGAGGGAGTTGGTTTCGAATGCGGTGGATGCCACTCAGAAACTCAAGCGCCTCTCCAGCCTCGGACAGTTTGAAGGCTCTCTGGATGATACGTATATAGACGTTTCATTCGACGAAAACGCCAAAACGATTACTATTTCCGATCGGGGGATTGGAATGACCGCAGAGGAAGTCAAAAAGTACATTAATCAAATCGCGTTTTCCGGAGCGAGCGAGTTTGTTGAGAAATTCAAGGAAGCAAAGGACGCAAATGAAATCATTGGACGCTTTGGGCTAGGTTTTTACTCGGCATTTATGGTCGCAGATGTTGTAGAAATCCAGACCTTATCATATCAGGAAGGTTCTCAAGCGGTCAAATGGACGTGCGACGGAAGTACTAGTTATGAAATCTCTGAAGGCACACGTCAAGCCCGCGGGACAGATATCATTTTGCATATCAACGCCGAATCGGAGGAGTTTTTAAATCGTGCTCGTCTTCAGGAGATCCTGGATAAATATGCCCGCTTTTTGCCCGTACCTATTCGTTTCGGTACCCGTACGACAAGTGAACCTGACGGAGAGGACGAAAACGGCAAACCTAAGTTCAAGTCAGTAGAAGTCGATAATATTGTTAATAACACACATCCTGCTTGGGTAAAAGCGCCCTCCAGCTTGAATGATCAGGATTATCTTGATTTCTATAGGGAGCTGTATCCTCTTTCAATGGATGAACCGCTATTTTGGATTCACTTAAACGTCGATTTTCCGTTTAATTTAACTGGAATCTTGTATTTCCCGAAGATTAAGAATGATTTCGATATACAAAGGAATAAGATCAAACTCTTTTCACGGCAAGTTTTCATTACTGATGAAGTCAAGGACATTGTACCTGAGTTTCTTATGCTTTTGCACGGCGTTCTTGATTCTCCTGATATCCCGCTAAACGTTTCCAGAAGTTTTTTACAAGCAGATGGCAATGTCAAGAAAATCAATGCCCATATTACCAAGAAGGTTGCTGACAAGTTGTCTGAAATTTTTAAGGCAGACCGCAAAGGATTTGAGGAAAAATGGGATGACATTGGTTTGTTCGTGAAATACGGCATGCTGAGTGATGAGAAGTTTGCGGAGAAAGCGAAGGACTTTTGCTTGGTGAAAAATACCGAGGGCGAGTTTTTTACGCTTAAGGAGTATGCTGAAAAGGTAAAGGATATTCAAAAAGACAAGAACGGTCAGGTTGTCTATCTTTATACGCCCGATGCGAAGAGCCAAGATTCTTATATTCAGCCAGCAAAGTCAAAGGGTTATGATATTTTGGAATTCAATTCTCCGATCGATAGCCACTTCGTTGCTTACCTGGAACAGCAGTCTGATAATACGTCGTTGAAGCGAATCGATTCTGATGTTGTGGACAAGTTGATTGAGAAGGAAGATAAGGTCGCATTAGTCCTAAATGAGGAGGAGGTAAAAACCGTAGAAGAAGTATTTAATGGCGCAATTTCGGACGAATCCATGAAGGTTCAGGTTGAAGCTTTGGGCGAGAATGACCTGCCGGTGACAGTCACAATGGATGAGTTTATGCGTCGGATGAAAGAGATGTCTCAAACTGGGGGCGGGGGAGGAATGAATTTTTATGGATCAATCCCTGACAACTATAAGGTAACGATCAACGGAAATCACCCGCTCATGAAGAGAATCTTGGAACAGGGGGATAAGGAGAGCAAGGCTGCGCTTGCCAAGCAAGCATTTGACTTGGCATTATTGTCAAAAGGGATGCTTTCGGGTCAGGATTTGACACAGTTTATTCAGCGGAGTGTTCAGATGATAAATTAAGTCCTTTGTACTGAGGACGTTTTTTTGGGAGATCAAAAATAGAGGTGAAATTATTTGCTTTGTATCTCCCAAAATGTTAGTTTTGCGAACCAAATCACGGTGGGTGTAGCTCAGTTGGTTAGAGCATCGGTTTGTGGTACCGAGGGTCGTCGGTTCGAGCCCGATCATCCACCCCTGTTCATGGTGAAGCCATGATCTAAAAGTAAAAATGCCGCTCTTGCAAAAGAAGCGGCATTTTTAATTCCACATGGGATTAATTGGAAAATTGGCGACGTGCGCGTATTTCGGTCCCATGGCAATGATCGCTTCGCGCCAAAGATTTTCCGGATCGTTCATAAGTATGATATCAGGATGGTAGTTATTGAGCACTACCCACGAGTTTTCGTCCAATTCCTGCTCTAATTGTCCGGAATCCCAACCCGAATAGCCTATAAAAAATTTGATATCCGTGGTTTTCAGGCTTCTGCTTAACAGTAAGGACAGTACTGATTCGAAATTTCCACCCCAGTACTGACCATTGCCTAAATCCCGCCCTTCGGGAATCAGCTCGGGGAGCCTATGGGTAAATTGTAACACATCGCGCTCCACCGGTCCGCCGAAGAAGATTGGAAAATCGAACTCGTCCGGTAGATCGCTTAGTTCAGAAACAAAATCTTTGATGGTAAATGGAGCGGGCTGATTCAACACCAGACCTAGTGAACCAAGCTCAGAGTCGTGTTCGCAAAGCAAAATCACGGACCGTTGAAAGTTCGGATCCATCATAAACGGTTCTGAGATCAGCAGACTGCCACCACGAGGCTTTGAATCATTCATCACATTAATATTGACAGATGGACAAATAGAACATCAAAATTTAAAACCTACTGTTAAAAATGCCGCATGATGGCGGTTTTCTACAGATGCTTCAGGATTTGCAGCTTCAGTCCAGAAATTGGTGTCTATGGTGTAGGGCTGACTCACATAAGACTGACTTGTGTTTTGATAAGCAAGGTCGATGTACATGCGATTGACCCGATAACCTATTCCGGCTGATACAAGTTGAGTGGTAATATCCAAGTCTTTATATGGAGACCCTTGGTGTCCAAACCCAGCCCTGGCCAGAAATTGCGGAGTAAATAGGTATTCCCCGCCAATCCTGAAATTCACCGCTCCGGTATAATTCCCCGAAATTCCGTCGTTCATGTTCCCATCCACATCTGCTTTTGCGGTTGCTCCAAGTTGATCGGAGGCCGAAAATCGCATACTCGCGTAATCCACAAATTCCACGTCCGCGCTGATCAGGCCATTGCCAAATATTGCTGAAACTCCACCGTTTATGCGGTAAGGTGAACGCAGGACATACTCAAGATAATCTTGAATTTCATCCGAAGCATATGAGTGAAAAGGCGTAGTTGCCGATGCATTTTCATAGTACCAGGTATCCATATAGGTAGAGGCATCATCGCTGACGGTATACCAGGTAGGAGTGGAAGCAGAAATTCCAACGTTTACATTGGGCACCGGTTTGTAGATCAGACCAAATTTTGCATTTATCCCTGTGCCCGAGGTAGTTTGCCGATAGTTGTATTCAAGATCGTATTCCCTTTCCAAAAGCTGGCCGGCCTCGGTTCCAGGGTCTAAGAATTCTGAATTTGGGTTTTCCTGATGTATGTCGTAATAGCTCTTTGTCAATCCACCTTCTGTAAATAACTGACTATTTGTATAAGCAAAGGTCGGAATGCCGACTGAAAATCCTATGTATAATTTGTTGCTGTAGTTCGAACCGAATGAAATATTGGTTTCAGTTTGGTGACCGCCTTCTGTCAGAATGTTTTTCTGCACATTATTGCCCTCTAAGACTGATGGATAATGATAAGTGTTCTGAGGATTAAATTCACTGAAATCAAGCAAGTACGAATCCCAACCGAAGTTACCCTCGACGGTGTTACCCGCATCACGCTGATCGGCAAGGAAATGCGCGAAAGTCGAGCTGGAATTTTGTCCGGAGTACCCCAATCGGTGATTGAAATGATTGGTCTTATGGTAGCCCACGCCGATGTTAAAGTTGAGCCATCCATGCTGCAGGTTAGCGCCACGATCCCGCGTAGAGGGGATATGCATTACTATGCCGGCCTGATTCAGACCGAATTTATTTTGTGTATAATCACTTGTCGTTCCAAAATATTGAGCTGAATTTTGATTTGAAAAAAAATCAAAAGAGAAGCTGAAATCAGATTGATTGAAAAATCCAAGTCCCGCAGGATTTCCTGAAAGTGAGCTCAGATCGCCGCCCAAAGAATTTTGCGCGTTAGCAAGGCCCTTGAATCGCGCCGTTGACCCTTGTTGGGGTTGGGAGACTTTGAGAATGTCCTGTAAGTATTGCGCTTGTATCGACGTTGCAGCAAGCATCAACATAAATATACTAGAACTAGAGATAAGTAGTTTCCTCATTGTTTGATCGTTTTTGTAAAGGAACAATGAACCCCACTACATTGTTTACATTGAGTGGGGTTCTTATTAATCAATTAATTTCCGCCTCGCGAACCTGTTGACCTTGTTGAGGTATTGGTGTTACTAGAGGTGCTGCCTCTTGAAACACTTCCGGAGCTCGAAGACGCCGGCCTTGAAGAAGGAGACACACTTGTAGGACTCGACGTTGTTCCCCGGGAGGTAGAAGTCGAAGAACTTCCTCTTGAGGTGCTCGTAGGCCTGACAGTCGTCGGTCTACTGGTGTTGTTCGTCGGTCTGGTAGTTGTTGGACGTACGTTAGTCGGTCTGGTCGACGTCGGTCTGGTCGTCGTGGGTCTAGTCGTCGTGGGTCTAGTCGTCGTGGGCCTGGTCGAAGTCGGTCTGGTCGAAGTCGGTCTGGTCGTAGTCGGCCTCACCGTTGCAGGATTGTTCCGAGTACGTGTCGATGTTCCCCGAACCTGAGATCCCGATGTAGTTCCCCTTGTTGCTGGCCTTACACCCGAACGGACGGCATTCCTGTCAGAAGTACCCCGGCTCGTACCGATGGTCCTTTCACCCGTTCTCGTTCCTGAGACGACTGGCCTGTTCGTTGAGATGCGCCCGGATGCGGTTCGTACTACTCCGTTGTTATTGGACTCTCTGATACGAGATCTGTCCGTCCTGACGTTCATGCCGTCGCGTCCAGAAGACCTTACAGACATATCTCTCTGGACGTAGCCGTTACCCAAGCCATATCCCGGATAGTAGTAGCCACCACCACCCCATCCCCAGGGATTTCTATTATAATAGGAGTACGGACCCCAGTAATTATGACCATAATAGGGGTATCCTCCCCCCAATCCCCACGAATAGTAGGGATTGTAAAAGCTGCTACCCCAGCCCATATTCCAACTCATTCCCCAATGCCCATAACCAAAATAGGATCCGCCATACCAAGGACTGAATCCATGGAAATAAGGATCGTAATAGGCACTCATAGGCGAATACCAGGGGTCAAAATACATCATCCCCGGTGATGCATAGTAAAATCTATTGAATCGCGTCGCATACTCGCTGTATTCTTCTTCAGGAATCTCGTCCTCGTAAAAACCGTAGCTTTCCTCGGCATAGTATTCCTCAGAATTCTGATCGACCGCTCCATCATAATAATAATCCGGACTTTGATACGTTCTTTCTACCGCTTGACCATTCGACTGATATAAATCATCCTGGAAAGCCACTCGCTGTTGACTCGAACACGAGGTTAAAAAGAGGATCACTCCGAATAATAATGTACTGGTTCTAAATAAGTTCCTTTTCATTGTTGCTTCCTTTCTTTGAGACAGATGCTGCCTGTCTTTATATTAGACGAATATCTTGTCCATTGGTTTAATGAGGGGCAAAAAATATTACCTTTTTCCATCAAAAGGGCTATCTTTGTTCACAGCAACCCTTCTGGCTTGCAATTTACGATTTAATCTTACAATAGTGAACATGAGTAAAGGAATTACAAGTAGAAAAGAGGATTATTCCCAATGGTACAATGAACTGGTAGTAAAAGCGGACCTCGCTGAACATTCGGCAGTTCGGGGATGTATGGTGATAAAGCCCTATGGCTATGCCATCTGGGAGAAAATGCAGGCAGTTTTGGATAAGAAATTTAAAGATACTGGCCATAGCAATGCGTATTTTCCTTTATTTATTCCTAAATCTTTCTTTTCAAAGGAAGCATCTCACGTTGAGGGTTTTGCTACTGAATGTGCTGTCGTGACGCATTATAGATTGAAAAACGAAAACGGAGAAATGGTCGTTGACGAGGATGCCAAGCTCGAAGAGGAACTAATCGTAAGGCCGACATCAGAGACTATTATCTGGAATACGTATAAAGGATGGATAGAATCTTACAGAGACCTACCCATCTTGGTAAACCAGTGGGCCAATGTTGTTCGCTGGGAGATGCGTACCCGCTTATTTTTGCGAACTGCTGAGTTTCTCTGGCAAGAAGGTCATACGGCACATGCCACTGAGCAAGAAGCAGTTGCGGAAGCTCAACAAATGTTGGACGTGTATGCGGATTTTGCAGAAAACTGGATGGCCGTCCCCGTAATAAAAGGACGAAAATCTGAGAATGAGCGCTTTGCAGGAGCCCTGGACACCTATTGTATTGAGGCTCTGATGCAGGACGGAAAAGCGTTGCAAGCAGGGACGTCTCATTTTTTGGGACAGAACTTTGCCAAAGCATTTGATGTAAAATTCACGACTAAAGAGGGTAAATTGGATCATGTCTGGGCAACCTCCTGGGGAGTTTCTACCCGTTTGATGGGGGCACTGGTCATGGCCCATTCCGATGACGCTGGCTTGGTTTTACCTCCTAAGTTGGCACCGATACATGTGGTGATCGTCCCAATTTATAAGACTGAGGAAGAGCTTGCAAAAATCGCGATTTTGGCGGATTCAGTCATTTCTTCCCTCAAACCATTGGATCTTGTCGTAAAATTTGATGATCGCACCACCTACAGACCAGGCTATAAATTTGCGGAATGGGAGCTAAAAGGTGTCCCGGTTCGAATAGCCGTAGGCGCCAGAGACATGGAGAACGGTACGGTGGAAATCGCCCGCAGGGATTTGCAAACCAAAGAAACCGTCTCACAAGAAGGTTTAGTCGAAAGAGTAATCCGACTTTTGGACGATATACAGCAGGGGATTTACGACAAAGCACTGCAGTTTAGGGATGAACATATCACTCCGGTTGATACCTATGAAGAATTCAAACGAGTGTTAGAGGAAAAAGGGGGCTTTGTATCGGCGCACTGGGACGGAACTGTCGAAACTGAGAAGCTTATTAAAGAGGAAACGAAGGCAACCATTCGTTGTCTGCCGCTGGATGCTGTAGCAGAAGCAGGATCTTGTGTACGGACAGGAGCTCCATCGGCGGGCAGGGTGTTATTTGCAAAAGCGTACTAAAGATCGAAACTATGGCTTATAAATTTGCAACCAAAGCGATCCATGCGGGTCAGCAAGCTGATCCGACGACTGGAGCGGTGATGACTCCAATTTATCAGACATCTACCTATAAGCAGCGTGCTCCAGGCGATCATCAGGGCTATGGCTACGCACGGGGTGGAAATCCTACACGTAAAGCACTGGAAGACTGCATTGCTGCGCTGGAAAACGGGAAATTTGGTTTGGCATTCTCTAGCGGAATGGCAGCGACAGATGCGGTGATGAAAATGCTGAGGCCAGGAGATGAAGTGATTACCGGGGACGATCTCTATGGTGGATCTTACCGATTGTTTATGAAGCTATATGCGCATTATGGGATAAAATTTCATTTTGTTGATACCTACAGGCCAGAAGAAATTGCTGCGAAGGTCAATCAAAACACCAAACTGATCTGGCTGGAGACACCCACAAATCCGACCCTAAAGCTAGCTGACATTCAATCCATTTCCCGAATCGCTCGAGACAAGCAGATACTATTGGCCGTGGACAATACTTTTGCGTCGCCTTATTTGCAAAATCCCCTGGACTTGGGCGCCGATATAGTCATGCATTCGGTCACTAAATATATCAGTGGGCATTCCGACGTAATCATGGGTGCCCTCATCGTCAACGAGAAAAGTTTGTTTGACGAGCTTTATTTCTATTATAATTCAGCTGGGGGTGTACCTTCACCTCACGACAGCTTCTTGGTTTTGCGCGGAATCAAAACGCTACATCTGCGCATGAAAGCTCACTGTGAAAATGCGGCACGAGTGGCAAATCATTTGAAAGGGCATCCGAGAATTGAGAAAATATATTGGCCGGGATTTGCGGATCATCCCGGGCACGAGATTGCCGCAAAACAGATGAGAGATTTCGGTGGAATGGTGTCCATTGTGCTGAAAGATGCTTCATTGGAAGAAACGTTTAGAATTGCGTCATCATTCAAGGTGTTCACCCTGGCTGAATCGCTGGGTGGAGTAGAATCTCTGCTCAATCATCCGGCTACCATGACACATGGGGCTATTCCCAAGGAAACACGCGAACGGGTAGGAGTGGTTGACAACTTGTTGAGACTGAGTGTGGGAATAGAAGATATTAGCGATCTTTTGAACGATCTGGATCAAGCATTGAAATAGTTATTATTTTGGATATTAATCCGCGCTTTTCCACGATAAAGGAATTTCTCGATGAAATGGTTGATACCTATAATCGACCAGCTTTCATCGAAAAAGACCCGATTTCTATACCTCACAGGTTTTCTGAGCTTCAGGACATTGAAATTTCTGGTTTTTTTGCAGCTGTACTCGCCTGGGGTCAAAGGAAAACCATTCTCAACAAGTGCAATGAATTGATGGAGAGAATGGACAATAGGCCCTATGATTTTATTCTTTACCATCAGGAGTCGGATCTTGGCGCGCTATTGGGATTCAAACACAGAACCTTTAATGATACAGATTTGCTGTATTTCGTCCGTTTCTTGCAGAAGCATTATCAGCAATTTGCCTCGTTGGAAGACGCGTTTCTGGTTGAAGGAGAATTTTCAATGCAAAGGGCATTAATTCAATTTAAAGACAACTTTGAAGCGTCCCCGGATTTTCCTCTACGGACTGGAAAACACATAGGTACGCCGGCAAAGCACTCTGCCTGTAAACGTTTAAATATGTTTCTGAGATGGATGGTGCGGGACGACGACAGAGAAGTGGATTTCGGGCTGTGGAAAAGAATTTCCTCTGCAAATTTAATCTGTCCGTATGACGTACATGTTCAACGAGTAGCCAAGGAACTAAAATTGGTGACCCGAAAGCAATCCGACTGGCTTGCCGCCCAGGAGCTGACCGAAAATTTGAGGGGCTTTGATCCGTGCGATCCTGTCAAATATGATTTTGCCCTTTTTGGTCTAGGGGTCGAAGGAGTCCTCTGATTTTATTATCTTTGCAAATATGAAGTCTCTAAAGTTCAAACATGTTCTGAACATTGCGCTGCTCATGTTCGTAGCTTTGATGTTGTTAAATCCAAACGCGAAAGCTTGGGTGAGTCAGCAATTGATGAAAGTGGGACTTTTCAAACCCAAGTTAGAGAAACCTGCGGAGTCCTCAACAACTGAGGTTGATGCGGCAGCTGCGTTTGCGAGCGAGGATGAACAGATAAAAGTTTCGAATAATACGCCAGTCTTATTTGGAGATAGCCAGGGAAACCAATATGATGCGGCTAATCTCCCAGGGAAAGTGGTCTTCATCAACTTCTGGGCTACTTGGTGCGCTCCATGTATTGCCGAGATGCCTTCGATCGATAAGCTCTACCAATCCTATAAGGACAATGACGACATCGTGTTTCTAATCGTAGATGTGGACAACAAGATTGTTAAATCCGAGGAATTTATGGTAAAGAGAAAGCTTGGGTTACCCGTTCATGTACCCTTGGGAGAAATCCCAAAGCACTGGTTGGGTAGCTCTATTCCCACTACGGTGATTTTGGATAAATACGGGCAAATTGCAACCCGCCACGAGGGAATGGCGGATTATAACAGTACGGAAGTACGCGAATTTATTCAAGCGCTGATCGACGAATAGTACTTTTCATGAATCGTTCTCAACTGATAAAAACAATCAAGGACAAGCGCACATTTCTATGTGTGGGTCTGGACACGGATATAAAAAAGATTCCTCAGCACTTATTAGATCTCGAGGATCCCGTGTACGAATTTAATAGGCGGATCATCGAAGCGACTGAAGATCTGTGTGTGGCTTATAAACCAAACACTGCATTTTACGAAACAAGAGGAGTGGAGGGTTGGAATTCCCTTAAGAAGACCTGGGCTGTGCTTCCCAAATCTTGTTTGAGCATCGCTGATGGAAAAAGGGGGGATATCGGCAATACCTCAACGGCGTATGCCAGGGCATTTTTTGATTATGAGGATAGCGGGATGGATTTTGATGCGCTGACGGTTGCCCCCTATATGGGAAGCGATTCGGTCAAGCCCTTTCTTTCGCGCCATGATAAGTGGACCATTGTATTGGCGCTGACTTCCAATGAAGGCAGCATGGATTTCCAATTGTTTCGGGATGGAAGCGGCACATTTCTCTTTGAAAAGGTGATTCAGTCGGTCAATAAATGGGGCTCGACTCAAAATCTCATGTATGTTGTGGGTGCCACACGGGGGGAGCTTTTCAAAAAAATACGTGAGCACGCACCTGACCACTTTTTATTAGTCCCAGGCGTCGGCGCTCAAGGAGGTGATTTGTCTGAAGTCTGCAAGTACGGAATGAACGAGGATATTGGCCTCATCGTCAATGCAACCAGATCGATAATCTATGCGTCCTCGGGACGGGATTTTGCGGAACGGTCCCGGGAAGCCGCACTCAAAATTCAAAAGGAGATGGAGGTCGAACTCCAAATGAGAGGTTTGATAGCTTAATTATCAGGATTATCTGCGGCTGACCAGCACTTTGTCTATACGATTTCCATCCATATCAACGACCTCAAATTCGTAACTTTCCCAGAGAAACTTTTCTCCTGCTGTGGGGACGTGTCCTAATTTAAGGAGTACGAGCCCAGCGATCGTGTTGATCGTGCTTACTTCCTCTTCCTCTTCCTCGTCTGAAATGCGGATTCCCAAACGGTCGAATAGTTCGTCGATCTGATACTGCCCGTCTATCAGCAAACTTTGATCCTCTCTGACCACGATTTCGGGCCGTTCATTGTCCTCGCCATCAGAGATGTCACCAACCAGGCTGCTCAAGATGTCGTTCAGCGTAACAATACCCTGTAATGCGCCGTATTCGTCCAAAACGATGGCCTGGTATATTTTTGACGATTTGAATTTATTCAGGATGCTGAATGCCGAGCTGTTTTCGTGCACATAGTTTAAGGGCTGGGTCAGCGCCTTTAGATCAATAGAATTGCCCGTTAAATACTGATTGAGCAGGGATTTTATGTGAACAATACCGATGATATTATCCAGCCCACTCTCACACACGGGGTATACGGTGTGCCCACTTTCCAGAATCGTTTCCGTGTGTTCCTGATAATCGTCGTTAATATCCAGCCACACGATATTGCTCCGGTGCGTCATGAGGTTAATCGCTCTTTTGTCGCCTAGACTAAATACACGATCGACGATTTCGTGTTCTATATGCTCAATGGCGCCGCTGTCCGCACCTTCGTCAATCAATGCTTTTATTTCCTCTTCTGTGACTGCGTTGTCTGTGTTTTTGATGTTAAAAAGTTGGACGATTGCCTCCGTTGTCGCACTTAGTAACCAGACAAATGGGGTGACCACTTTGCTCAAGATTTTCATGGGAATGGCCACTAACATGCCATACTTTTCCGGAATGGCGAGCCCAATACGCTTTGGAACCAATTCGCCCATTACCAGCGTCAAAAATGTGATTATGAGTACAACAATGGTGATAGAAAGCTCGGCACTATAGGCATTCAGCCACGTGATTTCCGATAGGTGCACATCGAGGCGCTGTGCGATAGTCGCTCCCCCGAAAAGTCCGGTAAGTATCCCGATCAGCGTGATTCCGATCTGTACCGTGGATAAAAACCTGTTTGGAGATTCTTTTAGCTTTAGCAATTGCTTCGCAGAAGCATTATTTTTCTCCGCCAAAAGTTGCAAGCGTGTTTTATTGCTCGATACTATTGCAATTTCTGCAGCGGAAAAAATGCCATTAATAAGTATTAGCGCCAAAATAATCAGCGATTCGGTTAGCATATATCGTGTTCTCTAAAACGTCCTTTCCAAAAATATAATAAATATAGGAAATAACCTAATCATGAATCGCCAATTGTTTCGCGTTTTTTACTTTCTCATCCAGTAGAGCTATGGTGACCACGTCCTTCATTTCCTTAACATAATGAAAGGTCAAATCTGCAATATAATCGGCTTTGATTTCTTGAATATCCTTGCGGTTGGACTCAGACAGAATAATTTCCTTGATATTCGCTCTCTTCGCAGCAAGAATTTTTTCTTTGATCCCGCCGACAGGGAGTACTTTTCCTCTCAAGGTTATCTCGCCGGTCATTGCAATATTTGCTTTTACCGCTCGCTGCGTGTAAACTGAGGCAAGCGAAGTCAGCATGGTAATTCCCGCTGATGGCCCGTCTTTAGGTGTCGCGCCCGCAGGAACATGGATGTGCACATCCCAGCTATCGAAAACTCGGTGATCGATGTCAAATTCCTCAGCATGGGATTTTAGGTAAGCCAGAGCTATGGTCGCAGATTCCTTCATGACCTCGCCCAGATTTCCGGTTAATGACATTTTTCCTTTTCCCCGACTAAGACTAGACTCGATGAAGAGTATATCCCCACCGACTTGTGTCCATGCCAGTCCTGTCACAACGCCAGCAACTTTATTGTTTTCGTAAGTGTCTTTGTCAAAAATCGCCCCGCCCAGAATTTCCTCTAAATCTGTGTTTGTTACCGAAGGTGAATAAGGTTCGCCCATCACTTTTCTGGTCGCAATTCCGCGGATTACAGATCCAATTTTCTTTTCAAGCCCACGTACGCCTGATTCACGGGTGTAGTTTTCAACCAATTTTTCGATGATGGGAGAACGAAAAGTAACATCCTTGGATTGTAGTCCGTGGGTCTCTTTCTGTTTGGGAATGAGGTGTCTCTTGGCAATTTCGATTTTCTCCTCTACGGTGTAGCCGCTGACCTCTATGATTTCCATTCTGTCCAACAGGGCAGGTTGAATGTTACTGAGCGAATTGGCAGTGGCGATAAACATAACCTTGGAAAGATCGTAGTCCAATTCAAGGTAGTGATCGTAAAAGGCATTGTTCTGCTCCGGATCGAGAACTTCCAGCAATGCAGAAGATGGATCGCCCCGAAAATCGCTGCCGACTTTGTCGATCTCATCTAAAACGAACACAGGATTGGACGTACCTGCCTTTTTGATCGATTGTATGATACGTCCCGGCATCGCCCCAATGTAGGTTTTTCGGTGACCACGGATTTCAGCTTCATCACGAATACCTCCAAGTGCCATTCTGGTGTATTTTCGTCCCAATGCCTTGGCAATTGACTTCCCAAGAGAAGTTTTACCAACGCCCGGAGGCCCCACGAGGCAGAGAATGGGTGCCTTCATGTCGTTTTTCAACTTGAGTACAGCGAGGTATTCGATTATTCGCTTTTTCACCTTCTCGAGACCAAAGTGGTCTTTTTCTAAAATTTTCTCTGCCCTTTTTAAGTCAAAATTGTCCTTTGAGCTGGCTTCCCAGGGAAGTTCCAAAACCAATTCCAGATAATTGAGTTGGACCGAATAATCTGCCGCCGCGGGATTGATCCTCGCTAACTTATCCAATTCCTTGTGAAAATGAGCGGCGACCTCCTGGGGCCACTTCTTGTTCTTAGCCTGCCGCCTTAGCTCTTCGATTTCCAGATCGGGAGTGCTGCCTCCGAGCTCTTCCTGAATGGTTTTTAGTTGTTGATTTAAGTAGTAATCTCTCTGCTGCTTGTCGAGATCGCCCCGCACCTTATTTTGGATTTGCGTCTTCAATTCGAGCAACTGCAGTTCACGTGTCAATTGTTCGAGCACTTTTTCCGCTCTTTTTTTGACATCCAACGTCTCTAAAAGCTCTTGTTTTAAAGGCAGTTCGGCGTTTAGGTTTGACGAGATAAAATTGATCAAAAAGCCAGGACTCTCAATATTCTTGATTGCAATTCCTGCTTCACTAGGCACATGGGGCGATAGTTGAATTATTTGAAGAGCAATTTCCTTGATCGTCGAAATCAACGCGTTGAATTGTCTGGAATCCTTCAGTTTCTTATCGTCCAGGCGCGAAACCGACGCTGTCAGATAGGGTTCGCTCGAAATCATTGCGTCTAGACGGAAACGTTGCTTACCTTGGATGATGACTGTCGTATTGCCATCCGGCATCTGCAGTATTTTGATGATCATAGCCACTGTCCCAATGCGGTGCAGTTCATCAAATCCGGGCTCCTCGTCCTTCATGTTTAATTGGGAAATCACGCCTATCATACGATCTGCCTTGTAGGCCTCTTTGACAAGCTTTATGGATTTATCTCGTCCCACCGAAATAGGAATGACCACGCCGGGAAACAAGACCGTGTTTCTCAGAGGCAAAATCGGCAGCGTATCAGGAACATCCGCGGAGCTCATCTCATCTTCGTCCTGCTGGCTCAGTAGCGGAAAAAACTCTGTGTCTTCATTTATGATAGGAAGTGCTTGGTGAAAATCAAAAGGATCAAAATTACTCATGTATCTTTGTTGGTATTTATCTTAATTATCAAATGCTTATTGGGAGCTGCCGTCAAAATGACAGTCCCTGCTACGTATGTATACAACAACAAGCCTTATGCCATAAACAAACATTCCATATTTTTTGGTGTTATAAAACATATTTACTGACCATTTTTCAGTAAGTTTGTTAAAACCTGCCAATGAAGTATAATATTTTGGCGTGTTTAAACGTTTACCATTGCAATTGAAGAAATACATTTAAAATAACATCATGAAAAAGTATTTGAGCGTGTATCTGTTAGCATTTTTTATGGGATTTGGGTTGGTGTCTTCAGCACAGCAAACTCAAGCGCCCAGTAATCCCCACGTCCGCCTCGGCCAGAAAGCTCTGCTGGATGGAGATTTTAAAGCAGCTGCCGGACATTTGGAAAAGGCAATGCCAGCGGAGGAAAATGATCCCAATGTACTTTATATGTTGGGTTACGCGCAGTATCATAGCGGAAATTACGAAAAAGCCAAAATGTCGTTTGCAAAAGTGGTCAATCTTAGGCCTGAAGATGAAAGGGCATACTATTATAAAGGAAGACTAAATAATTTACTCGCCGTCCAGACCAACACCAAGCTAAGCAGTAAGGTGAGGGAGAATTACTTAAAAGAAGCCATAGCGGATTTTTCAAAAGCGATTTCACTTAATGATCAGGACGTGAAGCTGTTCCAAAACAGGGGCATCGCCTATAGGGATTTGGGTATCCTTTTGGGTACGGTCGGAACTGATAATTACGATAAGGTGCATGCGACAGAAGCCTACAATATGAGCGTCAATGACTTTGACCACGTACTGCGTCTCAATCCAGGAAGAAAAGATATAGAAACCGAGATCAAAAAGGCGAAAATCTACCGCGACAATCTTCACGACTAAGTCATGAGCCTGGTAGAAATCTGCCTCGGATGACGTAGTCATTTCGACCTACGATCCGGACGTCCTGGAATTTGATGATTTGGTAGAGAGAATCTGGATAATATACGAGCCGTTCTTCGGAATTGTAGAGGATATTGCTGCTTTGATTGATTATTTCAATAGAACTAACCGCACCAGTGGTGTCGAAATTTACGGTCAATAGCCTTGTTTTCAACTGGTCCTCCAGCGCTTTATAGCTAAGTTCTCCGTTTTTCCTGTTGATTTCGTAGCTATTGATCCACGCGGGTTTATTGATGTCAGATTCTGTGAAAGAGCTGAACTCAGTCGTCCATGATTCTATTTTAAGCGTTTTTTCTTCCTGTTCTCCGTTTACCTCGACGGTTTTTTCTACCCTTGGTCGGAGTTGGTTTAAGCGATCTTTTTCGTTTTCAAAGAAGCCACTCAGATCAAAATATCGCAGATTACTGTCTGGACTATCAACACCGCTTTGATTGATGCTGGCGTCCGGATTTCTAACCTGCTGGCAGGAAAGGGCGATCAGCAGAATTAAAGCCGGAATCAAATACCTTTTGATCATAATTTCTTGATTAATATGTTTCCTGTCATCTCTGCGGGGATGTCCTGGTCCAAAAGATGGAGAATACTTGGAGCGATGTCTCCTAGTTTACCGTCGACAATTCGGTCAAAATGATCGTCCAATAAAATGACGGGGACAGGATTCGATGTGTGCGCGGTATTCGGAGAACCATCGGGGTTCAGCATAAATTCAGCGTTTCCATGATCTGCGAGTATAATGAACGAATATCCCTCCTGCAAGCCGGTCTCCACCACGTATCGCGTGCACAGATCGACAGTTTCCACAGCCTTTTTCACTGCTTGGAAATCCCCGGTGTGCCCCACCATGTCAGGATTTGCGAAGTTGAGGCAGATAAAGTCGGGTCCTTTCGTTTCCATGTGCAACCCAATCGTTCTGGCGATTTCAAAAGCACTCATTTCCGGTAACAGATCATAAGTTGGCACCTTTGGAGAGGGGATCATGAGTCTTTCTTCCCCGGGAAATTCGGATTCCCTTCCCCCAGAAAAGAAAAAAGTAACGTGAGGATATTTTTCGGTTTCAGCGATCCGCGTTTGAGTCAGGCCATTTGCTGACAGCACTTCGCCCAGCGTATTGCTCAGATTATCTTTTTGAAAAATGACATCAACGTTTTTGAAAGTATCGTCATAGCTAGTCATCGTCAGATACTTCAGTTCCAAGGGACGCATCTGTTGGCTCGGATAAGCTTGCTGGGTCAGCGCCATGGTAAGTTGGCGGGCTCGGTCTGTACGGAAATTGAAGCAGATCACGACATCCCCGGGTTTAACCGTTCCCATAGGTTCACCGTCTTCAGAGAGACCTACAAGGGGAATCATAAATTCGTCGGAAATGCCTTTATCATAATACTCCTGAACCGTGTCCTGCCAGTTTTCTGTCGGTCTGCCAATCCCGTGAACAAGTAGATCATAGGCTGATTTGGTGCGTTCCCAACGCTGATCCCTGTCCATCGCATAATACCTCCCAATCACAGAAGCTAGCCGCCCGGAGTGATTATGCAAAAATCCTTCTAATTCTTCCAGATAATGAACGCCTCCGTGGGGATCAGTGTCACGTCCGTCCAAAAAGGCATGAAGAAAAAGTGACTCCCCGCCAAATCCTAGGGCCAACACTGATTTTACCACGTCCTTGAGATGCGCTATGTGCGCATGAACTCCTCCATCTGATAGCAAACCCATCAGGTGTACAGACTTCTGTTCTTGCCGCGCATAAGCAATCGCCCGGTTGAAAGCCTCATTTCTTTCTAGACTACCCTGTTTCAAGGAGAGGCTGATGCGGCCCAGATCTTGGTAAACGGTCCTTCCGGCCCCCAAATTTATGTGCCCTACCTCGGAATTCCCCATTTGCCCATGGGGTAGACCAACAGCTTCTCCAGATGCTTCGAGCCTTCCGTTAGGGTAATTGGCCAATAAGTAATCCAAGTACGGAGTCTCTGCTTGAAATACGGCATCCGACTGATCCTTATTGCCATATCCCAAACCGTCCAAGATGAGTAGGGCTAATTTCTTTTTCACTTCACAAAAATAGCCAACTGAACGGGCATTCGCAAATAGACTTTTTGTAAAAATATTGGGGGAAACTTTTTTTGGCACATTTTTAGTTACCTTCCTTCTTGTGGATAATTGTCCACATTTTAAGGCAAATACGAGGGTTAAATGATTCAATATCTACTGATTTTACTTTTATTATGGTCGCCAGGAGGAGGAGTCACTTCCCATTTTGATGTAATCGACGACATTACAGAAAGCTTTAAACAAGGTGATTCTAAGCAACTTTCCAATCATTTTTCGTCGACGCTGAGTTTGACACTGTTGAAAAACGACGGGGTTTACTCAAAAATTCAAGCTGAAATCATACTGAAGGAATTTTTCAACCGTTCAACCCCCCAGGAAGTAAAATTGATCAATAAGTTGGATTCTAACCCTCATTTTAAATATGTAGTTCTTCAGATGGAGACTAATAAAGGTGATTTCAGAGTGTCATATAAGCTGAGCAGTGAGGAAGGATCATATAAAATAACCGAATTGCGCCTAGATAAGGCGGATTGACCCTGATTTGATTTCATTTCTTCTATGTTGAAAGTAATTTATTACTTTTGACCCAATGAATAGACCGTATTTAGATCAACTTGATCAATTTTTAGATTTAGCTCTTTTGGAAGATGTGGGAGAGGGAGATCATACTTCGTTGTCAACCATATCTTTGAGTAAAAAAGGAGAAGCAAAACTTCTGATAAAAGACGAAGGGATTTTTGCAGGCATGGATGAGGCTGTCGCTACTTTTAAGAAAGTCGATGGTAGTCTTGAGGTTTCCCCTTTAATCAGCGATGGAGATATTGTTAAGCCTGGAGATATCGCATGCTTAGCGAGCGGATCTGTCCACAGTATTCTGAAAGCTGAACGGGTCTTGCTAAATATAGTTCAGAGGATGAGCGGTATTGCCACGGTAACCCGACAAATAGTTGACGCTCTCGCTGGGACAAAAACCAAGGTTTTGGACACCCGAAAAACTACGCCTTTACTCAGGTTTTTGGAGAAAAAAGCAGTCACGATCGGGGGTGGGATAAATCACCGGTTCGGCCTATACGACATGATTCTCATAAAAGACAATCATATAGACTATGCTGGTGGGATAAGCCAGGCTATTGAAGCAGCCAATCTATATCGGTCAAAGCTTTCCAGAAAATTGGAAATAGAAATCGAGGTCCGCAGTTTTCAGGAGCTGGAGCAAGTCTTGAAAGTAGGAAAAGTGGAACGGATTATGTTGGATAATTTTACGCCAACAAATGTGCGTGAAGCTGTAGAACGGATAAATGGGCAATACATAACTGAAGCATCGGGTGGCATCAGCCTCGAGACATGCAGAGCCTATGCAGAAGCCGGAGTGGATTTTATTTCTATGGGGAGCCTTACTCACTCCGTAAAGAGCATGGACATTAGTCTCTTGGCCAAATCTGTGGATTAAAATTGAAGATGAAAGAACGATGATTTCCCTCTATTTACTTGGAGCAGTGTTGTTGGCGTACTTGTTCGGGTCGATTCCGACGGCCGTTTGGCTGGGGCAGGCATTTTATAAAATAGATGTGCGCGAATATGGCAGCGGGAACGCAGGCGCCACGAACACTTTTAGAGTGTTGGGACCCAAAGCGGGAACAGCGGTCATGCTTATTGATATTCTGAAAGGATGGACGGCGACCAATCTGGCGTATTTCATCGGACCCACCGTGACCGGACCCCAAGATGCTGCCCAGTTTGTAAATTACCAGCTTGCACTCGGAGTCATTGCCGTGGTCGGCCATCTGTTTCCCATCTTCGCGGGATTTAGAGGCGGGAAAGGAGTTGCAACCTTATTTGGGATGGTGCTAGCCGTTCATTTGCCCGCAGCGCTTGCCTGTGTAAGTGTTTTCCTCATCGTTCTGTTGGTCACAAATTATGTGTCTTTGAGTTCCATCATGGCCGGATTTACTTTTCCATTTGGGATCGTATTCCTATTTCATACGCCTGTAAAATCTATACTTTTATATGGGATCTGTATTTGTGCACTAATACTGGTTACGCATCAAAAAAACATAGAGAGACTGATGAAAGGGAAGGAATCCAAGGTGTATCTCTTCCGTAAAAAAAAATCAAGAATATAGGCCATCGGAAATATGTGGCATTTGTATTGTAGATAAACGGGTAGTGTAATATTTAATTTTAAGATTATGAAAAAGTACTTTAAATTGAATGGCGCCTATACCTTTGTTCTGGCCCTCGTGGTGGTGATGGTCATTCAGGCCTGTGCCACGGTGCCTTTAACCGGACGCCGGCAACTGAGTCTGGTCGACGAGTCAGCCATACAGCAGGAAGCAGTCCTTGCTTACCAGCAGTTTCTAGGAGATCCTTCCACAAAAGTTGTGAGGGGTAATGCCCAAGCAGAAATGGTGCAGCGAGTGGGCAAACGTATAGCCCAAGCCGTGACCAAATTTCTCAACGAAGGAGACTACGCAAATCAGTACAATTTCCAATGGGAATTCAATTTGATTGATGACAATCAAATCAACGCTTGGTGCATGCCCGGCGGTAAAGTTGCCGTATATGCCGGGATTCTCCCTGTGACGCGCACGGAAGCTGGGCTCGCAACAGTAATGGGTCATGAGATCGCTCACGCAATAGCGAAACATTCAGCTGAACGCATGTCTCAAACCATTGCTGCGCAACTAGGCGGTGTGGCTGTTGACGTTGCAACCGCTGAACGTTCCAGTACGACCCGCGCCGTGCTGAATACCGCCTATGGCCTTGGAGGTCAGCTGGCCCTGCTCAGTTATTCTCGGAATCAGGAGACTGAAGCAGATCGTTTAGGTTTAGTGTTTATGGCCCTAGCTGGATATGACCCGAGCGAAGCAATAGGGTTCTGGGAGCGTATGATGGAAGCGAAAAGTGCTTCCGGCGGTGCTCCACCAGAATTCTTGAGCACTCACCCCAGCGATGTGCGACGGATCAATAATATTAAAAAGTTGCTTCCAGAAGCCCAAAGCTATTATCAAAACCGATAAGTGGGAATGGAGCAGTACGAAATTTCGAAGCTGAGAGAAGAATACACAAAGAGTGTACTTAACGAGGGAGACTTGCATCCTGACCCACGCGCTCAGTTTGAGCGATGGCTCGCCGATGCCCTCAACGGTCAGGTGATGGAGCCAAATGCGATGACGCTGTCGACCTTATCCGAACAAGGGCGAATTTCCTCGCGGATTGTACTCCTGAAAGGTTTGGACCATCGGGGCTTTATTTTCTATACAAATTATCTGAGTAAGAAAGGACGGGAGCTTTCATTTAATCCCCAAGCTTCCCTTTTGTTTTTCTGGCCTGAGCTTCAAAGACAGGTACGTGTGGAGGGCAAGGTCAAAAAGGTGAGTGAACAAGAATCTGATCTTTATTTTCACTCCCGGCCAAAAGGGAGCAAACTCGGTGCGTGGGCGTCGGAACAAAGTAGCGAAGTGCGTGCCCGGACCGACCTCGATGATCAGTTGCTCAGAATTTCACAGCAATATGAAAACCTCGAAGAAGTGCCGAGGCCGGCTCATTGGGGCGGATTTGTACTCGAGCCGGATTTGATTGAATTTTGGCAGGGCCGCGAGAATCGTATGCATGACAGGCTTGTCTACTATGGCAAAAAATCCGGGGAGTGGACGGTGAAGCGATTATCCCCCTGAACGTAGGTTTATTTTAGTAATAATAAAAAACCAAACCCTGCCAAATTTTGTTATATCTTAAAATGAACAATTATGGCTAAGGGAACAAAAAAACTGATTAAAGGCGCGAAGGGAGATCTGGGCAGTCAGATAGAATATATGAACTTGTCTCGTTCCGAACGTTTGATATCTATTGCAAGTGGTGCGTGCATATTGTACGGCGGAATTGTGAAGCTTTTCAAGAAACCCAAAACGGGAATACTCAAGGTCGCGGGTGGTAGTGCCTTGATTCTGAGAGGAGCCACGGGATATTGCCCTATGCGGCAAGCTATTGATTCGCCTGCGGACAACCGCGTCACCATCGTTGAACATCGTATTGTGTGATCGACATTCGGTGATCGATTGCATAATCAACGTTTGAATCTCGGTAGGCAGTTGGGAATTTAGCGTATTTTGGCTAGTTTTGCTGAAAAGGCCAAAATACGCTTTCTTATGCAACCTAACCAAGAACCCACGCTCGAGCACCTGTCCGTTCATCATGTCGGAAACAAAACGCAGCAAGGCCCTCTAATTCTTTCTGAAACCCCCGTCGATGTCAACGATAATGTCCTGTTGGGCCTTCTCACCCATTTCTTTCTAAATCCGTTTACGAAAGTGCAGGAAACCTATTCTTTTTATGAAGAAGCAAAGCGCCTTGAGCTTAATGAAATTTATGTATTTGCGAAACGATTATTTAACGGGTCGCTTTCCTTTCATGAATTTTCACAAAACGTTTGTAAGCATTTGTTTCATGTCTCCAATCACCCCCAGATAAAGGGGGGCGAGGTTTATGTCACACTTTGGGAGGACTATTTGTTTGAAGGTAAATACACGCAAGCAATTGGGATATTTAAATCGGAAAATAAGGAATCCTACTTGAAGGTGTATCCGCATAAGGATAATTTCGCAATTGAGTACGAACAAGAGGCGATAAACATTCATAAACTGGACAAAGGTTGTCTGATCATAAACCAAGAGGAAGACCTTGGCTATGTTGTACAAGCACTCGACCAGACAAATCGTCAGCAGGAAGCCGTTTATTGGAAAGATCACTTTCTGCAAGTTCGTCCACGGAGCGACGCATTTCATCAGACTGAAAAGTACATGAAGGTCTACAAAACGTTTGTAACCGAACAGCTGGATGAGCGTTTCGAGATGGAGAAGGCAGACAAGATGGATCTGCTCAATAAATCAATGCAGTTCTTTAAGCAAAAAGAGGTGTTCAAACAAAGTGAGTTTGAAGAAGAGGTGATTGGTAATAAGGATGCAATCGCCTTATTCAATGATTATAAATCTACACAAGAACAAGATACGGTTCTGGAGACCGAATTTTCTATTTCGGACAAAGCAGTCAAGAAAATGCATGCCACCTTCCGGAGTGTGTTAAAATTGGATAAAAACTTCCATGTCTACGTTCACGGAAAACGTGAGTACATAGAAAAGGGTTATGACGAGGCCAAGCAACTGCATTATTATAAACTTTATTTTGAAAAGGAAAATTGAAGCATTTGGCATGATGTTTGATTATTTGACTAATTGAGTTAAAAAGTCAAAGTAATGGTATTTTGATTTTTAGTTTTTTTAATTTAATCATCAAACAAATGAACAAAGTGTTTTTTATGGCGATTGCAGCTGTCGCAATCAGTTTTTCTGCAACTGCACAAACTGAAAAAGGGAAGCTGATGCTAGGAGGGAACGTATCCTATGATTATCAAAAAGTTGAAAATGCTGACAATGCGTCACACGCATTTCAATTGGCTCCATCCGTCGGCTACTTTTTTGGCGATAATTTCGCCGCTGGTTTGGGTCTGGGGTATGGCTATTACGAAAACGTGAGCGGTGCTTCGGCTTTCGGAATCGCTGACCAGATTCACGCGTTTCAGCTCGCGCCTTTTGCCCGCGCGTACCAAGGGGACGGTGATTTCAAGTTCTTTGGTCAATTGTCGGTGCCGATGGCTTGGGGTACAGCGCATGTTAACGATGAAAAAATAGGGAGCCTGGAGTCTTACGGCGTCGCAGTTTCCCCCGGATTTGCCTGGTTTCCAACCAGCAAAATTGGCTTGGAATTGTCCGTAAAGGGTTTGTATTTTGAAAACAACACGATCAACCCTGAAATCGGAAGCAAAGTGACACAAAATTCTTTCGGGTTGAATGCAGATTCGTTTGCCCCTAAGATCGGCGTGCAGTTTTATTTCTAAGGATTGCCAATAAATATCCGCCGGGTACGCAAGGCATCCGGCGGATAATTATTCGCGTTTAGACCTTTTCATGACTAAGATGGACGACCAGATCCACCAACCGATTGGCGTAGCCAAATTCATTGTCGTACCAGCCGACAACCTTCACTAGACCACCCACAACTGACGTCAACTGCGCATCAAACACACAGGAATAGGGGCTATTGATCACATCTACAGACACAATAGGATCCTCGGTGTATTTCAATATGCTTTTCATTGGTCCCTCGGCAGCTTCTTTAAAGACGCTGTTAATTTCTGCCACTGTAGCCGCTTTTTCCAGGGTACAGGTAAAATCAGTAAGCGATCCATTCAGAACCGGCACACGAATGCCTGCCCCGCCAAGTCTTCCTTCCAAATGAGGGAATACATTGGTGATCGCCTTTGCGGCCCCCGTACTGGTCGGAATTATAGACGCTGAAGCAGCCCTTGCCCTGCGGAAATCCCGATGCGGAGCGTCATGCAGATTTTGGTCACCTGTCATGCTATGAACCGTAGTAATGTAGCCGTCCTTGATCTTCCAGTGCTGGTCCAGAATTTTCACAAGGGGAGCAACATTGTTGGTGGTGCAGGAGGCATTCGACAGAATCTTCTTGTTTAGGTTTACCTCCAACTCATTGATGCCCATGACAATCGTGGGAACATCCTTATCAGGTGAAGGCGCAGAAATGATAACCTGCTTGGCACCGGCTTCCAGGTGCCGGCCTGCAGCTGCAGCAGAGGTAAATTTACCGGTGGATTCTATGACAAAATCAACGCCTAACGCACCCCACGGGAGCTTTTCGGGAGCAGCCTCTTGAAAAACCTCAATCGCGTGACCGTCCACCTCAAGCATTCTCTTCCCTTTGATCGATACCGTACCCGGAAATGGACCGTGAACCGAGTCGTATTTCAACAGATGGCACAGGGTGTCCATGTCCGCCAGGTCATTTATTGCGACGATCTGCAAATCTTCTCGTTGACGGGCTATCAAGTTCCTTAAGGTATGGCGGCCGATCCGGCCAAAGCCATTAATGGCTATTTTCTTCATTTTTCGACAAATCGTTTTTCAAAATTAACAATAAATGCCTATCTTTAGTGAACTTTGACGAATTAAGAACCGATTTTATGAACAATGTGCTGCTAATGATCCGGCCGGTCGACTTTGATTTTAATAGTCAAACCGCCGTAAATAATGCATTCCAAGTAGCTCCCCAAGATTACGCGGAGCGCGCGAGTATACAGATAAAAGCCCTACAAGAGTTTGACGGCCTTGTCCAGGTCCTTAAAGACAATGATATAGAGGTCATGGTCATTCAGGATACTCCCGAGCCTCACACTCCTGATAGCATTTTTCCTAATAATTGGATTTCCTTTCATCCCGATGGAACGTTGGTTTATTACCCGATGTTTGCTGAAAATCGGCGAAAAGAAAAGAAGCCCGCTATAATCAACGAGATTAAGAACCGGTTTGAAGTGCGAACGGAGATAGACTTTTCGTCTTATGCCGAGCAGGGAATATTTCTTGAAGGAACGGGCAGTTTTGTGCTGGATAGGGAGAATCACGTGGCCTACGCATGCATCTCTCCGCGTACAGATCAGCAACTATTCAAAGAATTTTGTGTGAAACTCGGATATGAGCCGGTGATTTTTGAGGCTTTTGATGTTTTGGGAGTACCCGTTTACCATACCAATGTGCTGATGTGTATCGCTGACAACTACGCAGTCATCAATTTGATCGCTATTCCTCCTGGAGACCGTGAGCGGGTAGTGGAAAAATTGGAGGATACCGGTAAGAAAATTATAGATATCAACCAGGATCAAATGGCCGCTTTTGCAGGTAATATGCTTCAAGTACGTGACAGAAAAGGAAATACCAAGCTCGTGATGTCCAGTCAGGCGTACAGCAGCCTCACTCCCGAGCAACGTGAGGAGCTTTCAGATCTGGATACGCTAATTCATGCCCCCCTGGATAGCATTGAAAAATACGGCGGGGGCAGCGCCAGATGTATGATGGCAGAAATAATCCTGCAATAATGTCCTACTTTAATATCAGAGCTTACGGATTGTTGTTAAATGAGCGAAATGAATTGTTATTGAGCGACGAAAAAGGCTACGGAATGAGCTTCACCAAGTTTCCGGGCGGAGGCATAGAACTGGGCGAAGGCTTGAGGGACGGATTGAAACGAGAATTTGTTGAGGAATGCATGCTTGAGGTAGAGATTGTGCGCCATCTCTACACGACTGAAGAATTTATTCCTTCCGCTTTTGATGAAAGCCAGGTCATTGCGGTGTACTTTTTGGTTCATGCCATGAACCTCGCAGACTGGGACATCCGGGTGCCCGATCGCAAAATTAGCAAAGACGAAGCCATTCAAGAGCAAACCTTTCGCTGGGTACCCTTGAATGAGCTCCAAGATGAGATGCTCACCTTTGAAATGGATAGGCGAGCACTTGAGGCTTTGAGACTTAGCCTTTATATCTAAACCATTTGGCCAGCTCTTTGTAGCTGGCTTTCTTGCCATACATGAGTATTCCTACACGGTAGATCCGTGCAGCAACCCAGGTGGTAAACACGAAACCACCAACCAATAAGCCCATCGAAACAAGTATTTCCCATAGAGGAACTCCAAAAGGAATGCGAACCATCATGGCCACAGGCGATGTGAGCGGAATCATGCTCAACCATACCGCAAGCGGACCGTTGGGATCATTTACGAGCACACCGAAGGAAAGCACATAGGCGAAAAGTAGGGGCATCGTGATCGGTAACATAAATTGCTGCGTCTCTGTTTCATTATCGACTGCAGAGCCAACTGCCGCGAAAAGCGCACTGTACAACATATAGCCACCCAGAAAGTAGATGATAAAACTCAGGATTATCGTTGTGAAATCCAGCGAGTTCAGTGCAGCGATCACCTCTTTGCTGATATCATCTTCCACACCAGCAGCCATTGCTCCACTTTGCTGAGCAATCTCCTGTGTGACGTTTGGTTGGTCAAGAAAAACCTGTGACGCGATCGCCATTAACGAGGAGGAAATCACAATCCATAGCGTAAATTGAGTCAGCCCAACCAAGCCAATTCCTATAATTTTGCCCATCATCAGTTGAAACGGCTTGACCGAGGAAATGATCACCTCAACGATGCGATTGTTTTTCTCTTCAATAATGCCGCGCATGACCTGAGAGCCATATATAAACAAGGAAATATAAACCAGGATTGCAAGAATCATAGAGATGACCATAGCTGCGCCGGCGCTGGATTCCTTGACCTGTCCACTTTCGGTGATCTCCTTTGCTGCGATACGAACGCTTGGGTTGATGCTTTCCAGCGTCTTCACGTCGATCCCAGACTCCAGCAAGAGATGATTTTTCAGGATCGCCTCAAGTTCGTCTTCGATTTCGTTTTGAACCGCCAGCCCTGCCTTTTGGGAAGAGATCAATTCGACCTGCAGTTGATCACCAATCGTTTCAGGAATCACCAAAAGGTAATTTTTATCTCCCAGTTTCGTAATCCGCTCGCTTTCCTGGTCTATTGTACCAGAAGTAGTATGATAGCTAATCTTACTATTCGTTTCTAAATGAGGCGCGAATAACCCGCTTCTGTCCACCACATGTACGGTTGCGTTCGCGTTCCTGAAACTTTGTGTTGTCAGAAATATCATCAAGGCGTACAAACCAATAATGAAAACCGGGACCAGGATCGTCACCAAGAGAAAGGATTTCTTTTTTACCCGACTCAGATATTCCCTTTGTATAATTAAGGCTATTTTGTTCATTGTTATATGCTGTATTGAGTGACTTGGTCTACGAATATATCATGTACCGAAGGAATGATCTCTTTGAATTCATGAATTTCTGCAGCGGGCAATAAGTGAGATAATAGGGTATTTCCGGTTTGCCCTTGGGCAAGGCGAATGATTGCTTCTTGATGGAATCTCCCCTGATTTTGTTCCAGGATATCAAAAAGACCACTGACTGAGCTGAGGGTCGACGAGGTTTTTGATGTATAAGCTACCTTGTACGTAGAATTCTTAAATCTGTTTTTGATTTCGTGTACGTCGCCTTCCAGTATTTTTTTAGATTTATGAATCAGGGCGATGCTGTGGCAGAGTTCCTCGACTGATTCCATCCGATGTGTCGAAAAAATTATTGTAGCGCCCCGTTTGTTTAAGCCGAGGATTTCGTTTTTGATAACATTCACATTGACCGGGTCGAAACCGGAGAACGGTTCGTCCAGGATGATCAAATCCGGTTCGTGGACCACTGTGGCCACGAATTGGACTTTTTGTTGCATTCCTTTGCTGAGTTCCTCAACCTTTTTGTCCCACCAGCTCAGCATGTCCATCTTTTCAAACCAATGCTTGATCCTCTTGACGGCCTCTGCTTTCGATAACCCCTTTAACTGGGCGAGATACAACATCTGCTCGCCGATAGCCATCTTTTTATAAAGACCTCTCTCCTCGGGAAGGTAACCTATTCTCGGGATATGGTGTGGCGATAACTTTTCGCCGTCAAAGAGGATTTCACCTGAGTCGGGAGCGGTAATCTGATTGATGATCCGGATGAGCGACGTTTTCCCTGCGCCATTCGGCCCGAGCAAACCAAAAATTTCGCCCTTCTTTATGTGCATAGTGACCTCATCAAGCGCCCTATGCTGCGCATATTGTTTTACAATCTGATTTATCTGTAACATGTAATGTATACGGTTTAGTATTTGACGGCGGATTCCTCCAAAAGTTACATGTATCTCGTTAATTTTCGAAAAAAATGGGATTGAAATTGACGAGGTACAGTTCGTCGGTCGCCCTCGTACACGCGGTATAAAGCCACCTCAGAAAGTCTTGATCCACATTTTCCTGATTGAGATAGCCTTGGTCAACAAAGACGATCTTCCATTGGCCACCTTGAGCTTTGTGACAGGTGATAGCCATAGAAAACTTGATTTGCAGTGCATTGTAGTAGGGGTCATTTTTCAGGAACTCCATCTGCGCACGTTTGGATTTCACGTCTCCATAGTCCGATAAAACTGCTTTGAACAATTTTTCCTGTGCATCCGGAGGAAGGCTTGCATAGTCGCTATTAAGCGTGTCTAGAAGCACTCTGCATTCTACCGCGTCTTGCTCGTCATCGTCCAAAAACCTCAGTGCCACGTCTGCAAATCTGAAGCCATATTGTTCGTGAACATTTCTCACGCGCTGGACCTCGGCCATTTCGCCGTTGGCGATAAACGACTTGCCCTTTTCGTCTCCCTGATTTAGCCAAAAATAGTTGTTTTTGACCACCATGATATAGTCACCACCGCTCAATTCCTCTTCACGGAATAGTATGTCATGGCGGATGTGCTTATTGTAAAGATTTGCATTTTTGTTGGATCTGCATACAACTAAGGTGTTTTCTATTCCATATTTATCGTAGGCATAATTCAATCCTTCTATCAGTCTCTCGCCGTGCATCTTAAAGATGTCTGAATAATTTTTAACGAACAATTTAGGGACATGGGTATGCCCTGAATCTCCCTGTTTTATCTGCTCGCGTATTCGCGTGGCATTGAAAAGGATGCCCGAGTCCTCGGCCTGGCGGACGACTTCTGTCAACTCATAGGAATGAACACGCATTCCAAAATTTTGTGCCAGCAAATTTGCGTCAAGCGCAGGGCTTTCCAGGTAGCCTACCGGCGGTAGCTGGGCGGTATCACCGACAAAGAGCAGCATACATTGCTTGCCCTGTTGTACATAGCGAATCAAATCGTCCAAGAGACTTCTTCTATTAAAAGATTGCCTTTCATTAGTAATCATGGACGCCTCATCAACGATAAAAAGCGTATTTTCATAGTTATTATCATTAAGCTCGAATACCTGATCAAGGGAAAGCGCACTTTTCTTCCGGAAGATCATTTTGTGAATGGTTGACGCGCGTTTTCCTGAATACTGTGTCATCACCTTTGCGGCCCGTCCAGTTGGCGCGAGCAAAACCGAACGTATTTTAAAGGCAGGTAACGCTCGTACTATAGTGCTAATCAGCGTGGTTTTCCCCGTGCCTGCATATCCCGTCAGAATAAAGCAGGGTAGATCAGAAGTTTCTTTTGCCTTTAGGAATTGGCCGATTCTTCGTAATGCCTCTGCTTGTTGGACGGTTGCTTCCCAGGGAAATTTTTTGAGGAAAGAATTTGCGAAATCCATGTCCAAAGTTATCCAAAACATTTGTCAAGTCAATTGTAAAAGCTAAATTTGTTTTTATTTGACACCGCAAAATATGATTTACAGGGCAGAAGATTTTACTTGGGATAATAGCGAAAAGTATGACTTAATCATTGACGCTTCGACCAGGATAGCGCCAAAGGTCGTGATTTATGACGCCGATCACAAGGAGCTCATGTATTTGGCAAAACACACAGATTTTCTGAGCGAGTGGGAGAATTTGGCGTCAGCGGCACCACAAAGGACCTTTAAAGCGACATCGATTCTAGTACCCCAGGTAGACGTGCTCTGGTATCCAAAAGAGGTCTTCGAGCCTTCACAGGCATCGGTTTACGGAAACTGGCTGACGGACGATGGTGTTTCTGTCGCCATCAGCGAAGAAATCAAAAGTTTAGATCTGATTTCCCTGTATAGAAATGACTTATCAAACCTGGAGCAGTGGCAGACTTTGTTTCCTAAAGCACGTCAAATAGCCGCTTCCAATCTTCTTATACAAGGCATGGGTGCTTACTTGAAAGATGATGAAAACCTCAGCTTAGGCCTTCATTTCGGGGGAGGCAACTGTATGGTCTATTTGTTTAAAATAGGTGAATTTCAATATTTTAACGAGTTTAAGTATAATTCTACTTTAGATGTTGGTTTTCAGCTCCAAGAACTAAGTGAGACCTTTAAACTTGATTCCTCTTCGGTCCGCGTTTTGCTTTCCGGAAATGTACAAAAAGGGGAGCCAAATTTCACGGCAGTTCTACCATTTTTCAGGGATCCTGAGTTAGTAGATCTGACCGAAGTTACGGGGGATGCGCGTGTACCTGGATCTCTCACTGGAGGACAGCATGAATTCCTACTATTTTACCTGTTGATGCACAAGGATTAGACTATGCGTATAATCGGAGGGAAACATAGGGGAGCAGTGATACGCCCGCCGGCTAATTTGCCTGTGCGTCCCACGACAGATCTTGCAAAGGAGGCGCTTTTCAATATTTTGATACACAAGTTTGATTTGGAATCCATCCGCGCGCTAGACTTATTTTCCGGTACGGGAAGTATCGCCCTTGAACTTGCCAGTCGTCAAGCGTCAAGAGTCCTGGCCGTAGACCAGCATGGTCCTTGTTGCCGTTTTATCGGTGCGATGAAAGCCAAGTTGAATCTGGATAATTTAGAAGTAAGGAAATCGGGCGTTCTCCCATTTTTGCAAACGAATAGCGAGCAGTTCGACCTGATTTTTGCGGATCCACCTTATGATATGCCTTCACTAGCAAAGTTGCCTGAGCAGATTCTATCATCGGGAAGTCTTGCGAAAGACGGATGGCTTGTGATAGAATTTCCCTCAGATTTGCAGTTTCCCTCTGGCGTGACAGCGGTTGAAACAAGACGTTACGGTCAAACCTCTTTTGGATTTTACCATCATACTTAAAATAATATAAGGACTTATATAATTTTTCTCGACATGAATATTGCAGTTTTCCCCGGGTCTTTCGATCCTATTACCAAGGCGCACATCGACATTGTGACTCGAGGATTGGGCCTTTTCGACAAGATCATCGTTGCAGTCGGAGTAAATTCGTCTAAAAAAAGCATGTTTTCTATAGATGAACGGGTTCAGATGATACGTGTGGCTTTTGAAGATCAGGCGGAGAAGGTCATTGTGGAAAAATTTGATGGGCTAACCGTGGATTTCTGCCGGAAGTCTCAGGCGAAATTCATTTTAAGAGGGATGCGTAGCGCCGGCGATTTCGAATTTGAAAGAGCGATCGCGCAGAACAATCGCGATCTGTTCGCGGACATTGAATCTGTGTTTTTGATCAGCGTGAAGGAATTTTCCCATATTTCGTCCACGATCACCCGGGAAATCATTACCAATGATGGCGACGTCACCCACTTGGTGCCGCGCGCTGTCGTCCAACTGCTAAACCAACGAACTAAGTAACGGAAGTGATCATTCCTGTACAACGCCCATTCGACTGAACTTAGCTATACGTTCATTAATTAACTGCCCCGAGGGCAATAATGTGAGTTGTTGAAGGTCCTGCACCAATCTTTCCTGCAAGGCCTTTGCTGCCATGAGTGGATCGTGGTGAGCGCCCCCCAACGGTTCTGGTATAATCCCGTCGATCAAACCGTTTTTGTACATATCATCTGCGGTGAGTTTCAGGGCCTCCGCTGCTTTCTCTTTGTAGTCCCAGCTTCGCCACAGAATCGAAGAACAGGATTCAGGGGAAATTACTGAGTACCAAGTGTGTTCCATCATGTAGACCTTGTCCCCGACGCCGATCCCAAGTGCACCACCGGACGCTCCCTCGCCGATAATCACACAGACAACCGGGACTTTCAACACCGACATCTCTTTGAGATTGCGAGCGATCGCCTCACCCTGACCGCGTTCTTCAGCTTCAATACCCGGATATGCCCCCATGGTATCGATCAGCGTGACGACGGGTTTGCCAAACTTTTCAGCCAGTTTCATTAGCCTTAACGCCTTGCGATATCCTTCAGGATTGGCCATTCCAAAGTTTCTGAACTGCCTTTCCTTGGTGTTTTTACCCTTCTGATGGCCGATGACCATGACAGACTGTCCATTGATCTTTGCAAAACCGCCGATAATTGCCTTGTCATCCTTGACCGTCCGATCGCCATGCATTTCGATGAAGTCCTCGAAGATCATTTGTATATAATCCAGGGTCTGCGGACGATCCTGATGCCTAGACAACTGAACTTTCTGCCAGCCGGTCAGGTTGTTATAGAGTTCCTGCTTGGTGGTTTCCAATTTTTCCTCTAGCGCAGTGATCGTCGCACTCATATCCACCTTTGTCTTTTCAGACACCTGTTGCACTTTTTCGATTTGGCTTTGTAAATCTGCAATCGGTTTCTCAAAATCAAATGTAACTTTCATCGTCGATTAAATAACATTGTTCAGCCTGCTAAGGTAGCTATTTTTTTATTCATGGCTTTGTTTTTGTTTAGAATTTGGCTATATTTATAGGAATTACGACGAATATGCTCAAGATAAAGATATACCTGATATTGTTCTTTGGTCTCTTGACGACTAATATTATCGCAAACACTTATCCGAATGTGCTATTCGAGAATAGTGTCATGTCGGGCAGTTACGGACATAGTCTTGTCTCCTACAGTGGATTTAGTTGGGTGGAAAATGTCAAGGGACGCATTCCGTTGTCCGACAGCAAATACTTTACACCCAGCAATTCGATTTCCTTGAAATATACGTCCTCAGACGCAGGGAAGTGGGAGCTATACCTTTTTTTTCCAGACGGGACAGCTTATGTTCCCGGTCCAGAGGATAGGTATTTGTCAATGCGGGTAAATCTCCAAGAGCTGTCCGCAACGAATTCTTTGCCTCTCATTAGCTTGGATTTTGGAGATACGTGTTCGCATGCCCTCCAACTTTCTGCTTATCTTCCTTCTGAAGATACAGACAAGTGGATGCATGTTAAAATCCCCCTATCCGACTTCGGATTTCATCTTTTTGACAAGGACACACGATTGAATGGGCTTATTTTTTCCCAGAACGGGCCGACTACTGTAGATGTGGCCAATCATATTCTGGTGGACCAAATCGAAGTGATAGGTGATTTTCCTGAAAAAGTGGAACTAGCTTATCCGGCTGTGTTGTCCCAAGCGCAACCCTTTGAGAAGCATGTGAGGCTGACGTGGCAATTGCCTTTAAATCCTAGCATACGCTATGTAAAGATTTACCGATCACGGGATAACGAGAATTTCGTGCCCGTGGGGATGAGTCCCGTATTTGCGAACAGCTATGCAGATATGGTTCCCGCCGCTAATCGAACCTATTATTATAGGATCAGCTGGGTGGATTTTGATTACGAAGAGTCGCCTATGTCTCGAACTCTGGAGGCGCGCACGGCAACCCTTAGCGACGAAGAATTTCTGGATTTGATTCAAACCGCGCACATCAATTTTTTTCTTGAAAGGACAGAAGTCAACAGTGGCATGCATCAACTTTCATTTTCGGAAGTGGAAGCGTCAGTCTCGGTCAAAGAAACCGGATACAGTCTCATGGCGCATCTGGTGGGAGTGGAGCGAGAATTTACGTCCTTTAATGTATGGTTTAAAAGGCTGGAAAGAGTGGTTAATTTTCTGGAAGACGCTGAACACTATTACGGCGCCTTTCCCCGATTGCTCGACGGACGCAGCGGCAAAGGGGTGTATTCAGAGCTAGATTCTGTCCAAAAGGTCGACTTGGAGTCTACTGCAACTCTATTACAGGCGTTGTTAATCTCGGCTGAATATCTTAAAAGATCCGACTTACCCAAGGAAGAATTCAAAGACAACATCGATAATTTGCTTGAAAAAATAGGCAAAATATGGACGAGAGTCGATTGGAAGAAATTTGCGCTCGACAATGACCGTATCCTTTATGAAGGTTGGTCTCCGGAAGCAGGATTTCGCTATGCCAAGCCCATGGGAGGATTCAACATCGGGTTTTTAAGCTATGTATTGGCGCTGTCGGCTCCTGAACATGCGATTAATCCTGAAGCTTATTCTTACGGACTGGGGGTCAATCGCGCACTTGCCGATCAGGTTGAAGAACCGCCTATTGATCTGGAATTGGTCGATAATCCCGCTTTTCAGTTGGTTCAGGAGGATGAAATCGTAGTCCAGGATACTTTTCAAGCACGCGGGCATTATGTAGAGATGCCCTTTACCGTGGATACGTTGCTGTACGGCGTTGAGATTCCTCTAGGATCCATTGAGAAGAATTTACTCTACACTTATGCCTTGTTTTTTGCCTTCGACCCCATTGGTAGCCAGGATAGTTTTGCCGATTATGGCAAGAGTATCGCCAATCTTACCGAAGCCTATAAGCGTCGGGATAATGAAATGAATGCTGGAAATTATTCTTTGGAAATCTGGGGTACGGAGCAGGGAGGTAGCGACGAAAGCCAACTTCCGGTACTGGTTCCTGCGATTTCAGCTGCGAGTTATGCGTTTCGTCCGGTGGATGCGCTCAAATCCTTAAGGAGCTATTATGGTGACTACGGGCAATACATTTTTACGGAACTTGGATTCAGGTCCTGGATCAATTTCAATGAAAACACCGTTGCTTCCGAATTTAGTGCTTTAAATCAGGGCGCCGTGGCAATCATGATTGAAAATGGGCGCTCAGGGTTGCTCTGGAGCCTGTTTATGAATCATCCGGATGTGCTGGACTTTTGGGTTAAGCATTTTCGTCAGGAATAGTAATAAAAAAAAGGCAGCCCGCTTGGGCTGCCTCCACTCATTTTATCTCTTGCAATGTATTAGTCTTTATATAATTGGTTGAATAACAACTTGAACGTGTCGTGAGCTTGAGCACGGAAGGTAATTTCCGGTCCGAAAACATAAAGCTTGCCCTTGCCCACTTCTGCTTCGAATGCGGCGATTCCGTCTTTAAGGTAAGATTGTCCCCAGGACCAACCGCTTCTTAGCGGAGTTTCTGTGTCAAACCACAACAGTGGTGTCACCGTTCCGGAAGCAATGGCATCTGTAGTCAACTTAAACACCGGACTTCTATTGAAGTAAATGTTTGTATAATCGCCTAAGCCCCAGTTTGCTGGCTGATTGACGTCTGTTTTCGCTAGTAGCACGCTACCCGGAGTGAAGTATTTGTCACTGCTAAGCGGGGTTTCAACACCGTTGACCATTTCGACCAGCGCATTTTTTACTGGTAAATCCAAGTGGAACGCGAGGTTGGCGCTGCTTCCAATGGTCACGATTTTTCCGCCGTCTTCCAGGAATTGCTTCAGCGCTGGAATCGAGTTTTCTGCCGTTATGCGTCCCCAACGATCTTTGTATTCGTCAGGAATATGTGCAGGTATTTCCGAACTGGCACTTCCTCCGAAACGATTGAAAGCTCCAGAGCTAACACCCGGAATTGCACCGCCGACAAAAACGATCACGTCATATTTTGTGCGAAGATTGCCGTTGTCAATTTCCTGCGCAAAAATCAAATCGAAATCATAGTCAAATTGCTCGCCAATCCAGCGGACCCATCCGGACGGCATCGATCCGCCATATGTATCCCAAAGTGCGATCCTCGACGGACTAACCCGTTTTGTATTGGTAGGCCGGCGGCTCACGCTTTCAACCTTCACCCCGGTCTCTCTTGCTTGCTGCTCAAGCAGTTCGCGTACCTTGCGGCCAGAACCCACATAGAAATCTCCATTGCTTAGATCTCGGTGTACTTCAACGCCTGCGTCGAGCAAATTGTTGACTGCCTTGAAACTAACATTTGATTTCGCACTCAATCTGTAGTGACCACTACTTGGAACCGGTGAGTAAGGTACTGGAAGTAATTCGCCAACCGGTAACTTTTCAAATGGACCAGAAAAATCGTCTTGCAACCGTGTAAACGCTACGTTCATCAAGTAAGCTGGAGTCCAGCCCGCTGCATCATAGGGTGCGACTGGAGGGCCACCTTCGTACTGAAAATCATTGGGGTGATCCTGTGGTTCAAACATATCTAGAATATGTGGTCGGAATGCCTGATCTAGTTTTACCACATAACTGCCTGCCGGATAAGACACGCCTTCCACGGAAAAATCAGCGGTAGCCTGTTGAACCACGATGCCAGTTCCTATTAATGCATTTAAGAATCTCACTGCAGTAGGGAAATCCGCTTGGTCCGCGGGAATAATGTATCCCCTCGGATCTCTGAATTCAGGGTTCTCGATAACCGATTCCAAATGCTCCCGTGCGATGCCACGACGGCCGCCTCCTTGCTGATCGCCTTCTTGAGCATTTCTATAAGACTCGTTGATCGCTTCGATTTTGGTGGGCGAGAATGACCAAGTATCTTTGGAACCTCGCTCTATAGAGTTTCTTCCCATTCTGTAAATGTTGTAAAGCATTTCATCACTGTGCCTTGCAGCATAATTCAGGACAGAATAGTTCAACGAAACAGAGTAATCAATTGACTGTTGGAAATACCAGCGTTGAGGGATGACTGGATTTGGACCGTCGCCATTCGGGAGTAGGCGGTAGGGCACCAAAGGAATCTCAAAAGGATTTGGCCCTCCGATAATTTCAGTGAGCAATCCCGCGATATTATGGAAATAAGTGGTCGTCCTCAGTCCGCCATTGTACCAGGTCGAAAACACCGATCCACCACGCTGTGTATATCCCGGTTTTCCTTCTGAATTCAATCTGGTGTGCATGGCAGCACCAAGCGCATCAAGGCTTGTCATCAAAATTGGATCGAAGACATAGTTGTATGGATCTCTGTAGGGAGCGCCTGCGACGACTGTACCAGCGGGTGCTGTCTGGTGATGGTTATACATTATTTGAGGAACCCACTCAACAAAAAGCTGCTTCGCAATATTCTGAGACTCTTTCATATTGAGCATGAAAAAATCACGGTTATTGTCATGGCCTATATATTTCTGATACATTACCGGCAAATTGGAAAGTGATCTTTGCTCGGGATTTGAGTTGCGCATATACCAGTTTCCGATCAACTCCTGGCCATCAGGATTTGCATGAACAAGCAATATAATGGTGTTATCGAGTATATTGAGCGTCTCCTCATCATTACGCGTTGCTAGTTCGTAAGCCATTTGTATGAGTTGGTGCATGGCAACGGTTTCTGTCGAATGCAATCCACCGTCAATCCACACCACTGATTTTCCTTCTTTGGCGAGCTTGCGCGCTTCTGTTTCGGAAATTTCAGCCCTCGCCATTGT
>CAYNZH010000017.1:0-33351 GCA_964401685.1 uncultured Sphingobacteriaceae bacterium
CTTCTTTGGCGAGCTTGCGCGCTTCTGTTTCGGAAATTTCAGCCCTCGCCATTGTTGTAGAAATATTTCTATAATGATCCAAGCGTTTCATGTTTTCAGGGGAGGAAACCACGAACATGTATTGCCGCCGGCCTTCTTCAGTCTCACCGATATCGACCAGCTTCAGTCGATCAGATGCCGCATCCAATTTCTTGAAATAGGCTTCAGTTTGAGTAAAGTTGGCTAGATGGTAATTGTCCCCGATATTGAAGCCAAAATGATCTTTGGGTGTGGGAATCTGCGCTTGCGCTTTTTCCACGGTACCTGCGCCGAGCAAAAACACGAGGCATAAGAGTAGACGTGTTGTTTTTTGGAAGTAAGAGTTTATCATAATGTTTAGAATAAGCAATGGTTAATGACGACCAAAGATAATGATCTGCATGGGAATTGGAGAGATGTTGCGTGTTTGTTACTTAAATATAGATTCTTTCCAACTCTATAAAGCTGTAAGCATAGGAATGTCTGTCGTCAGCTACATGATCCTCGCGAGAAACGAGGTTCCACTGCTCGGGTGGCAATTCGGGAAAGTGAGTGTCCGCATCCAGAGTGACATCCACACGGGTGAGATAAATGTAATCGGCCATGGGGAGGGATTGCGCGTAGATATTTCCACCACCAATGATAAATACTTCATCTTCCTCCTGCACCAGACTCAGCGCTTGATCGAGCGACGCACAATATATGAGTTTCTCCGACTCGATAGCGCTTTGCGCAGTTGGTGCATGACGACTTAGTATAATGTTTTTACGGTTTGGAAGAGGTTTTCCTATGGATTCAAAGGTTTTTCTCCCCATAATGACGGTATGGCCGGAGGTAATTCTTTTAAAATGCGCCAGATCATTGGGTAGATGCCAAAGCAATTGGTTATCTCTACCGATACCATTTTGGTTGTCGACCGCTACCACCAGTGATATCTTCGCTCTCGGTTTTTGGACCATATGGTGCACAATTAAACGGCTACAGGTGCTTTTATATGCGGTTGTGGGTCGTAATTTTCCAAAGAAAAATCGTCAATGGTAAAATCAAAAATATTCTTGATCTCCGGATTGAGCCGCATGGTCGGCAACTGAGATGGATTTCTTTGAAGCTGGATTTGCGCTTGCTCCAAATGGTTGCTGTATAAATGCGCATCGCCGAGCGTATGTACAAAATCCCCCACGTCCAAGTCGCAGACTTGAGCGACCATCATCGTCAGGAGTGCGTAAGAAGCAATGTTAAAAGGGACACCCAGAAATATATCTGCGCTCCGCTGGTATAGCTGGCAAGAAAGACGGGGTCTCATCATCCCTTTTTCTGGCTGAGCCGGTGCCACGTAAAATTGAAAGAAGGCGTGGCAGGGGGGAAGTGCCATATTTTCGATTTCACCGACGTTCCAGGCCGAAACAATGATTCTTCGCGAATCCGGATTGCTTTTCAAAAGGTCAATCACCTGGGAGATCTGATCTATATGCCGGCCATCTGGGCTTGGCCATGATCTCCATTGCGCTCCGTATACCGGTCCCAGATTACCGTTTTTATCTGCCCACTCATCCCAGATACTGACGCCGTTTTCTTTGAGATACGCGATATTTGTATCGCCCCTCAGAAACCAAATCAGCTCATGGATGATTGATCTCAGATGCAACTTTTTGGTCGTAACCAGAGGAAAGCCTTTCCCCAAGTCAAAACGCATCTGATAACCGAATACACTCTTGGTGCCAGTACCCGTACGGTCGTGTTTTTCAACGCCGTGTGTGTACACATGCTGCATTAATTCCAGATATTGTCGCATCGAATCTCCGTTTTCAAAAAGTAAATATAGAAATATAAAACGAGATTCGACTTTAATACCTCGATTTTATGTAAATTTGTCCCAAATAATGAAGAAGAAAGTCGCATTTTACACGCTTGGATGTAAGCTGAATTATTCGGAAACTTCAGCCATAGGCAGGCAGTTTCAGCAGGCTGGATTTGAAACAGTCGCCTTTGAGGAATCGGCCGATGTTTATGTGATCAATACGTGCTCTGTCACCGATCATGCCGATAAGAAATGTAAGAAAATCGTTCGTGATGCTTTGAAGAATGCTCCTCAGGCGCATATCGCTATTGTCGGGTGTTATGCCCAGCTTAAACCCAAAGAGATATCAGAAATTCCTGGAGTGGATGTCGTGCTTGGTGCTGCAGAAAAATTCAACATTATCGAACACATACAGGATCTCACAAAAAGACCAAAGGCCATCATCAGGAACCAACCTATTGAAGAAACGGAATTTTTTGTGCCTGCTTTTTCCGTAGGGGACAGGACGCGTACCTTTCTGAAGGTCCAGGACGGATGTGATTATTCTTGTACGTTTTGTACCATCCCTCTGGCTCGCGGCAGCAGCAGGAGCGGAAACATAGCGGATATCGTCGAACAGGCGCGGGAGATCGGAGCGTCTGGCGTAAAGGAAATTGTTCTGACAGGAGTCAACATTGGAGATTTCGGCATCAGAGAGGGCAGGAGAGAAACGCGTCTGCTGGATTTGATCACCGCACTCGACGAAGTAGAAAGCATAGAAAGATTTAGGATTTCATCCATAGAGCCAAATCTGCTGGATGATGCCATCATCGAGTTCGTAGCCCAGTCCAAGAAATTCGTACCACATTTTCATATTCCTCTTCAGTCCGGTTCCAATCGAATCCTCGGCCTGATGAGACGCAGATACAAGCGGGAGCTCTACGCACAGCGTGTCGCAAAAATAAAGTCACTAATGCCCGATTGTTGTATAGGGGTTGACGTCATCGTTGGCTTCCCCGGAGAAAGTCAAGAGGATTTCCTGGAAACTTATCATTTCCTTAATGAAATGCCGATTTCTTATCTCCACGTTTTCACCTATTCTGAGCGTGAAAACACGATTGCTGCACAGATGGAGGGCGCGATTCCCGGCAATCAACGCAGTGAACGGAGCAAGATGCTCCATATTTTATCCGAAAAAAAGCGCAGATCTTTTTACGAATCCCAAATTGGGCGAACCGAGTCTGTGTTATTTGAGGCCGACCAGAAAAACGGCCTGATGCATGGTTTTAGTAGAAATTATGTAAAAGTACAGACTCCTTATGATCCGACACTGGTTAATGAAAGCCGGATAGTGACTTTTCAGGAAATTTCCGACAATGGTGAGATGATGGTTGAGGAAAATTTAATGCTTTCATATTGACCAGATTGCGACTCATTTAATTGCCAATGCTTACTTTTTTTCAAAAAAAATTTTAATTTATCAAAAAAGAGGCTACATTTGCATTCCCAAACAACAACAAAAGGGTACCATAGCTCAGTTGGTAGAGCAAAGGACTGAAAATCCTTGTGTCGCTGGTTCGAATCCAGCTGGTACCACAAACTACTTCGGACGTCGGCTGGAGCATGTTTAGTCCAAAACCGGGAAATTAGCTCAGTTGGTTTAGAGCACTACCTCGACAAGGTAGGGGTCACTGGTTCGAGCCCAGTATTTCCCACTTCATTTTTTTGCTGCCTTTTTCTCACCATGGACATTGAAGTGCTCCGAAATCATTGCTTGTCTTTTCCGGGGACGGAGGAGGGATTCCCCTTTGATGAAAACACGCTTGTTTTTTACGTTTGCAAAAAAATATTCTGCCTGGTGGACATCAGTGAAATGGATTACATAAATCTGAAATGTGATCCGGAGTTGGCTGTCAGCTTGAGAGAAAAGTACCCAGGAGTAACCCCCGGATACCATATGAATAAAAAACACTGGAACAGTGTTGCAATTGATTATAGCATTCCTAGCCCCTTGATTTTAGCCTGGATAGGTCACTCGTATAGAAGCGTTGCCGCAGGATTGACCAAGACACAACAAGCGGCGTTGATGAACGCGGAAGGCTATCCGGAAATCACTCCAAACGGCGACTCCTCCTTTTGACCAAGCGATAGCTTATAAAGAGAATACAGATCCACACAGGAATTAGAGCCACAGGCACCCACATCCCGGTGATCCACATGACGACCAACACCCCGACCAGAAATATAAGGCAGAGGTAATTCGTCAAGGGTACACCGAAAGATCTGAATCGCGTTCTGAGTCCTGCAGCATCCTTTGCTTTTCTAAAAAATAAGTGTGTGATGCTTATCATGATCCAATTGATGATCAAAGCAGAGACCACCAAAGACATTAGGATTCCAAGCGCCTGATCAGGAATCAACTTATTGACGATGATACAGATACCCACGAACATTGCGGAAATGAGCGTTGCATTTACAGGGACACGTTGTTTGCTCAGTTTGGATAAAAATTTGGGTGCGTTGCCCTGCTGGGCAAGACCGTAAAGCATGCGGCTATTGCTGTAAACGCAGCTATTATAGACAGACAGCGCGGCCGTAAGAACTATAATGTTCAGTGCGTTCGCGATGATGCTGGTGAAATAAAAGGTTTTGCCAAATAATGTGAACTCAAAGCCTTTCAACGTATCGAATACCATGACAAATGGACTGCTTCCTTCGGTGATTTCTCTCCACGGCGAAAGGGAAAATAAAATCACTAAAGCGCCAATGTAAAAAATCAATATCCTGTAGATGACTTGATTGGTCGCTTTTGGAATGTTCCTTTCAGGGTTTTCTGCTTCTGCGGCAGTGATCCCTATGAGTTCCAGGCCGCCGAAAGCAAACATAATCAAGGCCATAGCCGCGAAAAGGCCCATGTAGCCACCTTCGCCGTCAGCTGAAATTAATCCCTTAGGAAATAATCCACCATCATTCCAGAGGTTTGTGATGCTGGCGCGTTCGCCGCCGGTTCCACTTACGAGCAGGTAGGTGCCGAAAAGAATCATTGCAATGATTGCGGCGACTTTAATAATTGAAAACCAAAATTCCGCCTCGCCAAAGAACTTGACTGACCCTAGATTTATCGCATTAATTGTGATAAAGAAAAACAAGCTTGAAGCCCAGAGGGGGATTTCAGGCCACCAGAAATGAATATAAACGCCTACCGCGGTTAACTCCGCCATACTCACCAGAACGTAAAGAATCCAGTAATTCCATCCGGAGGCAAAACCTGGAAAATTACCCCAGTATTTGAAAGCAAAAAAACTGAAACTTCCGGAGACAGGCTCGTCGACGACCATTTCTCCCAGTTGGCGCATAATAAGAAACGCGATAAAGCCCGCGACTGCGTATCCTACAAGTACTGCGGGTCCTGCTAATACCGCCGCGGGACCAATTCCTAAGAATAGACCTGTCCCTATAGCGCCCCCGAGTGCAATAAGCTGAATGTGACGGTTTAGCAAACCTCGTTTCAGCTCATGCTGCGGCGAGTCTCTGGCTTCGTTTTTCTTTTCCAACATGTATTTAGGTTTTAAGAGTCTTTCAGTAGCGCTAACGCTGATTTAATTCTTCTTAATGCTTCAATCAGCTGGTCGTCAGCGGCTGCATAAGATATTCTTAGGTAATTGTTGTTGCCAAAAGATCCCCCATCGACCGTCGCAACGTGTGCTTCATTTAATAGGTACAGGGAAAGGTCTGCTGAATCCTTGATTTTTTCCCCTGAAGGTGCAATCTTTCCGAAAAACGAACTGATATCTGGAAAAAAGTAAAATGCACCGTGCGGGAGATTGGTTTTTACTCCCGGAATGTCGCTAAGGAGTTTGTAAACGAGTTCCCGACGCCTTTCAAAAGCCTCTTTCATCTTCAAGACGCTATCCAAACCGTGGCTGTAGGCCGCGATTCCTGCTCTTTGGGCAATTGAATTGGTTCCTGAGGTCATCTGCCCCTGCATCTTATCGTTTGCAGCGGCAATTTCTTTGCTTGCAGCGAGGTAACCGAGTCTCCAGCCAGTCATGGCAAAGGCTTTGGAAAAACCATTGATTAGGATAACCCTATCTTTTATAGCCTCAAACTGCGCTATTGATTGATGCGCATCTAAAAAATTGATATGCTCGTAAATCTCGTCTGAGATAATATGGATATCGGGGTATTTTGCGAATACCGCAGCCAAAGCTTTCAGTTCCTCGTAATTGTAAACGCTTCCTGTAGGGTTACAAGGGCTCGAGAACATGAACACCTTGGTTTTGGGGGTAATTGCTGCCTCCAGTTCTTCGGGAGTGATCTTAAAATCGCTTTCCAAGGTAGTATGGATAAACACTGTCTTGCCTTCAGCCAACGTAACCATCTCCGAGTAAGAAACCCAATAGGGGGTAGGAATGATCACTTCGTCACCAGGATTTACCAAGGTGAGGAGGGCATTTGCCAATGATTGTTTCGCACCTGTTGACACCACAATCTGTGATATGTCATAATCCAGGCCGTTCTCTCTTTTCAACTTGTCTACAATCGCTTGGCGTAGCTCGGGATACCCGGAAACTGGAGAGTACCTCGTATAGTTCTCATCCAATGCGGTTTTAGCCGCCTCCTTAACATAGTCAGGAGTGTTGAAATCCGGTTCACCGACACTCAGGCTGATTACATTGATACCCTGTGCTGTCAATTCACGACCTAGCTTGGTCATCCTTAAAGTTGCTGATTCAGATAGATTATTAATTCTGTCAGATAAAATTGGTTTCGCTTTCATTTATGCAAATCTAAAAATTTTACTTATACTAGGTATTAATTCGGAGAAATATTTTAAATTGAGCTATATTTCCGGAAAATGAAAGAGCAAAAGCGCATCATACAGTTTTCTTTGGTCATCGGGATTGTTTTGATGCTTGCCAAGTTTGTGGCCTATCTGCTGACCAATTCCAATGCTATTCTCACTGATGCTATTGAAAGCATTGTAAATGTCGTCGCATCTGGATTTGCCTTTTACAGTATACATCTTGCCTCCAAACCAAAAGATCAGAATCATCCGTATGGTCACGGAAAAGTAGAGTTTTTCTCCGTTTTTCTGGAGGGAGGAATGATTTTTATAGCGGGCATTCTGATCCTTGGTAAAGGGATCTATAACATCTTCTACCCGGAAATTGTCGTAAATCTAGTTGAGGGAATGGGCATCATCGCTATCGCCGGAATAATAAATTTTGTCTACGGCACCTATATGATGATAGAGAGTAAACGTTTAAACTCGCTGACCATTTACGGTGATGGCAAACATTTGCAAACGGATGCATTTACTTCTTTAGTTTTGTTGGGAGGTTTGGCAGCAATGCTATTCACCGGATGGTGGTGGTTAGATATTGTGATATCCTTGGCAATGGGTATCTATATTGTGATCAGCGGCTACGGTCTACTCAGGAAATCCATAGCCGGACTTATGGATGAATCCGATATTTCCCTCGTAGAGAAAATCGTCGATATTTTACAGGAAAACCGGGAAGAAGACTGGATTGATGTACACAATCTCAGGGTTCAGAAATACGGGAACGCTCTCCATCTGGATTGTCATATTACCATGCCCAATTATTACTCACTACAACAAGTTCACGAACAGCTCAATACGATTGATCAGTTGGTCAACGCATCTCAACAGTCGGAGACAGAGTTATTCATACATGTGGATCCCTGTGTTCCCCTTTGTTGCAAATACTGCACCATGGCAAATTGTCCTATTCGAAGCGAGCCTTTGCACACGGTGATCCCCTGGAATGCAGCAAATGCCACTAAGAATGAAAAGCATTTTTCGGCCTGGAATCAGGACTAAAATATCATTTTCCGTAAACAGCCTCGAAAACCGCAAACTGGTCTTCCTCATCCGTGTAAAGGGTCAAGATGTTCTCGTTTTGCGTATATCTCACGACTGTCTCCAGACCAGCCAGCAGGCGATATTCGATTTCCATTTCCGGACAGGCCATTTTGGTACTGAAGATTCCATTAAAAGAGAGCGATCCGGGCTCTTTGAATTCGAAAGTTCCCCCGAAACCATTACACCCACCTGTACCTTCCACTCGATTTTCCTCTTCGAGGAGACGCATATAAGGCTCCCGCCGGGTTTGGCTCTCTTCGACTGCGGAGCCTTCAATTTCCACCAATTTCCAATAAATATCAAGGGGAGAAACGTCGGCTTTTTTCAATACATAATGGGGAGCTAAGTCGCCTTCGATACGATTTCCTTCCATATCCAAGTGAATGATCTGATTTTCGCCCACAAGAAATCTACGGTTTCCACTCGCCAGCAACGTTATTTTTCCTCCGGCCTGATTCCACTCAAATGTACCGCTTTCATGATGGACACTATCGCTTCTCTCCAGGTACTGTGTTTGTAAATTGTACGTCCCGTCTTCGTTAAGATAGACGACAGTACTGATTCCCGGGCAATCCGCGCAGGGCAACACCCCCTGGTACACCCCGGCCCAATCTACGGAAGTTTGACTGTTGTCGCCAACATGCAGCGCTTGTTGAGCCTCATCTTGTTGCACAGCGTTTTGGGCTCCATTACAAGCGGCAAAACATGTCGCAAGGAGAATCGCTATAAAAACGCAATTATTATTGTTCATACTATGTAGGATTGTTTTTAACTGAATAGCGAATTCAGTGCCATAAATTAAAAAATTAATATTAATTTTCAATTTCGTAATTTTGTAAAATGGATCATGTGGATAAAGCGACGTTTAGAAAATATAAGTTTCCGGACCTAATACTGTTTGAAGACGCCAATTTGTTGGTTATCAATAAGCCCCCTTTTATCTCTACCCTTGACGAACGAGAGGGCGGACAGGCAAGTATTTTAGGTATGGCGCGAAAGTATATTGCCAGCGCTCAGGTTTGTCATCGCCTTGATAAGGATACTTCTGGCATTCTGCTGATCGCTAAAAATCCAGAAACATACAGAAACGTCTCTATGGCTTTTGAACAAAGAAAAGTCGATAAGGTCTATCACGCGGTAATTGGAGGAGTCCGTGAGTTTAGAGACGTTTCGGTCCAACTGCCCATTTTAAATAGAGGTAATAAAAACGTCGTGATAGACCGCGCCAAGGGCAAAGACGCAGAAACCATTTTCACGACACTTAAATATTTCGGCCATTATTCCCTGATAGAATGCCGCCCCGTTACCGGGAGAATGCACCAAATTCGCATTCACTTGGCCAGTCAGCGGGCTGCAATTGTCGGAGATTTGCTCTACAAAGGCGAGCCGATCTACTTATCGGATATCAAAAAACGTGGTTTCAGCCTAAGTAAAGGGAAAGATGAGCAGCCCCTGATCAAACGATTTGCGCTTCATGCTTTTCAGGTTTCCTTCCAGCTAGAGGGGCAGGATTATTTTTTTGAGGCTCCTTATCCTAAGGATTTTGCAACCTTGATCAAACAACTGGAAAAGTTTGATCCCCCGTATTAGGATTTATAGTCGCCATTTTTCATATGCCGCCAGTGTCTTCAAAAACTCGAGTTCTGCCTGCAGCATCTGTTCGGTTAATTCTCGGTACATGTTCATTTCCAGAAGGTAATCAGTAATGCTTATGTTTTGCAGCTCATAGGATTTTGCGGCCAAATCTAAATTTACAGATTTCTCGACCATTTTTCTCAGTTCATCGATGGTGGCCGCTAGTGCGCGGAGCTTTTTGTATAATGCATTTTCCTCGTTGACAATTTGTTGTGACGTCGCCTCGAACTCCTTTTGTACGGCGATTTCTTTCAGTTTGGCATGCTTAAGCCTGTTTTTCGGTTGCCAAATGGGAATACTCACTCCGAAAGTCAATCCGCGGAAGTCAACTTCTATGTCCTGTTCCCTCATAAATCCCACGGACATCGTAGGCAGGTGAGCGGATGCGGCAAGGCTGCGCTCATGTCCACTGATGATACGCTCCTGGTCTAAGGCGGTCAATAAAACATTGCCCCGTTCCGAAGGTACAGGCTGAAGGTGTTCCAAGGGGGAAAAGTTTTTATCCATCATGGGAAGCTCCACAGAATTTCCGCCTCCTAGTAAAGCAATCGTCCGATCTTTAAAATACGCCCCTTCTATCTTGTTCAACTCCCATTCCTTTCTAATACTGATGGTCTGAAGTCGCGCTTTGTTCCGTTCGAGTATGTTCGTTTCACCCAAGTTGAATCTTCTTTCGGAAGCCGATTGCAAACCTTCAGCCAGACGGAGTTGTTCCTCGAGAAACTCCCCATAATATACGTGGTAGTTCCACTGAATGTAAAGTTCCAAGGCTTCCTGCATCAGCTCTGCCCGCTGCACTGCAAGGGTCTGATCTACCTGTAGGGATTGCGCATTGGCAAGTCTTTGTTTTGATATGTAGATCGTAGGAAACTCAAATTCTTGCGAAATAGAAAAGTCCAGCCTCCTGTCGCTGATTCTCGGCTGGGGACGAAGGTAATTTATTCCAATCTCCGGATCAGGAGGGTTCAATCCTACAAAATATCCCACTTTTTGAGCTTCGCCTTTCGATCTTTGCGCTTCCAGTTCAGGGTTGAAACGATCAAATAAATCTATGAATGACCGAAAGTGTGTCTGAGCGAGAAGAACTTCAGTGCTTATCAGCGTAAAAACGCTAACTAATATGAATGCTCGGCGAAGAAACCGATTGTTATAATTTTTCATAAGCTTGCGATGATTTTGGCGTGATCCAGCCGAAAACGATCGGGATGATCAGCATATTTAACAGTGTGGACGTAACCAAGCCTCCTAAAATAACCTGCGCCATTGGACTTTGTAGCTCATTTCCAGGTGCATCACCGTTTAGCGCGAGAGGTAGCAAAGCCAAAGCAGTTGAGATAGTCATCATTAGAATCGGATTCAGTCGATCCAAAGAGCCCTTCGATATAGCTTCTTCTGTCGTCAGACCCTCCTCAATAAGGGTGTTGTACCGTGCGACCAGAAGCAACCCATTTCTGGTAGCGATCCCAAAAAGCGAGATAAATCCGATCATAGAGGGAATGCTCAGAACTCCAGAAGTAAGTGAAATAATCAGTACGCCACCGATAAGTGCCATAGGCAAATTAAGTAAGATTACAGCCGCTTGCCTGGCATTCCGAAACTGATTGTAGATCAGTAGGAAGATAAGAATTATTGCAAAAATCGATACGGACAGCAAAGTCTGTGAAGCTTTCTGCTCGGACTCAAATTGCCCACCGTACTGAACGAAATAACCCTCAGGGAGATCAATTTCCGATGCAATTCTGTCCTGAATGTCCTCGACCACGCCGTGAAGATCTCTGCCAGAAGTGTTGGCACTGACAACTATATTACGTTGTACGTTTTCCCGATTGATCGTATTTGGCCCGCTTGTGGAGCGAATTTCTGCGATTTCACCCAAGGTGAGCGTCGATTCGTAGCCGTCTATGACGAGATTTTCCAAATCTTCTTTGCTTTTTCTGAAATTGCTGCCGACGCGGACGGATAGATCATAAACCTGGCCGCCTTCGTAAATCTGAGAAATGACCTGGCCACCCATGAGCGTACGCACAATTTCCTTAAAGTGTGGAACAGTCACTCCGTGCATGGCCATCAGTTCTCTTTTTGGGCGAATGGTCAACACTGGTCTTTCCACCTGTTGCTCGACATTGAGATCTGCAATTCCTTCCACGTCGCTTACAACCGACTGAATCTCATTTCCCAATCGATATAGGGTAGAAAGATCAGCGCCAAATATTTTGATTGCGATATTTGCCTTTGTACCGGAAAGCATCGCATCAATGCGGTGAGAAATAGGTTGCCCGATCTCTAGATTGACCCCTGGCAATACTTCCAGTTTCTCCCGAAGCGTATTTACCACTTCCTCACGGCTACGGCCATCCAGTTGGTAAGGCGCTTCAATTTCAGAAACGTTGACGCCTAGGGCGTGTTCGTCCAGTTCGGCTCTTCCTGTCTTTCTAACTGTGGTATATATTTCAGGCACGCTCAAAATGAGCTCTTCGGCTTTTCGGCCGATTTCATCGGATTGCGCTAGTGATGTCCCAGGCATCGTGGCAACGTTTATCGTAAAAGATCCTTCGTTGAATGGTGGCAGAAAACTCCGGCCAAAGGTGAGTAAAAGACCGATTGAAACGGCAAGAAAAGCAATCGCAACGCCCAGAACCAGCTTTTTTCGTCGTAGTGTAATACGTAGGACAGACTGATAACCCCGTTTTAATTTTCTAGCCACATAGGGCTCACGATCGCTTTTGCCTGCTACTCCTACGTCATTGTTTAATAAATAGGAACACAGTACAGGAGTCAGCGTCAATGCAATAAGGGTTGACGCAAAAAGCGAAACTATAAACGAAATCCCAAGTGGAACCAGCATTCGGCCCTCCATACCTGTAAGAAAAAACAGGGGCAGGAATGAAGCGACTATAATCAACGTCGAATTTAATATAGGCATCCTGACCTCACTTGATGCATTGTAAATGATTTTAAGCGTACTTAGCTGTTCGGGTTTCGGTTTCAGTCTGTTTTCGCGCAAATGTCTGAATACGTTTTCTACATCAACTATCGCATCGTCGACCAGTGAGCCGATTGCGATGGCCATTCCGCCTAGACTCATGGTATTGATCGTGAGGCCTAGAATTTTGAGGGTGAGCACGGAAAAAAGCAAGGACAATGGAATGGCAACAAGTGAAATCAATGTTGTTCGCACGTTCATCAAAAAGAAGAACAGTACGATCACAACAAAGAGACAACCCTCATACAAGGAGCGTTGCACATTGCCAATAGAACTTTCTATGAACCTGCTCTGGCGAAATGCGTCTGTTGAAATCTGCACATCGGCCGGTAGGCCGCTAGCGAGTGCAGAGAGTTCTGCGTCAAGCTTCTCGGTCAGATCCATGGTGCTGACCCCGGGTTGCTTGGTTACTGTCAGAAGAACAGCGGGTTTGCCTTTCTCCGATGCTAGGCCCATTCGCGGGCTCTTTTCACCAATGGTAATGGTCGCGATGTCCTCCAAAAGGATTCTTCCGGTGCCGCCTGCCTTGACAAGTGATTTTCCCAAAGCTAGCGTATCCTGCGTCGCCAGATCACCGACGATGATATATTCGTTTGAATATTGATTCAGAACACCTCCGGACTCGTTCTGACTCAGTGCACTCAATGCGTCAAGAGTCTCATCAAGCGATACGCCGAGGTGTTTCATGCGCATTATGTCTAGCTGAATCTGGTATTCTTTGATTTCACCACCCAAAACAGTAACCTGTGCCACGCCCCCGGTGGCCAAAAGCCGCGGTCTGACTGTCCAGTCCGCTAATGACCTCAAATCCATCAGGTTTGTACTGTCAGATGTAATACCTACAATGAGTACTTCTCCCAAGATAGAAGATTGTGGCCCGAGCGTCGGCCTCCCGGCTTGAGGGGGAAGGGCTTCACCGACTGTGGCTAATTTTTCAGAAACAAGCTGTCGAGCGTTATAGATATCGGTGCCCCATTCGAACTCAACCCAAACGACTGAAAAACCTGTTGTCGAGGAAGAGCGAACTCTTCGGAGATCAGTTACCCCGTTTACGGCCGTTTCTATAGGGAAGGTCACCATGCGTTCGACCTCTTCGGGAGCCATTCCATGCGCTTCTGTCATCACCACGACTGTCGGGGCATTGAGATCAGGGAAAACGTCTACTTCCATTTGATAGGCAACATAGACTCCCGCTAGCGTCAATAAAAGAGAGGCGACCAGTACGGCAAGCCGGTTATTGAGCGCGAATAATATGATGTTGTTCAGCATCTTTCCAGCATTAATGAGTGTGTCCGTGAGGAATTTCGGTGCTCAGACCGGCTAATTTCAGATAGTAAGCGCCATGAGTCACGATTTCCATACCTTCCTCCAAACCGTTGACTATAATTACCCTAAATCCATCGTCGCTTCCACGTTGTACCGGAATTTTTTCATAAATCCCGTTGCTTTTTTTGCTGAAGACGAAATACAAACCTTGCTCTTCGATCAGCGCGCTTAGTGGCAGGGTTAGGGCAGAAGAAATCGGATTCGATTTCAGATAGACTTCCACTGAAGAACCTAAAACGAGGTTATCAGGTTGGTCGAATTCGAAGATCACCGGAATAAAGCTTGATTGAGCGACCACTTGCTTTCCGTGAGAAACAACCTGGCCGTTTAATTCCTCTAAGGTGTATGATTTGCCGTCGGGCGTGATGAAGTTCGCCGAACGAATTGACGGAAGGAGGTAACTCTGCCGTACGGAAACGTCAGCAGTCAATTGTGTCCTTTTATAACTGTTTATAGTTAGTAATGGCTGACCGGTATTCACGTACTCTCCGTTGGTGACCCACACACGACTGATGTATCCACCCTGTGAACTGGATACTATCAATCCCTGATCCGTGTTTTGCTCGGCTAATGCGTCAAACCTAATTCTTGATTGTTCGTACTCCGCCCTTATAGCACTATATTCGGCAAGGGAAATGAGTGAATCCTGAATTAGCTGCTGCGCTCTTTCATAATTCTCTTCATCTGCCTGCATTTGTACACGGAGCCTCTCGAGAGGGTCGCCTTCCATGAGATTTTTTGAAGAAATATAGGCGATGCGCTCTCGGGCCTTTAGTTCGGACCCCGCTGTGTAATTCCCTTCTATAAAGCGAACAACACCATTTGCTTGCGCTACCACTGTATGCTGCTCTCCCAAGGGAGATTCTATTCGCCCAACAGTCCGAATGGTTTCGTGGAATTCTCCAGATTTGACGACCTCGGTTTGCATCCCGATCATCTTTGCTTGAGCGTCCGAAAATTCCAACTCATTATCAGCTAGTTCCGGATGATGGTGATGGTCCTCGTCGCCGTGATCATGATGGCTATGGTCATGATGGTCATGATGATCATGGTTATGGCCGTGGTCGTCGCTCACCGTTGACCGACAAGATGATACCACAAAGGAAGCAATGATTACCCAACTGAGTACTCGCATATAAGAAAGTATAAATGTAAAAAAAAGGGATTAACGATGGCTTGGCCGCAATTATGCGTAAAGAGACGTTAATATCGGAGGACCTCTTCGTTGAAAATCAAGGGGAGAAATTTTCTGCATGTCCCGATCTGATGCCCGAAGGGTAAAAGTAGGCGGGGCGGTCGCCAAATCAAAGTTGCATAGAAGGGGCTGAACTTGCAAAAAAACGAAATCGTCCGAGGAAATTGAAAAATCGGCCTGCTCAGAGTGAGCGTTAATTAATGCGTGGTTAAGCGTAATACACTCAGCGCTTTCAGTGGGCGCCTCAGTTTCCTGCGAATGAGTATGTTCAACACATTCCGTGGAATTGAGATGAGCAGTGTGATCAGCGTGATGATGATGAGGAACAAAAGCGTGAGCTAACAAGGCCAGATAAGCCAGCACAAGCAAGCCAAATCTCATCCTATTTACGCTAATTTTCTTCACTTTATAAACTTGGTTTCGGACCAAATATATGAAAAACTTTTAATAAACAAAAAAGGCCGCCCAAAATGGGCGGCCTTTGTGTTGTAGGTTGTGTTCTTCCGATTAGGAAGATTTACCACTTTCCTTATCTTCCATTTGCTCTTTCAACTGTGCAAGAACGTCAAGATCTCCCAAAGTTGATTTCTCAACCGAATCTTTAACCTTTTTCACAGCTGATGAAGATGCTTTCGCTTCTTTTTTACGCGCATTGAATTCTTCAATCCTAGCTTCGGCACGCTCATCTTCCCAGATACGGGAGTGAGAGATAACCAAACGCTTGTTTTCTTTGTTGAACTCAATGATCTTGAAGTCTGCAGTTTCATCAAGCACAAGTGGTGAACCATCTTCTTTCACGCTATGCTTTGCAGGTGAGAAACCCTCGACGCCGTAAGGCAGGGTAACGATATTTCCTTTTTCACCTACTTTGATTACCGTTCCTTCGTGGATAGAATCAATGGTAAAAATAGTTTCAAAAGTATCCCAAGGGTTTTCTTCCAACTGCTTATGACCGAGACTCAACTTGCGGTTTTCTTCGTCAAGTTCCAAAACGACAACTTCCAGTTCTTCACCAACTTTAGTGAACTCGTTGGGGTGGTTGATCTTTTTGGACCATGAAAGATCAGAAATGTGGATCAATCCATCTATTCCTTCTTCCAGTTCGACGAAAACACCGAAATTGGTCATGTTTTTAACTGCTGCTTTCTGCTTGGATCCTACAGGATAGCGGTCTGCGATATCTTTCCAAGGATCTGGAGTCAATTGTTTGATACCAAGGCTAATCTTACGATCTTCCCTATCCAAAGTCAAAATCTCGGCTTCGACCTCGTCTCCAACTTTCAGGAACTCTTGCGAGCTTCTCAAGTTTTGTGACCAAGACATTTCGGAAACGTGAATCAGGCCTTCTACACCTGGCGTAATCTCAAGGAAAGCACCGTAATCAGCAACTGTAACGATTTTACCTTTAACCCGTGAGCCGACAGCCAAATCCGGATCCAAAGAATCCCAAGGATGTGGAGAAAGCTGCTTCAAGCCAAGAGCGATACGTTTTTTCTCATCATCAAAATCCAAAACAACCACATTGATCGTCTCATCAAGCGACAACACTTCTCTTGGATGCTCGATACGGCCCCATGAAATGTCTGTAATGTGAAGCAATCCATCGACACCACCCAAATCGATAAATACACCGAAATCTGTGATGTTCTTGACGGTACCTTCAAGAATTTGTCCTTTTTCCAATTTCGCAACGATCTCCGTTTTTTGGTTTTCCAAATCATCTTCGATCAATACTTTGTGGGAAACGACGACGTTTTTGAATTCGTGATTGATTTTAACAACCTTGAATTCCATTGTTTTGCCTACATAGATATCGTAATCACGAATAGGCTTAATGTCGATCTGTGAACCAGGAAGGAATGCTTCCACACCTTTAATGTCCACAATAAGTCCACCTTTGGTTCTGCTTTTCACATAACCATCGATGATAGCATCATTTTCAAGAGCTTCGTTAATAGCTTCCCAAGATCTTTGGGTTTTAGCGCGCTTTCTTGAAAGAACAAGTTGTCCGTTTTCATCCTCTTGGGACTCAACGAAGACATCGACCGTATCACCTGGTTTTAGATCAGGTAAATCACGGAATTCAGAAATAGAAACCAAACCATCAGATTTAAAACCGATGTTCAATACTACATCTTTGTTGTTGATGGAAACCACCGTGCCCTGCACGATTTCTCCTCTGTTGATCGAACTCAGCGTGTTTTCGTACTGGGCTTCAAGCTTCGCACGTTCTTCATCGCTGTAACCACCGAAACCCTTCTCGTCCAGGTCCCAGTCGAAATCACCTTCTGGTGTAACCCAGGTGTTGGATTTGATTTCATCCATCAAGTTTGAATCAGCTTCTGACTCGATGTTTTCTTTTTCTTTCACCAAGTTGCCCTCAGTGTCTTGGAGCTCAGCCGCTTTGGCCAATAACTCTTTTTCTGCTTCTTGTTTTTTTGCCATTAATTAATTTATCTCCTTTTCCCAACCTAGGATTGGGATTGCAAAGGTAGAAAAAATAATTCTTTTATTAAAGAAATGCCTCACATTGAGGGGAAAAAGATCAAAATTCTATAAAATGCGCTGAAAATGGCTCGCAATTAACGTTTACAAATGTATTTCAATGTAACATTTACATGGTTTGAAAGGAGATACGCCCAGTCAAAGGAAATTATTTCTAATTTGCAGCCTCAACAAACAATTATACCAAGTATACATGAACAAATTACTACTAACTGCTTTGATAGGGATGCTGTATAGCGGTTCCCTCTGGGCACAGACGGATTACAGTAACCGTCAGCAGCTCGGGCAAAGGGTGAGTGCTTTAAGTAAAAGCCACCCAAATTTTGTAAAAACCAGCTCGTTGGCCAAGACCGTTGGTGGTTCGGACATCTGGATGATCACCATCGGTACAGGAGATGTGACCCAGAAACCGGCCGTCGCAGTTGTAGGTGGGGTAGAAGGCAAGCATCTGCTCGGTGTAGAGCTGGCCATGGGCTTTGCCGAGAATCTTTTGGCCAGAGCCGGACAGGCCAATGTCAAAACCTTGTTAGAAACACAGACTTTTTATGTGTTTCCAAACATGAGTCCGGACGCCACTGAACAGTATTTTGCATCTCTTCAATATGAGAGAAGTGGAAATGCCCGTCAGGCCGACCTTGACAGGGATGGCAAAATCGGCGAAGATGGATATGATGATCTGGATGGAAACGGAAAAATTACGCTTATGCGTATTCTTGATCCCACAGGTTCCCACATTTTAAATCCCAATGATCCAAGATCCTTGATCCCAGCCGACCTGGGCAAAGGCCAGCGAGGGCAGTATAGAGTTCTCTCCGAAGGCATTGACAACGATAAGGATGGCGAGTTCAATGAGGATGGCCAGGAAGGTATTCACTTCAATAAGAATTCGACCTACAATTATAAAAACTTTCTACCCGGTGCAGGCGAGCATGCCGTGTCTGAAGTAGAAAACAGAGCACTTTTTGATTTCTTGTACGATGCATTCAATGTATATACAGTCGTAACTTTTGGACCGCACAACAATCTTTCCCATCCTGTTCAATCCCCAAACAGGGGAGGAGCCGGAGCTGCTGGGGGACGTGCAGCATTTTCAGGCGGCGGGCGAATCACTTCCTGGTCTGCTCAAGATGCTCAAGCCAACGCATTCATTTCCGAACAATACAAAACCATTACCGGCACCAAGGATGCACCCAGAACCTCAACAGAAAACGGAGATTTTTCGGATTGGGCCTATTATCACTACGGCAGGCTGAGCTTCAGCACACCCGGCTGGTGGGTACCAAAGGTTTCATCTGAAGACGGTAGGCAATCACCAGCCCGTGCTGGTTCAGGCGGAGGTCAGGTCGAAGATGCAGTTGCAGACTACTTAAAGTGGGCGGACTCACAAGGTATTACAAATGGATTCACCGCGTGGAGTCCCGTGCAACACCCTGATTTCCCCGGACAAACCGTAGAGGTCGGCGGCGTGAATCCCTTTGTTATGACAAATCCTCCCTTTCAAATGGTTGGAGACATCGTCGAGAAACACACAGATTTCGTTGTCTCGCTCGCGGAAACCGCGCCATTCATCCAAATCACCGACGTGAAAACCGAAAAAATCGACAATGGCCTTACGCGTGTCACGCTGAAAGTTTTCAACACCGGAATATTACCCACCTTGAGTCAGGTAGGCGAACGCAGTTATTTCCTGAAACAAATCGCTGTGCGCGTCAACACAAAAGGAAACCAAGAGGTGGTCTCTGGGCGCAAAGTACAGACTTTGGGATCTATAGACGGAAGAGGCCATGTTGAACTCTCATGGTTAATACGAGGTACAGGACAGGTCGTCATCGAGGCGGGTAGCCCCAACACAGGTTCTGACAGAGCAGAGGTATCACTTTAATATTGAAAAACAATGTACAATAGAAAATATATATTAGCCCTTTTATTGTTTTTGGGAACAGCATTCTTTGTTCATGCCCAAAAACCCGAGAATATTTTGGCCGGAGTGGGGACCCCACCCAACCCGAAAGTTCCCATTTCCTGGAACCGCTACAATGACAGCCAAGCTTTAGAAGAAATCTATCGCAAGATGGTAGCAGCTCATCCTGACCTAGTTTCCCTGCAATCTATTGGGAAATCTTATCAAGGGAGGGATATATGGGTGCTGACCGTGACTGACAAGAAAAATGGCGGCGACAGCAACCGTAAACCTGCGATTTATATAGACGGTGGAATCCACGCAAATGAGATTCAGACGTCTGAGTTTGCCCTTTACACGGCCTGGTACCTGACCGAGATGCACGCCGCCGGCAATGCCTTTGTCAAAGAGCTCTTGGTAGACAAGACCTTTTATATTGCTCCAACGATTAGCCCGGATTCCCGTGATCACTTTTTTCATAAGGCAAACACACAAAACTCAGCCAGAACCGGGCAAGTGCCTGTTGACAATGATCGCGACGGACTAGTTGACGAAGACGAGTATAATGATCTCGACGGTGACGGTCATGTGACCATGATGCGACGGAAAAGTCCATTTGGCCAGTTCATCGAAGATCCCACAGATCCACGACGCATGATACGTGTTCCAGACGGACAAAAAGGAGTTTACGAACTGCTCGGGAGCGAGGGACTTGATAGCGACGGCGATGGACGGATCAATGAAGATGGTGACGGAGGCTATGATCCCAACAGGGATTTTGGTTGGAACTGGCAACCAAACTACTTTCAGCGAGGCGCCTACAAGTACCCGTTCTCTCTACCGGAAAATCGTGCTGTCGGAGATTTTATCATGAAACACCGAAACATTGCTGCCGGTCAGAACTACCACAATATGGGAGGAATGATCCTGCGCGGACCCGGAGCTGCCGAGGATGAGGCACTTATAAACAGGCAAGATATAGCCGTGTATGATGCCCTTGGAAAGCATGGTGAACTGTTGATCCCAGGCTACCGTTATATTATTACCTACAAAGATTTGTATTCAGTGTACGGAGGTCAGCTGGACTGGATGAGTTTCGGACGTGGTATATTCGCCTTCTGTAACGAATTATGGATGGCAAACATGCTTTTCAATAATCCAACATCCACGGATAGGCAAGGTGATCAATACGCAGCAGACAAATACCTTCTTTTGGAAGATGCCTTTGTGCCTTGGAAGCCCTATAACCACCCTCAATATGGGGAAATCGAAATCGGCGGCTTCAAGAAAACCTACGGCCGGATCCACCCCGGATTTTTGCTCGAGTCTGATGCTCATCGCAATGCCTTGTTTACCATTTATCACGCGTATCACACGCCTAAGCTAAATGTGGACGATATTACGGTAAAAGATTTGGGCAACGGCATCAAGGAGGTTACGGCGGTCGTCCGCAACGAGCGTATCATCCCAACGCATTCGGCCCATGACGTGCGCAACAAGATAGAAGTCCCGAACGTCGTGACGCTGACTGGCGGAACGGTTTTGTCGGGGATGATTGTTGAAAATCTAGATTTTAACCTGACGACAGAGCAAAAAGTCGATCCAGCAAATGTGAAAGTAAGCACCATTCCTGGAAATGGCTATGTCATCGTAAGATGGCTTGTCAAAGGAGGTAGTAAATACACCGTCACAGTGGACAGTTGGAAAGGCGGAATCGCTGAAAGAACGACAAGCTAGACGTTCCTTTAAAACAGAAAAGGTTGCTCAAACTTCAACGTTCGAGCAACCTTTTTTTATTGCATTCGCCGAGATCTTATTATTCGAAATACTCTTTTACTCGTTCAAAGAAAGACTTCTCGTTTTTTCCCGGTTGGGGCTTAAAGTTGGGTGATTGTCTCAATTGTTCCAAAAGTGACTTCTCGTCGGCAGACACAGCTTTCGGCGTCCAAACATTAACATAGACCAGCTGATCGCCCTTGTGATAACTGTTCACTTCGGGAATACCCTTGCCTTTTAACCTCAGAATTTTGCCAGCCTGAGTTCCAGGTTCTATCTTTATTTTTGCCTTCGCATCAATGGTCGGAATTTCAACGCTGGTACCCAAAGTCGCATCCACGAAATTGATATAGAGATCATAAATCACGTTGATTCCCTCTCTTTTGAGGGTAGGATGCGGAACTTCTTCGATCAAAATGATCAGATCACCTGGCATTCCTCCACGAGGTGCGGCGTTACCTTTTCCACTCATTGAAAGCTGCATGCCTTCACTCACACCAGCGGGAATGTTGATACTGATGGTTTCTTCGCCTCTTACCAGGCCATCGCCATGGCAGGACGTACATTTTGCCGTGATCTCCACACCCTCTCCGTTACAAGTTGGACAGGTACTGGTTGTCTGCATCTGCCCCAAAATGGTATTTGTCACCCTCCTCACAGCGCCAGAACCACCACAGGTGCGGCAATTCTGTACAGAGGACCGGTCCTTGGCGCCGCTTCCGTCACAGGTCTGACAAGTCATCTGTTTGTTGACCTTTATTTTCTTTTCTGTCCCCTTGGCGATTTCATCTAAAGTCAATTTGACTTTTATCCTCAGATTGGTGCCCCTAGTTGCGCGACGACCACCGCGTTGACCACCGCCACCACCGAAAAAACTCTCAAAGGGACTTCCACCGCCCCCGAAGATATCTCCAAATTGGCTAAAAATATCTTCCATGTTCATCCCACCACCATAAGCGCCCCCGCCGGCTGCGCTACTGGCCGCATGACCAAACTGATCGTATCGTTGTCTTTTTTCAGGATTACTGAGCACTTCATAGGCCTCAGCGGCTTCCTTAAATTTTTCTTCTGCTTCTTTGTTATCCGGATTCTTGTCCGGGTGATATTTTATGGCCAACTTCCTATAGGCTGACTTGATTTCGGCTTGGTCAGATTGACGCGACACCCCTAAAATATCATAATAATCTCTTTTTGCCATAACTCTAAAATTAGTTGCCCACCACCACTTTTGCGTATCTCAATACTTTATCATTCAGCAAATAACCCTTCTCTACTTCATCAACTACTTTACCTTTCATGTCGGCTGAAGGCGCAGGAACATTTGTAATCGCTTCGTGGTAGTCGGCATCAAAAGGCTCGCCTATGGAGTTCATTTCCTTGAGACCTTCCTGTTGAAGGATTTTTTTGAATTTTTGGTTGATCAGTTCTACTCCCTCGATCACAGACCCGAGCTCAGTCGCACTTTCCATCATTTTTAGCGCTCGGTCCATATCATCAAGCACGGTAAGCAAGTTGGAAATCACATCCTTGCCTGCGGATTGAATGAGCTCGACGCGTTCCCTGGAGGTGCGTCGTTTGAAATTGTCAAATTCAGCATATAGACGGACATATTTGTCATTGGAAAGCTCCAGTTCAGCCTTTAATTTTTCAACCTCGTTTTCAGTTTCGATGGCATTTTGGTCCTCCATTTCACTTTCTTTCTCCGGATCCTGAACAAGTTTAGGATCTATTTCTTTATCCATTGATTTGTCGTCTTTATGAGTCATTGTTTAAATATTTTGTATGTCAAACTGACTAATCGCAAATTCACGGCCAATGTAAAATAACGGTCAGCCTGTCAGTTTTAAGGGTTGTTTTGTCAGGTGTTATAGCTCAACCTCGTCTTGAAGATGGCCATTGAAGGTTCGGATGATACGCGAGGGCATGTTCCTGATCAACTGATAATCGTGAGTCGCCATCAATACGGCGGTACCGGCGCGGCTAATTTCCTTTAACAACAATACGATCTCCTGGGAGGTTTCTGGGTCTAGATTCCCGGTTGGTTCATCTGCAAGGATGATTTCAGGGTTGTTTAGAAGTGCGCGGGCAATGACGATTCTCTGCTGTTCGCCGCCAGAAAGCTCGTGAGGCATCTTTTTGAATTTCGATCGCAGACCCACTTTTTCCAAAACATCCAGCATTCTGCTCTGAATCAACGCTGGATCTTTCCAACCCGTTGCTTTTAATGCAAATTCGAGGTTTTTCTCCACACTTCGATCGGTCAATAGGTGGAAATCCTGAAACACTATACCCAGCTTTCTACGTAAATAAGGCACATCCTTGTCGCTCAGCTTGTTCAGATCAAAACCAGCCACAAGACCTTCGCCGCTTGCAATATGCAAGTCACCATATAATATTTTCAGCAAACTACTCTTACCGCTACCGGTCTGTCCGATCAAGAATAAAAATTCCCCTTTATTAACATTTAAATTAACATCTGATAGCACCAGATGCTGTGGTTGGTAGATATCAACTTTTCTGAGGGAAATAACGGTGTCGCCAATCATATTTGTGTATTGCTGTTAAAATTCAATTTTCTTGATTTCCCCGAAGGGCATATTACGGACCATTTCCATGATCTCCTCGGCTTTGTCCTGAAGGCCGAGCTTTTCCAGTGATTTATCCGGTCTGTCGACTCTGAAATAGGCAAGCAAGGTAAATTTCTCGTCTCTCAACTGCACATAATCCGGAATTTTGGCCACGCCTTTCACTTTTATGACATACATCATGCTACAAATATACTGGAACTTTTGGGTCAGCCAAAAACTCCAGCGTATTGATTCCGTCGGCATAGTCGGTCAATGAAGGCTGTTGGCTTTCACCCGGGCCGACTAGCGGACGTAGAATGTCTAATTCAGAAGTGCTCACTACACATTGAATATTGTCAGCCTGCGCATTAAGTGTTGTTGTCACCTCATTTAGCGATTCATAATGCTCATAATAGACAACCGCAAGAGGAGAGGCTATTGCCCGGTCTTCCTTCAAGAGTAGAAACCCGTTGTCATAATGTTTGTCCCCATTTATCAAATAAATTGATTTGTTATAATCGTAATTGTTGTTGTATTTGAAATGATCTTTGACCGCCTCATGGCTTTGGATTCCCTCGAAAAAATGGCGGAAATCATAATCCGATGGAACATAGATCTTGGACACATTGCGACAGCCCAAACCGAAGTAATCAAAAATATCGTGACCCAGATCATTCAATTGGCCGGGGCTTTCCTGCCCGTCTAAAACGGCGACACTATTGCGATTTTTCCGTATGATATGTGGGTGGTTTCTAAAATAATAATCAAAATACCGAGCACTATTGTTGCTGCCGGTGGCTATAACCAGGTCGAAGTCGCTGAGCCTGTCTACCAATTCGATTCGGTTGCCAAAACGAGGTTCGGTTTCAGTCAGGAGACGAATCATGTAGATGGGGAGTGCCCTGTCTGCAGATGATAATTTAATTTTCGCTCTATAACCAGCAGCAAGGACAGCAATCAGATCGTGGAAACCCACCAATGGGATATTACCAGCAAAAATCAGCCCGACGGACTGCGTACGTGAATCTTGAAAAGGGTAGGGGGCGAGCCACTCCCTCAGTTTTGCCTCCTTGAGTTGATTCGCCAGGGATGCGACCGCTCTTTCGAGACTTGCCGGAGTATACCAGGCATTTTGTTGCTCCGCCTGATTTATTGCCGACAGGAGTTCTTCGGAACCTTTCTCTATTTGGGTGCCCCATTGGGCCAACCCCATGATTCTCTCTTCTACAGTCACGCTTATGTCCTTTGTTGAAATGCCAAAAATTATTGTCTAAAATTTTGTATCTTTGCCATTAGACACGAAATTATACAAAAATAGGTTATTATCATTAGATTTCAATATACAAGATGGCAATTAAGATAACAGACGAATGCATCAATTGTGGCGCTTGTGAACCTGAATGTCCAAATAACGCAATATATGATGCAGGGATGGGATGGAAGTATTCAGAGGGAACGGCACTCAGCGGATTGATCAATTTTGGGGATGGGCGGCAGATGAATGCAGACGAAGAGCAAATGGCCATCTCCGACGAAGTATATTTTATCGTATCTGACAAGTGTACAGAGTGTGTCGGGTTTCACGACGAGCCTCAATGTGCTGCCGTCTGCCCTGTGGATTGCTGTGTGGATGACGAGGATATTCGCGAGTCAGAAGAAGAACTTTTGGCCAAAAAAGCGTGGCTGCACGCTGAATAGCAACTCCTAATCGCTTTTACTGGGCACGACGAGTACCGGACATGTGGCGCGTCTCATGACACCTTCGGATACACTTCCCGAAATAAAGTGGTCAAATCCAGTTCGACCATGGGTTCCCATGACTATAAGATCCGCTTTCCATTCTTCGGCGGCTGTGAGGATTTCCTGTCGGGGATGTCCCGCACGGCAGAAGGTAAAAATTTCGGATACTCCCTGGAGTTCTGCGCTTATTTCTTGGAGCAATTTTCGACCCGCTTCTTCCTGAATCGCAGACGTTTCGGGCACGATCATCGGTGTCTGACCTAGAAGTGGATCTGTCCCATAGGTGGAAGGAGCTACGGGTTCATTGACGTGAATGAGCGCAATCACTGCGTGATTTGCAAGCGCTAGCGAATGCGCATGTGCCAGCGCTTTCTGTGAATACTCCGAATCATCAACAGCAACCAAGATGCGATTATAGCTAATTTTAGTCGTTTCCATAAGCCCAGACAATTATTTGTATATATAAATATACGCAGAATTTCACTATTTGTTTGATTTGTTTAAGTTAATTGCTTGATCAAATCATCAAACTCCGCTCGTAATTTCGCTAATTCCTGCTCCAATTGAGTGACACGATAAGCCACTGAATTGTCTCCGGCTTGTTGTTGTTCCTCATCTTTGTTATCAGCTTCCAGATCGTCGGCGCCAGCCCACAAATGTCCATATCGTGTTTCTTTTTGTCCTGGTCGTCGGGATAGTTGCCGGACAAAAGCGGGTTCGCCTTCTCCGCCTTGAGACGCCAGCCTGCTGAGGATTTGCTGTATATCATCCAGGGAATCAAAATCGTAAAGCCTTCCGGAGGCATTATTTATTTCGCCCGGAGTCATGGGACCTCGAAGCATCAACAGGCAAAGTATGGCCAGGTCTGCCGGCACCAGGGGGTAAACGATGCCCAGGTTGTGTTTATACTTTGTCACCCGGCTGCTTCCACCGACGACTGTCGACACCAATCCTTTCTTCTTAAGGCTGTCTAGTGATCCGGTCACCGTACTTTCATCGTAGGAAACGACCGGATTCCTCGACGTTTTTTGGTTGCAGGCGGCTGTCAACGAATTGATTGTCATTGGATAATATTCCGGGGTCGCTCTGGATTTTTCTATTAACGCGCCGAGAACGCGGATTTCCTCCCTGGAGAGTTTGGCAAGGGGTTTGTATTGTTGTTGGTCCATAGCCCAAATTAACTAAATTTTTGGGAATTCTTCCAAAACACTGCAGCACAAAATAATTACCACCTTCGTTTTATAATATATATTATGTTAAATAGTGCCCTAGGATATAAAAAAGGGAAGCTGTTTCGAGCTCCCCTTCTTTATTCTAACAAATTGATATCTTATCGGATAATCTTGTTTATTTCACGGCATCAACAACGGCTTTGAAAGCCTCTGGATTGTTCATTGCCAAATCAGCTAAAACCTTGCGGTTCAAACCAATGTTATTGGCATTCAACTTACCCATCAATTGAGAATACGAAATTCCATGTTGACGAGCTCCAGCATTGATACGTTGTATCCATAAAGCACGAAAAACCCGTTTTTTGGTCTTGCGATCGCGGTATGCGTACAATAACCCTTTTTCTACTGTGTTTTTTGCAATGGTATAAACCTTGCTACGTGATCCGTAATAGCCTTTGGCCATCTTAAGGATCTTTTTGCGTCTTCTTCTAGACGCGACTGCGTTAACCGAACGTGGCATATTTTAAAATTTTTGGTAGAAGGCGCTATGTTTTTCAATAGTCTTACAACCTCAAACCTGGTTAAATAATAATAATGATAAATTTCTACTTACTTTCCAATCCCAAGCATACGTTTTACGTTGCCCATGTCTCCATCAGCAACCAAACTGGTTTGGGTTAGATTTCTCTTGCGTTTTGTGCTTTTTTTCGTTAGAATGTGGCTTTTAAACGCATTCTTTCTTGCAATTTTACCTGTTCCAGTAAGCTTAAAACGCTTTTTGGCACTGGAATTGGTTTTTACTTTTGGCATAATTTGCTAAAATTTTATATATCAATCTGTTAGAAGCTCTTTTATTTCTTGCTGGTGGATTTGGGCGCTACAGTCAAAAACATACGCTTTCCTTCCAATTTCGGAAGAATTTCCACTTTGCCGTAATCCTCCAGCGCTTGGGCAAACTTTAGGAGCAAAATTTCCCCTTGTTCTTTGTAAACGATCGCACGCCCCTTGAAGTGCACATAAGCCCTTACCTTCTCGCCTGATTCTAAAAACTTGATCGCGTGCTTCAGTTTAAACTCAAAATCATGTTCGTTGGTGTTTGGTCCGAAACGAATCTCTTTGATGACAGTCTGTTTCGCGTTTGCTTTGATCTCCTTCTGTTTCTTTTTCTGCTCGTAGACAAACTTACTGTAATCAATGATTTTACAAACAGGCGGTACTGCATTTGGAGAAATTTCTACCAAATCCAGGTCCAACTCATCTGCCATGGCAATGGCTTTTCTGGTCGGGTAAACACCCTGTTCAATATTATCCCCTACCAATCGTACTTCAGGGACTCTGATCAATTCATTGATCCGGTGATCCGGCTCTTTTTTTCTAAAAGGTGGCCTAGGCCCCCTATTTCCTGGTCTTTTTAATGCCAAATGTTTTAAATTAAACGGTTATTTCTTTTATTAATAATTCTTTAAATTCGGTGACCGACATACTTCCCATGTCCCCTACCCCCTGCTTTCTGACAGAAACTGTGCCAGTTTCTTCTTCTTTTTCGCCAAAAATCAGCATGTAAGGGATCTTTTTGACTTCTGCATCCCGTATTTTCCTACCAACTTTTTCATCGCGCAAGTCAATCAGTCCGCGAATATCGGTATTATTGAGGGATTCTAAAAGTTTTTTTGCAGAATCCTCATATTTTTCAGAAACAGGCAACACGATAAATTGTTCTGGCGCAAGCCATAACGGGAATTGCCCCGCCGTGTGTTCGATGAGAACTGCCACGAATCGCTCCAAGGAACCAAAGGGTGCTCTATGGATCATTACGGGCCTGTGCTTCTGATTATCGCTTCCTGTATATTCCAGCTCGAAGCGTTCCGGGAGATTATAGTCCACCTGAATGGTCCCTAGTTGCCACTTTCTGCCGAGTGCATCCTTGACCATAAAATCCAGCTTTGGTCCATAGAACGCAGCCTCTCCGTATTCGATTACGGTTTTAAGTCCTTTTTCCTCCGCTGCTTCGATGATGGACCTCTCGGCAAGCTCCCAATTTGCATCCGATCCGATGTATTTGGCTCTGTTGTCCTTGTCTCGGAGTGATACCTGTGCAATGTAGTCATCAAAGCCCAATGCCCCAAAGGTATACAAAACAAGATCTATCACCTTTTTAAACTCTTCTTTAACCTGATCCGGACGACAGAAAAGGTGCGCATCATCCTGCGTAAATCCCCGGACCCGTGTCAGTCCATGCAATTCCCCGCTTTGCTCGTACCTATACACGGTACCAAACTCGGCAAAGCGTATGGGAAGATCCTTATACGAGCGAGGTTTGGTCTTATAAATCTCGCAGTGGTGCGGACAATTCATGGGTTTGAGAAAAAACTCTTCACCCTCTTGAGGCGTTTTGATGGGCTGAAAGGAGTCTTCTCCATATTTTTCATAGTGACCCGAGGTGATGTAGAGGTTTTTATGCCCGATGTGCGGAGTCATTACCGGTTCGTAACCCGCCTTTAACTGCGCACTCTGCATAAAATCTATCAATTTTTGCCTCAGTCTGGCACCTTTTGGCAACCATAATGGCAGTCCCATTCCTACCTTATCGGAAAATGCGAACAATTCCAGTTCCTTGCCCAATTTGCGGTGATCCCGCTTCTTGGCTTCTTCTATCATTTTGATATACTCAGCCAGTTCTCCCGCTTTCGGAAAGCTCACTCCGTAGATACGGGTCAGTTGCTTTTTGGACTCGTCGCCGCGCCAGTAGGCACCCGCGACGTTTGTCAGTTTTACTGCTTTTATAAAACCCGTATGCGGAATATGTGGTCCGCGGCACAAGTCTGTGAAATTACCTTGCTTATAGAAGGTGATTTGTCCATCTTCCAGTCCCTCAATCAGATCGAGTTTGTACTCGTCGCCTTTGTCGGTATAATAGGCCTCTGCTTCTATTTTACTGATTTCCTCTCGCTGAAAGGCTGCTTTGGTGCGGGCCAGTTCCAGCATTTTGTCTTCGATCTGCTTGAAATCATCGGAAGAAAACTCACGGTCCCCAAAATCTACATCGTAGTAAAAACCCAGATCTATCGCCGGGCCAATGCCTAATTTGATCCCCGGATAAAGTGCTTCCAAGGCTTCGGCAAGCAGGTGCGCTGACGAATGCCAGAACGTTGATTTTCCTTCCGCGTCGTTCCAGGTCAACAATCTGACCTCTGCATCTTCTTTGATCGCCCTATTGGCGTCCCAGATTTCTCCATTGACTTCGGCTGCGAGAACATTCCTCGCCAAGCCTTCGGAAATTGATTGTGCAATTTCCAGGGACGTGACCCCTGCATTATAAGTCCGGACTGAACCGTCCGGCAATGTAATATTTATAATCATCTACAAAATGATTTAAGCGTTAGGCGGCGAAGATACGAAATTTTAACGTTATTCATTCAATATTAATGATTTTCTGCCTCTATTTTGGCCTCCCGGTACAACTTTTTACCGAGAGCAATCATGTGTTCACCTTTGTGAAAATCAAAGATGTTGCAGGCGTTTCGCGGGACATTAATGACCAAATCCGGCTTGTATTTTTCGATGGACATCTCGACCAGTTTATCCTGAGTCAGGTAATAACTATTGCTCATCAGTTCGATGAGCGAAAACTTGGACCCTGGAGACGCCGCATCCGGATGTGCAAGGTTGGTCGGCAAGGGCCTCCACTTTTGCCACCAACTTCTTTTTTCTAGATCCGTGGCGGCCGCCAGCGTCTGTTCGTCCGCTACCAGGGGTAGTGGCATTTCGCCTGGCGACTCCAGACCGTTCAGATTGACTGCGACAACCAGCGTATCTCTTCTTTTGGTGATCACATTCATAGGCAGCGGATTTAGTACGGCTCCATCAACAAGCAAGCTATCCTTCTGAACAATAGGTGTGAATACACCTGGGATAGACATTGAGGCACGTATCGCCGGATAGAGGTCGCCACTCCTGAAGTGCACCTCCTTGCCTGCAACCATATCTGTGGCGACAGCGACAAAAGGTATGGGGAGATCTTCGATGGACAGGTCACCGAGAAACGTGCGCATCTTGCCGAGCACTTTCTCGCCTTTCAAAAAGCCAAGATTGGGAAGCGTGAAGTCCATCAATCTGAAGATCTGCGACTTGTTGAGCGTGAGAAGCCACTCTTTGTACTTTTCCAGATGCCCCGCACAGTAGACTCCGCCGATCACCGCACCCATTGAGCACCCCACCACCTCAACAATTTCGTAGCCTTCCTCTTCAAGCATCTCGATCACACCAATGTGTGCCAGCCCCCGAGCACCGCCACTTCCCAATACCAGCTGGACCTTGGTCTTTTTTTTCTTCTTAAATAGTTCCCACATGAAAAGATTCGGTTTTATTTGCGCTTAGTTCTCGTCATCTTCCGCAAAGACGGGCAATTCCAGGGCTTTTACAGATTGTATGGCATTGCCCGCGATTCCTTTGATAGATCCGTACATATCTATCGTGTTGGTTACGACCTTATCGATTTGCTTCTCCCTTTCTTTCCAGATTCTTTGCATCGCTCTTTTTTCGCTTTCCAGTGCCTCTTTCATAGAGGAAAAGCCCTCCACGATGGCTTCCACCTGCATTCTGAACGTGTTGCTCGTCAGGAAATCGTAGAGCATATGCATCTTGTCACCCTTGTTCTCCTGCGACGCGACGGCCGTGTGCAGACGAATAACCATTTCCCTTAGGATGACACACAGTCCTTTAAACTCATCATAGGAACAGATCCAGACGCCGTCTTTGATTCCCATTCTTTCAAAACCTATTGGCATAGCGTCGGTCACCAAAACGCCCACGTCTGCCCCTTTCTCCCGCATATCTGCCTTGAATTTTTCTATCCAGCTGGGCTGGAAGTCCTTGGTCCTTTTGCTTTCATAATAAATTCTTCCACACTGCTGTGTTTGATGGGTATTCACAACTTGGATACAGTCGCCACCCCGCACTCCTTTTTTGATTTCTTCGATGCCATCCAGGGGAAACTGAGCGGTCAACCACTCTTCGATCGCAAGTTCCATCACTTCTCCCTGCAGTTGCATGGATCCCTGCTCCTGCTTGCGTTTCATTTCCTCGGTAAGCTTTTTTTGATCCTCAAGTTGCTTTTTCAGCTCCCTCAGTTTTAGCTCGTTGCGATCCTCTTCCAGCTTTTTTATACGTTCCCTTTCGCCGTGTAGGGTCTCGTTTAGCTTTCGCTGAAGTTCTGCCTCTATCGCGTCTTTCATCTCTGCTTTTTCCCGCTTCAGGGCCTCTATTTCAGCTTTTGATTTATATAGCTCTTTGATTTTTTCTGATTTTTCTGCCAATTCCTTGCTCAGCGCCGAATATTGCTCGGCGTGGTCCTGTGAGATTTTGGTTTTTAGCTGATCCTCAAGAAGCTGCTTTTCTTCTTTTAGCTTTGCTTCCAGTCTTTGTTGAAAAAGGGCATTTTCCTGTTTCTTCTTCTCTTCAAAAATCTGCTTCTCCAGGGTTAGCCGCTTTTCTTCTTCCCTGAATTGTTGCTTGTTTTTTTCGAGTTCCTCCTCATATTTCTTTCGGATATTTTCCTCCAGCCTATTCGCCAAAACGTCTTGTACATCTATTGAAGACCCGCATTGAGGACAGTTTATGTTGGTATGTTCAGACCGCATGATTATAAATCGTTGTTTCCTTAAATATACGTCTTTTTTATTAAATTTACAAGAATAAAATCATTTTTTTAGAAAAGAGAGCTCGCAACAGTTGTATTTTTTTAGACAAGTCTAACTTTTTATTTTGAACGCACTAAATTTTGTGCTAATTTTGGGGAATGGAGCAAATCATCCTGTATTTCGAGCAAATTGACCCGGTTTTGGCCGCATTGTATGCCACCACTTTTACCTGGTTGGTTACGTTGGCCGGTGCTTCGCTGATATTCCTGTTCAAGAATCTCAATAAAACAGTTATGGATGGGATGTTGGGCTTTACTGGGGGCGTTATGATTGCGGCCAGTATATGGAGTCTACTGATTCCAGCCATTAATATGAGTCCCGGTGAAAGTTGGGTTCAGATTACTCCTGCCGTTATCGGGTTTTTACTGGGAGCGGGCTTTCTCTTTTGTTTAGACAAGGTGCTGCCCCATTTGCATGTCAACTTTAAGAAGGTGGAAGGAGTCAAAACTCCCTGGCAAAAGTCCACATTGATGGTTCTCGCCATCACCTTGCACAATATTCCCGAGGGATTGGCGGTGGGCATTTTGTTTGGTGGGGTGGCCGCTGGTATCCCCGAAGCGACCATAGGAGGAGCGGTGGCACTCGCCCTGGGTATTGGTCTTCAGAACTTTCCGGAAGGGATTGCGGTCGCCGTTCCCCTTAGAAGGCTTGGTTTAAGCAGGCGAAAGAGTTTCATGTACGGACAGTCTTCGGCGATAGTGGAGCCTTTTGCCGGTGTGCTGGGTGCGCTGGCGGTAACGGTGTTTTCGCCTATACTGCCCTATGCGCTGGCCTTTGCTGCAGGTGCAATGATTTTCGTGGTGGTCGAAGAAGTCATTCCCGAAGCCCAGCAGAATAAAAGTTCGGATATAGCAACGGTCGGTTTTATTGTGGGCTTTTTAGTCATGATGACGCTTGACGTCGTTCTTGGATAGCGTGCTATGAGAGATTCAAGAAGTGCTGTGGGCGCCGCCATTCTATCCATGATCAGTGTGCAGGGCGGGGCGTCCTTTGCCAAAAAGTTATTCCCGTTGATCGGGACGACCGCGGCTACTGCCTTGAGAGTTGGATTTGCAGCGATCTTGTTGCTTATCATCCACCGGCCAAAACCTTGGAAATTTACCGCAAAACAATGGTTTTACACCGCGGCCTACGGAATAAGCATGGCATCCATGAATCTGCTTTTTTA
>CAYNZH010000017.1:33451-44868 GCA_964401685.1 uncultured Sphingobacteriaceae bacterium
TCTTTGGATTTATTTGCTTTAAAAGCGATTTCATCCAAAACGTTCAGTGTGTTGACCAGCTTGCAGCCGGCATTTGGCGCGCTCGCGGGTTTTATCTTTCTGCAGGAATTGCTAAGTTTGACCCAATGGTTGGCCATACTCTGTGTGGTCGCCGCTAGCGTCGGTTCGACGTCAATGAATGCATCTGAAAAACAAATTATATGAGACTCAAAGATTTAGCAACAAAATACGCCTTACCCCTTGAAAGCCTACAGTTTCTGATACACGATTTTGGCATTGATCTCAATTTTTGTTTCAATGAGAAATTTCGGGTTAGCGAGGAATTTGAGGCTTTCGTCCACAAGCATCTGGATTTTATTACCAGGTATGCCAAAGACAAAAGCGAAGTAAAAGACATCAAGGCGATTGCCAGTGCAATTGGATTGTCTGAGGCTGAAGTTGCGCAATTTTTTCTGAAAAACGGGGTGCCCGAGGAGCAGTTGCCCCTTATTCAGACCAATATCTCAAGCTTTCAGATACACTTACTGTTGGGTGGAGACTACAGTTTCTTGCTGAATGACCTCCCTCCGCAAAAGTTTGAAACAGGATCGTTGGTGGGATACGCCGATCTGTTTTTCTATCACACGGACATGCTTGATCCCTTTATAAACGAGGAACAGGTCAAACTGTGGGGCATTTCAAAGCCAGCGGGAATCATTTTGTACGGTCCTCCGGGAAGCGGCAAGATCTTTTGGGCCAGACGAATTGCTGAGCTGATCGGTTACGAATTTGTTCATGTTTTCAAGGATTACTTGATCAATACGACCAGAACCAACAGTCACCAATTTACTTCGTATCTGCGATCTAAAATGAATCAGCCGAAAACCCTGCTATTTATTGAGAATTTTGAAGACTTACTGAGCCGGGATCATCCGAGTTATACGTCTCCTGAAGCAGCTGAGCTGATCAATAATATTTTTCGACACATTCAAAATGACCTGGAGCACGATCTGGTCATTGTCGGAGCAGTGGAGACGCTTTCAAAACTTCATGAGGAAATTACGGCTCCGGGGCGCTTTGATCTGCAGATTCCTGTTTTTCCACCGACTTCGGAAGAGCGGCCACAACTCATTCATTTGCACCTGACCCACCAATTGGTCGAAAATTCGCCACTTTTGGAGATCCTTAAGTCCAATCAAGCGGACAATCCGGGCTATTGGAGGACAATTTCGGCGGAAATGAAGCTTTTTTCCAACACCATGCTTATAGATTTTACCCAAATTCTGAAAAAGCGCTTGTACGGCATTTACCGACGTAATGATCAAAAACCGATTCAAATCACTCCTCCGATACTGATAGCATCACTGAATGAGGTTCGTGCGAAACTAACTCCTGAGTACCTTAAGCGCTGCTACACCTTTTTCAGGGAAGCCAAACAAAACGTAGAAATGGATTTTCCGCACCGCTTTCTGGAGCTGCAGCATGAACTCGATTTTTATATGAAAAAGCGCGATCCTATCGAGAAAATCGGGTTTAAAACGAAAAGCGAGAAGGAGGCATCAAAAGATTCCTGAAACCGAGGCACCATCTGAAGCTTTTTCCAGCAACAGATATTCAATCATCCCTTCAAGCTCTTTGAGCATGTGTTCTCCGTTATTGCCCACTTTTTTGAAGCGTATTTTACCGGTTTTGTCCACCAGAAAAGTCGTAGGAATACTGGTTACGCCAAGATCTGTAATGAACTGTCTCTCATAGCTGTAATATACCGGGAAATCGTACTGGGTGTTTTCGGTTGCCCATTGCAATGCGTCTTCAAAAGAGTTCCCGCTTCCGGTATTCAAGAGCATAAAACCTACATCTGAGTTGCTTTTATGTCTATCGTATATTTGCTGGACATAAGGGAAGGATTCGAGGCATGGTATGCACCAGGTAGCCCACAAGTCTATCACCCAGACCTTTCCCCGGAGAGAATCGGCCGTGAAAGGATCTTTGCCCATATTTGTTATATGGAATTCTGATGGGAAATCCAGTGATAGGCTTCGCTGGGAAAGTTCGGTAAACATGGCCTGTTTCCACTTTGTGTCCAGGGCAGAAAAGTATGATTCGGGGTCTGCGTCCTCTTTTGAAAGACTGGCCGTGATCAACGTTCGGATTTCTTGGTCAAAAGGGTACTGCACATAGGCTTTTTCGTACAAACTCCTTGCTTTTTCACGTTCACCCAGCGACGTAAAGAGTTTACCTGCATCCAGTAACAACTCCTTTTGCTGCAAATCCAGGTAGGATTTCTCCAGCCAGGCGAGGGCTTGTGCTTTATCGCCCATTTTTCCATACAAAAGGGCGTGTTTAGCCATTCTCTCCTTATGTACCAGGTCTGTTTTCCTGTCCTTTTCTTCGTCGTGTGCGATCAGATAGCCTGTTTCGGGAAAATAGCGGACCAGGGTTACTGGATAGGCATCGATATTGTTCATTATTCGCTGATTCAGCTCAAGAGCCTTTTCCAACAACACCTCATTTTCCAGCAGAATATCGACATTTTCGGCAAACGAGCGCCACTGATAGGGACTATCACCCGGTGTCGTAAGTTTTTCAAGATACATGGCGGCGTTCTGTGCATCCTTTTGCCGCGCGTAGTGCTTAAACAAGTAATCGTAAGCAAGCCCAAAGGCCGCTTCGTTTTCGGCATTCCGTACGCGCATCAAAGCCTCCAAACTGTCTAGCACAGCACTGCTGTCCTCCTCCATATCCAAAATTCTATAGAGGCGATAACTTACTCCCAGGTGTGTCTCCGGGTAATCACGTATCACGACCTGCCGTATGGAATCTACCCGCTGATTTTCCCCTATAATCAAATAACCCTTGGTCACTTGGTTCAGATTGCCTGACTCAGTGGGACTTTCCTCGTATTTGCTCTGAATAATATCCAAAGCCCGGGCTTTCGCTTCCTGCCGTGTTTCCGGATTTTGGGACTTCATCTCAAAGGCTAAAATCTGTAGATTTGCTTCGTAATTCTGAGGAAAATGCGCCAATTCTTTCTGGAAAAATTCCTGTTGCTGAGCGACCCGGTATGGGGAGGTCCTGTTTTGTACTCCTAAGCTGTAAGCTTTTGCCAGGTAATTGCCTTCTGCTAACTCACCTTCAGCATCATAAACAAAAATCTCATAGTGAGTGGTGTCCGTAGGCTGCAGCACGCGTCGTCCGCCGGCATCGCTGATGATGAACGAAGCATACTTTCCATACGTTGGAATGACGAAGCTCGCTTGTCTGCCCTCGGCGGTGCTTTTAAGCGCGATCCGCGTAGGTAATTCGTAGTAGTTCGAATAGGTAAAGTTCAGATAAAGTTGTCCCGTATCGGTTAGCTGGCTATTGTCCAGCGTCACGGTCACTTGATCCCCGGCCCGAGGCTGTGCAGGGTGAATAACCAGGGATGGCGTATCCTGCGCAAAGAGTGCGTTGAAAACGAGTAGGGCTCCTAAAAAAATGCATGAGACGAGTGTTTTCATAGTGTATAGGATTTATCACTCTAATTGGAGAGCGAGGTTAAAATCATCTATAAACGCATCGACCATAGATTCCGGGGTCGCCCACGATGTGATTATTCGAACGGCGGCTCGATCTGTATCAATGTCTTCCCAAATATAAAAAAAGTATTTCTCTTTTAGAATATTTATTGTTTTCTTTTTAAGTATTGGAAAAATTTGGTTAGTGGGCGAATCGATCAAAAAGTCAAAACCCTTGTTTCTGATGCCTGAAGCGATTTTTTGAGCCATCTTGTTTGCGTGGCTCGCAAGCGAAAAATACAAATCCTCTTCGAATAAAGTCAGAAATTGCAAGCCTAGGATGCGGCCTTTTGCCAACAACGCACCCTTTTGCTTCATTACGTAGTCAAAATCAGCGCCGAGTGATTGAGATTTAAAAATTATTGCTTCGCCCAGCAGCGCCCCATTTTTTGTGCCGCCGATGTAAAACACGTCGGTCCACCGGGCAACATCCTGTAGCGTCAGGTCATTGGCCTGTGCCGTGAGCGCATGACCCAGCCTCGCACCGTCCATAAATAAGTAGAGTTGGTTTTGCTGACAAAATTCCCACAGATTTTTTAGTTCTACTTTTGTATAAATGCTACCGAGCTCGGATGAGTTTGAGATATAAACAAGTTTGGGTTTCACGACATGCGGACGAAGACTGTGATTTGAAAGTACTTCCCGGATCTGTTCCGGGTACAACTTTCCATTTGCCGAATCTATCGTGATGATTCTATGACCATTGGCTTCGATCGCCCCGGTTTCGTGAGCAAAGATGTGGCCAGTCTTTGCGCTGATCGCCGCTTCATGTACTTTTAAAAGATGCGTGATGACCATGAGATTGGCCTGGGTTCCTCCAGAGGAAAAGTACACCTGAGCTTCTGGATTGGCGATCTTCTCCCCGATCAATTTCCGCGCCCTCTGACTGTAATCATCTTCGCCATAGCCATTTTGCTGAACCATATTTGTCTCAGACAGCTTTTTCAATACCGCCGGATGGGCACCTTCACAATAGTCATTTTTAAAGTTATACATGGTCTCTGATTTATATTAAAGCAAATCTAATAAAAAGTTCGTCATCGTAATTATTTTATCGCACTCGAACATTTATGCGGCTCTGGTTGTATTATCATTGGAAACCCATTTGTGAGTTTTATGATAAAAAATATATTTAGTTTGGCCGTTGTTTGTAGTTTGATTTTGGTTAATAGTTGTGGGGAACGCTTTGGGCGCAAGTCTCAGGAACAAGCCTTGAAAGATTCTTTGGAGAAAGTTGAGCGTGAAAACGAGCGTCTGGCCCGGGAAGCAGAAAGGGAAAGGCGGCGGCCCAAAACTAAAGACGACATCAACCTGGTGAAAGAGTTTGCGTACGACGAATATACGCTGGAAGATACGTATCCCTATAAAGAGGGAGAAAGGGTTTTTCAATGGGAAAAAATCAAGGTTGCGTTGGCTTATATTGAAACATTTCAGATAGAAAAAAAGCGGTACGCCATTATCCAAAATTACAAAAATCTCAACGGAGAAGCGCCCGTCGTAAAGAATTTTGTGAGAAACACGTATAAACGGGTGTCTGATACCTTGGGTACCGAGCGTTATCAATCCGTGCCTTTGTATGCAGAAAGCGACCGGGACAGGCCTACTATTTACGGCAGGGATGGGTCTCTCGTCGAATTGCTCTCTGCGGACACCTTGGATTTTGTGAAAATTCGCGGGATTTCCTTCGATGGTGAATGGGAAACACCGAAGAGATACGTAAAGCCTCTGGATAGTGATACGGATTTTCATCATGTGGCAGTCGTGGACGTAACCAATCAAAATATTGCTACGTTGGAAAGGACTGAGGATTCCTGGCTCATTCGCAGCATGAATCCTGCCACGACCGGACAGCATAATCCGCCTTATGCACATGAAACACCGCTCGGTCTGTACGTGGTGCAGGAAAAGAAAGAAAAGATGTACTTTTTGAAGGACGGCACACGCGATGAGATCGCCGGATTTGCGCCTTATGCGAGCCGATTTACACGAGGCGGGTACATCCACGGGGTCCCGACGAACTATCCCAGGCAGACGATTATAGAATATAGTCCCACCCTCGGAACCATACCCCGGTCGCATATGTGTGTGCGGAATGCCTCCTCCCACGCAGAGTTTATTTACAATTGGGCACCTGTTTTGCAATCTTTGGTTTTGGTTATTGATTAAATTTCCGTAACTTTGCATTCATGTGGAAAATTGTGTGTGTATGTCTCGTGCTGCTCTTTACGTTGGGTAGCGCTCAAGTAACTCGTGTGAATTCTGACCAAAATAGTGCTCCTCTGACTGTAGAGGCAGCTGTTTCTCCCCGGGTGATGCTCTACGAAGAGCTGGGCCTTGATTCGCTTTTGGCCTTCCCCGCTTTTGACATGGCGATGGATGGTTTCGAAGATCTGGATGCCCCCAATAAACGTATTTTTACGATCATTGATTTTACCAAACCGTCGAGCGAAAAGCGCATGTGGGTGATCGATATGGAAGAGCGGAAGATTCTTTTTCATACGGTGGTGTCGCACGGCAGGAATAGCGGTGATCTCTATGCGCGGTCGTTTTCCAATATTCACGGTTCTTTTCAAAGTTCTTTGGGATTTTACCGTACGGCAAACACCTACCAAGGGGGAAACGGATATTCTATGGTGCTTGAGGGACTTGAGCCAGGGATCAACGATCAGGCCAAGGCCAGGGCTGTTGTGGTTCACGGAGCAGATTATGCCAATGAATCCTTCATCTCCAGGACCGGTAGACTAGGTCGCAGCTACGGTTGCCCCGCCCTACCCCGTTCGGTCAACAAACCTATCATCGATACGATCAAAGACGGAAGTTTGCTCTTTATTTACGCTGAAAACGAAGAATATCTCGCCCAAAGCAAAGTTGTCCGCCCGCAGCTTGCTTCGACGAAGCTCGCTGCTTCATAGCGACTGGATGTCAAGCGAGATTTTTAATTAAAACAGCGTCGATGGCATTGGTTTTGTCGGTGTCGACGCCAAACTCTGTTGCGTAATCTCGCCATTTATTCACCAAATCCAGACTTTCGTCAAGTATCCTATTGGGTGTCCTAATGGAGTTCTGCTCGGCTATCCGCAAGAAGTCCTCCCGAACAAAGTTTTTTCGCTTTCCGTTGATGCTCAGGTTGTGCTGGCTCACCCAGGCGCTGTCTGGCCTGTACGCAAAGCAGATGTCATAGGCCGGTGCGATACGCCATTTGCCGGTTTTATCCATCAGAAAGGCAAAGTTTTTGGTATGATCGTCACAATTACGGGCAATCACATTGAATACCATCCTCCTGTACATTTGTTCCGCCTCAGCATAGCTTAATCGCAGTTGGCGCATGGTTTGGAAAACCTGCTCATAACTGTAGGACATAATGTTGGCAAAATCATAGTGTTGTATCGCACAGAGCGTCTGTGTATGTATTTTCTCGCCGCTTTTCCGGTCGAAACGCTTTGTCATAAAGTGTACTCTACCGTTCTCTTCTATGAGACGGGACTCCATCATTTCTATACCAAAATCGATAGCCATTTTGTAGTAGGCCATCTCTACCCGCCCGTAGCCTTTTGAAACGCCAAATTGGACGTCACTCACCTCATCAAACTTGATCAGCCAATGTTCAAATCCCTTGTCCAGGGTAGTTTGTCCGGACTTGATTTTGCCTGTCTCTTCATTGTAGGCAATGATGGCCTTGGGCCGCGCACCTCCCGCAGATGTTCCCATTTTCAGGATATCCATCATCACATCCTCCATATTATGGCTGCTGTCAATCTGAATGTCCCTCTTGTTCTCTAGCAAGGCTTTGGTGACTTCTATCAAGTCGCTCAGTTCGACGTCGTACGAGCTCGACTCCCTATATGTAACAGGCTCAAATTCCAGTGCACCAATTCCTCTTTTTCCGATAAAGCACAGCAATTCCACGGGATTGAGCGAGTCATCGGGACGTCCCTGTCTGGCCAGCCAGGCATTGATCAGTTCTCTGCCATAGCGATCAGGCAGCGCGTCCGCTAGCAAGCCAGGAAGTCCCTTAAAGGTTTCATTCCCTCTCAGCTGTGGAAAAGTGTAAATACGCCCTTTTTGAGGCATCTTCAGTGGCGCCAAATTTAGCTGCTCAACGGGAAACTGAGGGTCATATTCAAAACTCGCTAGTTCGGTTTTCGGATTCCAGGCCACCGCGCCGACACGCTTGCCCCAAATGTGAACAAATGCTGTCGTTACCATCCCAAATCTCCATTTTCTGCCTGATCAGTCCGCCCCGAAGCGCGCTTTCGTTGCTTCTTTTCCCCTTCGGCCAACTGCAAAGGGCTCGGTTCCTGGGTCACGCGAAATGCCCTCAAAACGTGCAATGCGTCCAAAGTCCTCAATACTTTAATCAAATTCAGCACAGAACTATTTTCTCCCCTTTCGATCAGGCTCAGCGTAGACCGACTGATCGCTGCTTTGCGCGCAAACTTACTTTGCGTCATATTCATTTCGATCCTTTGCTGCTGAACAAAATGGCCAATCTGCGCTAAAATTGCCTTGTCGCTTAAGTCACTAATGAATGAAAAATTGCTCATAATCCTCGTATTTAGTAATTAATGCGTCAAATCCAACGCACTAAACAGCAGTTATACTATAACAGCGCTAATGTATGAAATTTTAGTCATTAATGCAAAAAAAGATGCTTAATGCGTTATATTTCATGCGTTACTTGGGTGTTAAGCCTAGCTAATGTTGAAATACCTATCAAAATATGCCTTCAGCTTTTCCATTACAGTTTCTTTCTTTTTTGCCAAATCACCTGTGGGCGAAAATCTTGAAACAGGTGGTAGAATTTTGGCAAAGGACGTTCCAGCAGATTGAATTTCACCATTTTTGAAAGAATTATCAACGAAAGTTTTAGTTTCTACTTCCTTAAGATGTTCTTCTTCAATAATTTGATTAAGCTCTGCCTCTTTCTGCTCCTTTACATATTTTTGCCAATCTTCCTCAACGTTTGAGGATGGAGTCAGTGAATCCACGAATTTTTCAATCAATTCTTTTTTATTCCTCAAATCTACGCTGGAGTCAATCGCTTTTTGGATGTTGACCGCAATCTCCTTGTCCTTAAGATGGCTTTCATGATATTTGCGAATCAGCATTAAAATATAGTCAATGTTGATTTCGACCTGCTTGATCAGCTCCATTTCAAACTCAATGTCATCCACTACATTCTCCCGATCCCCAGCTCCTAGACCTCTAAATTGGTTGTATAACTCAATATACATACTGTGATAATCTTGAACATCTCGGTCCGTTAAAATTTCTTTCCCCTCAAATTCATCAAATGCCCTTAAGATGTTCATCAATTTCAGAATAGCGCCGTACAGCCTTATAAATTCTTTTTGTGCTTCTTCACCAATAATTCGCACGCCAATGGGGAATTTTTCTAGAAGCTCCTGAACTAAATCAATATAACCTCTTACATCTTTCTTGCCGTCGCTATACCCATCGTAGTATTCATCAAATGTTTTCAGCAATACAATTCCGCCTGCTTCCTTATTGCCGAAAAGTGCTAAAGCTTCGTTGGTTTTGTCTTCTAAATTTCTGAAACACACGATATTTCCAAAAGTCTTAATAGAATTCAGAATACGGTTTGTTCTTGAAAAAGCTTGCAACAAGCCATGCATTCGCAGATTTTTATCTACCCACAATGTATTCAATGTTGTCGCGTCAAACCCTGTTAAGAACATATTTACTACAATCAGCAAATCGATTTCTCGGTTTTTTACCCGGAGCGATACATCCTTATAATAGTTTTGAAATTTATCCTCAGAAGTGTCATAATTGGTCTTAAATTCTAAATTATAATCAATTATGGCACGATCCAAAAAATCTCTATGACTAACACTCAATCCTTCAGTCGATTCTGAATTCTCATCTTCCACACCATCCTCTTCGGCATCATTTTGTCCAAAACTAAAAATGGTAGCTATTTTCAATTTTCGAAGTTCTGGAACTTCCTTTTGTTGGCGTTTGAATTCTTCATAATACAACTTTGCTGCATCGATGGAAGAGACGGCAAATATGGAATTAAATCCACTTAGCCTTATTTTCTCTTTTACTTCTTCTATCTTATGACGATCCTTAGCCGACGATACTTCATGGACATTGGCTAAAGTGGTCATATAATAGGGCTTTGAATTTCGCATGGTTTTCTGGTCGAAATGCGCTAAGATGTAGCCAACATTATTGGCGATATATTTAGGCGCAAGTAGAATCCGTTCCCGATCAATATCACGTACTTGTTGATCAACGATGTTATCCTTTCCTTTAATCGTACGGATATAATCAACACGGAAAGGCAATACATTTTTGTCTGAAATAGCATCTACAATTGTATAGGTATGGATCGCTGACTGATGTTTGGTTTCTGGACAATTGACTGGGTCACCATGCACATAACAGCCAAAAGCCTGAACGGTCGTTTTTAAATGAGCTTTTCCTCCACTATTGGCGTTCATTGCGAAAATTGGCGTCCCTGTAAACCCGAAAAGAAAATATTTCTTAAAGGTCTTGGTAATAGACTCATGCATATCGCCAAATTGAGAACGGTGGCATTCGTCGAATATAAAGACGATGGGCTTACCATACGCTGCATGGTTTTTCTGTTTTTTGATCAGAATAGATAGCTTTTGAATCGTGGTAATGATAATCTTGGCATTCGGGTCGCCCAATTGTTTTTTCAAAACGGCTGTATTGGTATTACTATTGGCAGCACCTTTCTGAAACTTATCATACTCTTTCATGGTCTGGTAATCCAAGTCCTTACGATCGACTACAAAGATCACCTTTTCTATGTAAGGCAGTTTACTGGCAAGCTGTGCCGTTTTAAAAGAAGTTAGGGTTTTACCCGATCCCGTTGTGTGCCATACAAAACCACCCGCATCAATAGTTCCATACTTTTTGTAATAATTTGAAGTGTTTATTTTTACCAATATGCGTTCTGTGGCAACAATTTGGTAGGGACGCATCACCAATAGCAGTTTATCCGAAGTAAATATACAATACTTTGTAATTATATTTAGAATGGAGTGTTTGGCAAAAAACGTTTTACCAAAATCCATTAAATCTAAAATAGGCTTGTTATTTCCGTCTGCCCACCAGGAAGTGAATTCATAACTGTTACTGGTTTTAGACTTTTTTGAACCCTGCTTATTTTCTTTTAAATGCGTATAGCGCGTGGTGTTGCTGTAATATTTGGTTAATGTTCCATTTGAAATAACAAACAATTGAACAAACTGAAATAATCCACTATCTGCCCAAAACGATTCTCTCTCATAACGATCAATCTGGTTGAAAGCCTCTTGTAGACTTACACCACGCTTTTTTAATTCAATATGCACCATCGGCAAACCATTGATCAGCACCGTCACGTCATATCGGTTGGCACGTTTACCTTCAGCCGTTTCATACTGATTGATGACTTGCAGACTATTGTTGTGAATGTTCCTTTTATCTAGCAAATAAATATTGCGCAACGAACCATCTTCACAATCCAAAGCTTGGATATAATCTTCTTGGACCAATCGGGTTTTGTCTTCGATATTACTGTTTGGGTTGGACAGCTTGCTTTCAAAAAAAGATTTCCACTCTTTATCAGTAAACTCATAATCATTTAGCTTTTCCAATTGCTTGCGCAAATTATCCACTAATTGATTATTGGATGTAATCCTCAAAAAGCCGTATGCCTGTTTCTCCAGCAATTCAATAAAAGCTCTTTCTAGTTCAGCTTCTGATTGGTATCGAACTTCCCTTACATATTCCGATATATAGTCGGAAACAACAGTAGATTCTGAATTTTCTGAAATAAGGTTATAATAGGTTATCATACGCTTAAACTCATTTTGCTTTAATGTGTTTGTACTAACGGTT
>CAYNZH010000018.1:0-40950 GCA_964401685.1 uncultured Sphingobacteriaceae bacterium
TCAGGACCATTCGCTCCTGCATATCGGTGTACACCTCGGTGGTATGCAGGCGGGATAAGAGAGCTGACCCTCCGAAAGTTAGTGTTTTTCGATCTCGGATTGCTCTTCAATCCATTTACGTGCGTTCACAAATGCTTCCAACCACGGGGAAACTTCGTCGTGCCTGCCTTCCTCGTAATACGCCCAATTCCACTGAAAGATCGAACGTTCGATGTGAGGCATGGTTACCAGATGCCGTCCAGTCTTGTCGGCAAGCATAGCTACCTGATAATCCGAGCCGTTTGGCGTGTGGGGATAGGTCCCGTAAGCATACTTAGCGACGATGTGGTAGTTTTCTTCCTCGTGCGGGAGATAAAATTTGCCTTCCCCATTGGAGACCCAGAGACCGAGCGTACTACCCGCCAATGTACTGAGCATGATAGAATTATTTTCCTGTATCCTGACGGAAGTAAAGCTCGATTCATGCTTTTTGGAAGTGTTATGATGCAGCTTGCCATGGTTTTCGAGTTCTGGGTGAATCAGCTCGAGCTCCATAAAGAGCTGACAACCATTGCAGATCCCCACAGAAAGGGTGTCGGGACGTGCGAAAAAGTTTTTCAATGCCCTGTTGGCCTTTTCGTTATAGATAAAGGCACCTGCCCACCCTTTTGCCGACCCGAGTACATCCGAATTGGAAAAACCACCCACTGCACCGATAAACTGGACATCTTCAAGGTTTTCCCTGCCGGAAATCAAATCGGTCATGTGAATATCTTTGACGTCAAACCCTGCCAGAAACAAGGCGTGAGCCATTTCCCGCTCCGAATTTGAGCCCTTTTCCCGGATGATCGCCGCTTTGGGACGCATTTTGAGATCTTTCAGATCAGGTAATGTGCCGTCAAAGTGTCGTGGGAATTCGTAGCGAAGAGGCTGATGCTTGTAATTTTCAAACCGCTCTTCTGCTGTGCCGTTGAGTGATTGTTTGCGGTCTAGCAGGTAGGAAGTACGGAACCAGGTATCTCGAAGGGTGTCGACTGAGAAATCAAAGCGCTGTTCATTGTTCTGAAAGCTGACTTTTCCTTCATTCCTGACAGCGCCTATCTTGAAGAATTCGATTCCAGCGTCCTTCAGGGACGTTTCAAAGCTTTGGTCCTCACGGGCCTGGAGTACCAAACCTATATTTTCGTTGAAAAGGACTTTGACAAAGTCATTTTGACCCAAGGCGGATAGATCATAATTCGCACCGAGCTCCTGATCGGCGAAGGTCATCTCCAAAAGAGTGGTAACCAGACCTCCAGATCCTACATCATGTCCTGCCGCCACCTTGTCCTCAGCGATGAGACGCTGGATGGCATCAAAGCCCTTTGCAAAGTATGCAGCATCTTTGACATCGGGGACCTCATCGCCAATTTTATTCAAAACCTGCGCAAAGGAAGATCCGCCGAGCTTGAAATCGTCGCTTGACAAGCCCACATAATAGATAGATCCTGCATTTTTTTTCAGTACTGGCTCTACAACCTGCGCAATATGGGTGCAGGAACCGACCGTGGAAATCACAACCGTTCCGGGGGCTATGACGTCTCCGTCGGGATATCTCTGCTTCATTGAAAGCGAATCCTTGCCTGTAGGAATGTTGATTCCTAAGGCGATAGCGAAATCGGAGCAGGCCTCAACAGCCTTGTATAATCGGGCATCTTCGCCCTCATTGTTGCAGGCCCACATCCAGTTGGCTGATAGGCTGACGCCTTTGATACCATCCGCTATGGGGGCGAAAACAAGGTTGGAGAGTGCTTCACCGATGGCATTCCGTGACCCTGCAGCAGGATCGACCAAAGCGGTGAGTGGTGAATGTCCCATGGTCGTGGCTACACCTAGTTTGGAGGTAAAATCTAAGGCCATGACGCCCACGTTATTGAGGGGCAATTGCAGCGGACCGACGGTTTGTTGCTTGGCAACCTTCCCTCCTACCGACCGGTCTACCTTGTTGGTGAGCCAATCCTTGCAAGCGACCGCTTCTAATTGTAGCAAGCGATCCAGGTAGGTCGGAATTTCCGACGCGTCATAAGCCAATGGCTGGTATTCCCGTGGGACAGTTCTGTCCTCCATCAAAGTCTTGGGCGTTGAACCAAAGAAATCTTCGAGCGCGTAGTCCATGGGCTTTTCGCCGGTGGTACGTGATTCAAATTTAAAGCGGTGATCACTGGTGACTTCCCCGACCACATACATGGGCGCACGCTCCCGCTGGGCGATCGATTGTAGCTTGTTCAAATCCTTTTGCGCAATGACCAGCCCCATGCGTTCCTGTGACTCGTTCCCGATGATTTCCTTTGCCGAAAGTGTAGGATCACCCACTGGGAGCTTGTCCAGGTCTATATCTCCTCCGGTGCTTTCGACCAGCTCAGTAAGGCAGTTCAAATGGCCTCCGGCTCCATGATCATGTATGGACACAATTGGATTTTCGTCCGATTCTACCAGACCACGTATTGCATTCGCCGCGCGCTTTTGCATCTCAGGATTTGATCTCTGTATAGCATTCAGCTCTATTCCAGATCCGAAAGCCCCTGTGTCTGCCGACGAAACTGCCGCACCACCCATTCCTATACGGTAATTGTCACCACCAAGAATCACAATGGCGTCGCCTTCCTTGGGCTGACGTTTTATTGATTGATCTAGTTTGGCGTAACCAATTCCTCCGGCTTGCATGATGACTTTATCATAACCCAGTTTGCGTCCATCTTCCTCGTGTTCAAAGGTCAGCAAGGATCCTGTGATCAAAGGTTGGCCAAATTTATTGCCGAAATCCGAGGCGCCGTTTGAAGCCTTGATCAATATATCTAAAGGAGTTTGATATAGCCATTTTCTTTCCGGCATTGCATGTTCCCAGGGTCTACCCTGATCGAGCCTAGGATAGGAAGTCATGTAGAGGGCAGTCCCGGCCAAGGGCAGAGAACCCTGTCCCCCTGCGAGGCGATCCCGGATTTCTCCACCAGACCCCGTCGCTGCACCCGAAAACGGCTCAACCGTGGTCGGAAAATTGTGTGTTTCCGCTTTGAGAGAAATGACCGAATCAAACGGTTTTTCCTCGTAGAAATCGGCTTTATCTGCTGATTTGGGGGCAAACTGCAAGACACGTGGACCTTTTACAAAGGCGACATTGTCTTTATAGGCCGACACGATCCGGTTGGGATTGGCTTGGGAGGTTTTTTTAATCAATTTAAAGAGGGACAGGGGTTTTTCCTGCCCGTCGATAACAAAAGTTCCATTAAATATCTTGTGTCGGCAGTGCTCAGAATTGGCCTGAGAAAACGCAAAAACTTCGGAATCCGTGAGTTTGCGGCCTATTTTATCAGTCAACTTATTTAAGTATTCGACCTCCTCATCATTGAGCGCCAAACCCTCCTGCTGGTTATAACTTGCAATATCCTCCACATAACCAATGGGCTCCGGCGATATCGCAATGGCGAACACATTCTGGTCCAGAGCCATATATTTTTGCAGGATCATTGGATCATAATCCTCAAAGTCAACGGTTACCGGATGAAATTCCTCAATTCGTTGAATGCCCTGTATACCCATGTTAACCGTGATTTCCACGGCATTGGTACTCCAAGGACTGACCATCGCCGCGCGTGGACCTATAAAGGCATTGGAAACCGAAGTTTCCTGAAGCATTTTGGCGTCTCCAAAGAGCCAACTTAGTTTTTGGACAGATTCTTGGCTTAGTGGAGAAGTGGACTGAACGGCGTATACCGTCCCTTGAGGATTTAGAAAAAATTGAATCATTATGAATGATAAATCTAATACTGAATTTTATACAAAAATAGGGAAATTTTATGAAAATCCGCCACCTTCACCGATTATGCAAATTAATTTAAAAAAAAATAGTTGAGTATTCAAATTATTTACCTACCTTTACAATAATATAATTATTTTTATTTATTTTTATCAAAGATTGCCATGCAAGAAGGCGTAGTAAAATTTTTCAACGAAACCAAAGGTTTCGGATTTATCACCTCAAATGAAGGTGGACGTGATGTATTTGTCCACCTAACTGGATTGAAAGACCGTATCAGTGAAAACGATCACGTGTCTTTTGAAATCGAACAAGGACCAAAAGGTCCAAGTGCAGTAAATGTCAAATTGATTTAATTCCGTTTTTCAGATATTGTTGAGCCACCCAATCCATAAGGCTTGGGTGGTTTTTTTTTCTACTGTTTATTGCCTCTCACCATTTTTTTGTAATGTCCAAAGTCTCTTTTCAAAGTTCGAATAAGATCTTCGCCCAAACCTTGAAACGCAGGGTGAACGATTATTTCAAGACTAATAATATTTCCAATACCGGAAATCGAAGATTATACCTCAAAAGTTCAATTTTAGTTTCCACCCTTATAGGGATTTACCTCGTCTTATTACTCTCGGGGTTTCCTATTTGGTCCAAAGTTCTTCTCTGCATCGTACTCGGCACCAATTTTGCCGCAATAGGATTCAATATCATGCACGAGGGTGGGCATCAAAGTTTTTCCCAAAAATCGTGGTTGAACACCATTTCAGCCTATTCACTCAATCTGCTGGGAGGTACGATTTATTTTTGGAAGCAAAAACACAACATCAGTCACCATACCTATACCAATCTGGACGGTTTGGATCATGACATCGATGTGAAATTTATGCGTTTGCATAATGACCAGCCGCTCAAGTGGTATCATAAGTTCCAATTTGCTTACTGGTTTTTACTCTACGGTATTTCCTATATCGCCTGGGTGCTGTATCAGGATTTTGAAAAATATTTTAGCGGGAAAATGGGCGTTCAGGCTGAACGAAAAAACATGCCCCGTCGGGAACATGTGATTTTCTGGACTACCAAGATCCTTTATGTTTCGATTTTCCTGGTCATACCTGTTCTGGTAGTAGGCTGGCTTCCGGCCCTGATAGGGTGGCTGATTGCCGGTGTTGCCTGCGGTTTTTGCCTCGCGGTCGTTTTTCAACTGGCTCACGTAGTCGAGGCCACTCAGTTTCCTGCGCCTAATCAGGATAGCGGAAAAGTCGAGCAGGAATGGATGATACACCAACTAGCCACTACGTCAAATTTCGCTACGAATAATGCAATGGTTTCTTGGTTTTTAGGCGGCCTGAACTTTCAGGTAGAGCATCATCTTTTTCCGAGAATCAGCCACGTACACTATCCGGAGATCAATAAATTGGTCAAGGCTACCTGTAAGGAATTTGGCGTCATCTACAATGAGTACAATACGATGAACGAAGCTTTTGCTTCGCATCTCCGCCATATTTACCAACTAGGGCGCAGTTAAGCACCCTTGATGGTAATGGTTTCAGCTTGAAATCCTCTGGGCGTACGAATTGCCGTGTATTCGACCTTGTCGCCTACATTGACTTCCGAGCTTGGGAAAATGCTTATATGAAAGAATATACGCTCCTGAGTATTTGAATCCGAGATAAATCCAAATCCCTTTGACGAATCGAAGTGAATGATTTCTCCGGTCAACGGCTCATTGGAATCCTCCAGATCGGAAGCACGGGGAATAGAAATTTCAATTTCCTCAGCTTTGATTTTCCTTTTCTTGGTTGGATCCGGGGGTGTGGTTGTGATGTTTCCATTCTCGTCCACATAAGCCAACATTTCATCCAGACCTTTAGGTTTATCGGGTCCTTCCAAACGTCGCTCATCCCTCTTGAGTTCTTTTTCTTTTCTTTTCTGAAGTTTCTTCTTGTTTCTTTCTTTTTTACTGTACGTTTCTTGAGATTTTGCCATGTATTTTTATTTCCTGTTATTTATTTTCTGTTTGTTGCGGGGGCCAAAGGGTAGTTTTCGGGCACGAAAGGGTGATTTCTCTGCACCGGTACTTGCTTCTTGATCAACTTCTCTATATCCTGCAGGTAGCTTTTCTCCTCTTTGTCACAAAAGGACCAAGCTCTTCCCGACTTATTGGCTCGCCCTGTCCTTCCAATCCTGTGCACATAGGTTTCAGGTTCATTGGGCAAATCAAAATTGATCACCAATTGTAGGTTTTCAACATCAATGCCTCTGGCCGCGATATCCGTTGCGACCAATACCTTCGTGCTCCCGGCTTTGAAATTGGCCAATGCCCGCTGTCTTGCTTGCTGAGTCTTGTTGCCATGAATGGCCTCCGCAGACACACCACCCTGCTTGAGCTTTCTAACGATCCTATCCGCCCCGTGCTTGGTTCTTGAAAATACCAAGATGTTCGGATCCCGTTCATTGGCCACAAGGTATGCTAACAGTCCCATTTTCTTAATCTTATCAACCGGGTAAATCATCTGATTGATAGAATCTACTGTTGAGGAAACCGGTGTGACAGAAATTTGTTTGGGTTGATACAATAGTTTTCGGGCAAATTCCTCTATACTTTTTGGTATAGTCGCCGAGAACAAAAGTGTTTGACGCTTCTTAGGAAGTTCTTTAACCACTTTCTGTATGTCACGTATAAAACCCATATCCAGCATTCTATCTGCCTCATCGAGTACAAAATAGGCAACGTTTCCCAGCGATACCAGCCCCTGATCCATCAGATCCAGGAGGCGGCCCGGTGTTGCCACCAAAATCGCTGGATTCTTACGGATTTCTGGCAATTGACTGTGGACCGATACCCCTCCGAAAACCACTGAGTGGCCTACGGATACAAATTGTGTATAATCCCTGATGTTCTCACCAATCTGTATGGCTAGCTCCCTGGTCGGCGCCAAAATCAACGCCTGCGGACTCGCTGCCATAGGTTTTCCGTGGGTTCTGTGAGCGTTTCGGGCGGTCTTGTCTTCGCCTTTTTCGATGAGAAACTGTATGATTGGTAGTGCAAATGCAGCTGTTTTTCCTGTCCCGGTCTGCGCGCAGGCCAGCAAGTCATTCTTTTCTAAAACGAGTGGAATCGCTTGTATCTGTATGGGAGTTGCTGTATGGTATTTTGATTTCTCTAAGGCCCTCAAAAGTGGGGCAGCTAACTTAAAAGATGTAAATTGCAAATTATAAAAATATTAAAAAGTACTGAAAACATAACAGCACTACTCACCCGACCGAAAAAAATTTCGTTAAGGATATTTGCAAATATACTAAATATAATCGATATTTCCTAACGTCGTGAATCCTTATAATAATAGCGGATTTCGTCTCGCAGATTGTACGACGAGGCCATCACCTCACCATATGCTCCGGTGGTGCGCAACGCTATCGCATCCCCCCTGGATGAAATCGGCAGCACCACGCCAGTCCCAAAGCTGTCGCTGCTTTCGCAGATCGGACCCACGACGTCATAAGACGTTTCCTCTTCCGGCTCCTGGATCGAAGTCTGTCCCTCTAAATTGCCGAGATACTCGACTTTATGATAAGCCTGATAGAGTGCAGGCCGCAAAAGTTCGGTCATCCCTGCGTCCAGAATCAAAAAGTTCTTTTTCAGTCCATGCTTGACGTACAAAACCCGACTCACTAAAGCTCCACACTGGGCGACCAAAGCACGTCCCAACTCAAAATGAACTTCTTGTTCGGCCGATCGCTCCAAGTAATCATCGAAAATAGAAAAATAGGACTCGAAATCGGGAATTGCATGGGTGTCAGGCTCGTAGTAATTCACGCCGAAGCCGCCGCCCACATTCAAAACCTTTATGGGGTGGCCCTTGGCGGCAAACCACCTATTCCACTGATTTACCTTGGCACACAGTTTTTTAAATACGGCTAAGTCCGTGATTTGGGATCCAATATGGAAATGTATGCCTTGTAGGTCAAGATTGGGTGAGCGTTCGATCACTTCGAGGCAGTTCTCCAGATCCCACTCCATAATGCCAAACTTATTTTCGTCTAGCCCGGTGGTGATATAATGGTGTGTCTGCGCATCAACATTGGGGTTGATTCTCAAGGCTATAGCCGCACGTTTACCTTTGAGACCTGCCAGCTCGTTCAGCACCTCCAACTCCTGCAGGGACTCCACGTTGAAGGCAAATATTTCGTTGTCCAGCGCATAGTCAATTTCCTTGTCGGCCTTGCCTACACCGGCAAAAACGACCTTGTGTGCGGGAAAACCTGACGCTATGGCTTTTTTTACTTCATTTCCACTGACGCAATCAGCTCCGAAACCTGCTTGTTGTATAAGACCTAGAATACGGTCATTAAAATTGGCTTTCAACGCATAATGCACATGAAATCCCCTGGAATGGGCACTGTCTGCAGCAACTTCGAGGGTTTCGCGCAGCAAATCCAGATCATAATAGTAAAAAGGCGTTTGCATGTTTTTTAGCGCGGCCTTGGTCGATTGGTCAAACATCTGTGTAGACATTCCTTTTTCTTTGAAAATGAGTTTTTGATTAAAATATACGGTCGTGAAGCGATCTTAGTGCTTCAACCTTGTCCTCAGTACGGATCAACAATGAAATATTGTTATTGCTGCCCCCGTAGGAGATCATCCTCACGGGTATGTGTTTAATTGCGTCCAGTATACGGGATGCGTAGCCATGGGTGTTCTTGCCAAATTCACCGACGACACAGACAATAGTCTGATCCAGATCCGCCTCGACTTGACCGAAAGCAGCTAATTCAATCAATATGTCCCTCAGGTGCCGGTCGTCGTCTATGGTGAGTGATACGGCAACTTCTGACGTTGTGATCATGTCTATAGGCGTCTTGAAGCGTTCGAAGACTTCAAATACTTGACGCAGAAATCCATAAGCCAGCAGCATCCTTGACGAATGAATACGAATCGCGGTGAGTCCGTCCTTGGCCGCAATGGCCCGGACCGCGTTTGCATTTTCGTGGGACGCGTCGTTCTGTGGGCGATCATGGCTCACCAAGGTACCTGGATGCGTGGGTTCCAGGGTGTCGAGTATCCGTACAGGAATGTTGTGCTTACGTGCAGGAAAAATACATTGGGGATGCAAGATCTTGGCACCAAAATAGGCTAACTCAGCCGCTTCGTCAAAGTTAAGATGAGACAAAGGTCTGGTTCCCTTCACTATGCGAGGATCGTTGTTGTGAATCCCGTCTATATCCGTCCAGATCTGAATCTCCTCTGCGTCAAGAGCTGCGCCAATCAGAGAAGCCGTATAGTCACTTCCTCCCCTTCTGAGATTGTCGATTTCCTCGTGGCTATTCTTGCATATATAACCTTGAGTAATAAACAGATTATGATCGTTCGCGGCCAGCAAAACATCATTTAGCTGCGCTCGGATTTGCGTGATATCCGGCTCGTGGTTTTCATCTGTTTTCATGAAATCGAGGGCAGGGAGCAGTTTGGAACGTATGCCCAACTCGGTCAGGTAAAAATGAAACAGGGTTGTGGACAAAAGTTCGCCCTGAGCCAGCACGATTCTTTCTTCGATCGGTGTAAACAGCTGCGTGGAGAATTGAGAAATCAGGTCAAAGTGAAACTGGACCAGGTCAAGTGCGTTGGTTTTACCCTCGGCGGTCTCCATCAGACCTTCAGCGAAATCAATATACTGATCCCGGAGGTCTTTAATAAGCTTTAAGGCGTTTGTTCTGTCTTCATTCAGAAAGTTTTTCGCGACCTCAGCTAGGGCATTGGTCGTCCCGGAGATAGCCGATAACACAAGAATTTGATGCTCAGAGGGATTAATAATATCCATCAAAGCTTTCATACGCTCGGGACTACCCAGAGAAGTTCCGCCGAATTTTAACACTTTCATACACACCGAGATTTTTGCTCAATTGTCCCAAATATAGGAGAATCCTCGCAGGGTTTATCACATCACCGGTTGTTTTTTGAAAAATTCTATGATTGTCTGGGCCAATTCCTCACCAATTCTACCTTGGGCTTCCTGAGTTGCCGCACCGATATGTGGGGAAAGAGAGATCCTCGGGTGTGTCAATAACGCTTTTCGTGGTCGCGGCTCGCCTTCAAACACATCCAAACCTGCAAAGGCAACTTTCCCGTTATCCAGGGCGCTGATCAGTGCTTCTTCATGTATAATGCCTCCTCTGGCCGTGTTTATCAGGCCAACGCCGTCTTTCAGATAGGGAAAGTCCAAGACGTCCAAAAGGGGTTTGTCCAAATAAGGGACATGGAAGGAAATAAAGTCTGATTCGCTGTACAGATCCTGAAGACTCAGCTTCCGGACAGGAACATCCACGCTGACGCCACCAGATAGGTGCAGGGTCATGTGCTTGGGCACATCGTAAGGGTCGCTGACGACCACATTCATGCCCAGTCCCAATCCTATGCGCGCGACCTCGCGCCCGATGCGGCCGAAACCGACGATGCCCAGTGTCTTTCCCCGGAGTTCCGTTCCCTGTGCATAGGCTTTTTTCAGGGTAGAAAACTGGCTGTGTCCTTCGACGGGCATCTTGCGCTGAGAATCATACAGAAATCTTACCCCGCTAAGCAGGTGCGCGAAAACCAGTTCGGCCACTGAAAGCGAAGAGGCCGACGGTGTGTTGATCACTTCAACGCCCTTGGATCGGGCATACTCGACCGCGATATTGTCCATTCCTACTCCTCCCCGGCCGATCAGGCGGAGATGAGGAGCGGCGTCTATTAAATCTTCACGTACCTGGGTCGCACTCCTCACCAGGATAGCGTCGTAATCCTTTATTCTCCCGTTCAATTCCTGTTGGGGAATATGCTGGGTGTCGACCAGGAAGCCAGCATTTCTCAATAGGATTTCACCATTCTTATCTATGCCATCATTCGCCAATATTCTCATCACTAGTTCTTATTTGTAGTTTTCTTCAAATTCTTGCATGGCATCGACCAAGGCATTGATACCTGATATTCCCATGGCATTATATATAGATGCTCTAAAGCCCCCGACACTGCGGTGTCCTTTGAGGTTCTCCAGATTCCTTTGTTGTGCAAATCCAGCAAACGCCGATTCCACTTCCGGCGAACGGCCAACGAAGGTCACATTCATCAAAGAGCGGTCATCCGGATGTGCCGTCCCAGAGAAAAGGCTATTTCTATCAATTTCCTCATACAGGGTTCTGGATTTCACCCGGTTTTCCTCTTCTATCACGTGTACACCGCCCTTTTCCTTCAGCCAGCGAAGATTGAGCATGGCTACATAAATGGCAAATACCGGCGGAGTGTTAAACATGGATCCCGCTGCAATATGCGACCTGAAATCCAGGTAGGCAGGTAGCGTCCTCTCCGATTTGCCCAAAATATCCTCCCGGACAATAACCAGGGTCATTCCGGCTGGTCCGACATTTTTCTGTGCACCCGCGTAAATGAGGCTAAAATCCTCTACGGCAAATTTGCGACTAAATATATCTGAAGACATGTCAGCAACGACTGGCTGTGAAAGCTTTGGAAAGTCAAAGATCTGCGTGCCGTAAATGGTGTTATTTGACGTTAGGTGAAAGTAAGAGGCATTTTCAGGAATCTCGTAGCCCCTGGGAATATAATTATAATTCTTGTCCGAGGACGAAGCCGCTATCCTCACTTCACCAACACGGGACGCCTCCTTGATGGCCTTTGTTGCCCAAACCCCTGTGTCCAGATATGCGGCAAAACCATCCTGGGGAAGTAGATTTAATGGAACTTGAGCAAACTGGGATGCGGCGCCTCCCTGTAAAAAAAGTACAGCATAGCCCCGAGGAATTTCCAAAAGCTCTCTCACCAGGGAAGTTGCTTCTTCAAGAATGCCCTCAAAATCCTGGCTTCTGTGGGAAATCTCCAAAACCGATAGTCCGCTCCCATTCAGGTCCAAAACTGCGTCGGCAGCTTGTTTCAACACATCTTGCGGCAGCATACTCGGCCCTGCGGAAAAATTATATTTCATGTTATCTTTTTTTGTCAAAAATAACATTAATTTTTTATGAAAAAAGCATCAATTCCACTTATTCTTTAAAAAAGAGGGAAGGAATCACCGGATAATTTGCAACTGCCTTAGTCAGACTCCGTGCAAATATTTGCTGAAAAAAAGTCTTGTGAGGCCTTGTAAAGACCAAAATATCCAATCCCAACGTATCAACGACCCGCGTAACCGCATTGACATCTACCTTATCAACCTCTACTTCCTGGTGCGCAATAGAGCGTTCGGGAAACGCACTTTTCGCAGTCTCGCGCCAGGAATTTGCCTTCTCGGACAGCGTCTGTTTGGATGAGGAATTCAGGTGAATGATGTCGACGCGGGTATTGTCCAGAACCAAATCAAAGGTCGCTGCAAGTGAACGCATCTCGTGCTCGCTATAGGCACTGAAAAACCCTACGTGTTTTAAGGAAAATTCGGGTGTATTTGCTGGCACAACCAGCACCGGAAGTGAGGATTTTTTGAGTACTTCGTAGGTCGTGCTACCAAAAATATTCTCCGCAACGTTGGTCACTCCTTTAGTACCCATGACGATAAGCTCAATAGCCGGGTTTTTTTTCAGGTGTTCGGTCAATGCGTCCATGAGGAAGCCTCTCACGCATTCGCCCTGGATATCCACATCGACAAACTGGGCTCTGAGCGTCTCGAGAAGGTTTTTCATACTTTTCTCGGCCTCCTCATCTGCCCATTCGATTTGCTTTACGCTTGTACCCTTTTCGTCATAACCCGAATAAAGCACGATATATACATGGTACAAAATGACCTTATAGTTCTTTGCTTTTGCCAGTTCAAGTGCATATTGGGATGCAATAAATGCATTCTCAGAAAAATCGGTGGGTACAATAATCGTCTTCATAACTTCTATATTTTTTCATAAAGTTAGTGAAAATTTCTTCTTTCTGTAAATATCTGGCAAAAATAAAATTTTATCCCTAGGTTTGTTTCGGATTGAACGATGAAAATATGTCAGTAAATAAAGAAATTAAGCGTAAAACCACCCAAACCATCCGGGAAATGAAAAGCCGTGGCGAGAAAATCAGTATGCTGACGGGCTATGATTTTTCTACTGCGGCCATACTAGACGAGGCCGGGATAGATATTATATTGGTGGGCGACTCTGCCGCAAATGTCGTGGCGGGCCACGAAACCACCTTACCCATCACGCTGAGAGACATGATGTTTTTGGCATCATCGGTTGTCCGAGCGTGCAAACAGGCGTTGGTAGTGGTCGATTTGCCTTTCGGCAGCTACCACGGAAATCCCTACGACGCGCTGAAGGCGGCAACGCGAATCATGAAAAAAACGGGTGCACATGCGGTCAAACTCGAAGGTGGCGAAGAGGTCAGCGACGCTATTGGCCTGATGGTGAAGGCCGGCATTCCGGTGATGGGCCACCTGGGATTGACGCCTCAATCCATCCATCAATTTGGCTCATTTGGGGTCAGGGCTAAAAACCAGGGGGAGGCGCAACTGCTCAAGGACAATGCTAAAAAACTACAGGATTTGGGTTGTTTCTCGCTGGTTATGGAAAAAATCCCCGCACAGCTCGCTGCTGAAGTAACGCAGAATCTGCAGATTCCGACTATTGGGATTGGCGCCGGAGCTGGATGCGACGGACAGGTTCTGGTGATCAACGACCTCTTGGGCTTGACAAAGGATTTTAAACCAAAGTTTCTCAGGCAATACCTCAACCTCTATGATGAGATCAAAAATGCAACCACGAAGTATATTGATGACGTAAAATCAGGAGATTTCCCCAGCAAAGACGAAGAATACTGAGAATTATTTCGTGTTTATTGTTTGCCAGAGCATGTCCTTCAAACGGGTTATATTCTCCCCGGAAACTGCAGAAATGAATACATGTGGTAGATCCAGAGGAATTTCCTTCCTCATTTCATACTGGAGTTCCTCGTCCAATAGATCTGACTTTGTAATGGCCAATATTCGGGGTTTGTCCATCAATTCGGGATTGAAGGCCTCCAGTTCGTTGAGCAAAATTTCGTATTCTTCCGAGATAAAACGTGTCGTATCTGCTGGTACCATAAATAACAGTACGGCATTGCGTTCTATATGCCTCAGAAATCGGTGGCCGAGTCCTTTGCCCTGGGATGCGCCTTCGATGATACCGGGAATGTCTGCCATAACGAAGGATTTTCCGTCTCTATAGCGGACCATCCCGAGATTTGGCGTCAGCGTTGTAAAAGGATAATCCGCAATTTCAGGTTTAGCTGCTGAGACCACGGACAATAAGGTTGACTTTCCGGCGTTCGGAAATCCGACCAGACCAACGTCCGCGAGCACCTTTAGTTCGAGAACCATCCATTCTTCCCGACCCGGCTCGCCGGGTTGCGCATAGCGCGGAGTCTGCCGCGTGGAACTCTTGAAGTGCCAGTTGCCCAGCCCGCCTCGTCCACCCGCCACTAAAATCTTTTCCTCGCCGTGCTGCGTTATATCGAAGAGTATCTCACCTGTCTCCGCATTGCGGGCTATCGTCCCTACAGGGACTTCGAGAATTTCGTCCTGTCCGTCGGCTCCCGTTTTCAAGGCACTTCCTCCCTGCTCGCCCGAGGCGGCGATAACATGTTTTCGGTATTTCAAGTGTAGCAGGGTCCAGAGTTGACTATTGCCGCGTACGATCACGTGACCGCCCCTTCCTCCGTCGCCGCCATCAGGCCCGCCCTTTGAAGTGAATTTATCACGATGAAGATGAGCAGAACCTCCTCCACCTTTGCCTGAGCGGCAGCAAATTTTCACATAATCAACAAAGTTCGAACCTTGGGACACTGTAGAATTATTTAACGATATACACTTTATACTTTATAACCATCGACCACTTCACAAAGTTTTGCAAATATGGCATCAATTTCACCTATCCCATCTACGCGCGAAAGTTTCCCCTGGCTTTCGTAGTATGGAAGAACATGGATGGTTTTATTGAAATATTCTTCAATTCGCTTTTTCAATTTTTCCTGATCATCATCCGCTCGGTTGCTGATCGCTTTGCGCTTGGCAATACGCTCTGTGAGCACTGCTTCGGTGACGTCTAAAGCGATCACCCCGGTAATAGTCTCTCCTTTTGACGTCAGAAAAGCATCCAAGGCTTCTGCCTGAGGAACGGTCCGAGGGAATCCGTCGAAAATAAACCCTTCAGCTGCAGGGTTTCTGTCAATTTCCTCTTCCAACATAGCGATGGTAATTTCATCCGGAACCAACTCTCCGTCAGCGATAAGCTGGCTTACTTGAAGACCTAGAGGCGTTTTTTGGCTGATGTGTGCGCGAAAAATATCACCTGTTGAAATATGTACCAACTGATACTTATCGATAAGCTTCTGGGACTGCGTTCCTTTTCCCGCGCCGGGAGGGCCAAATAATACAAGGTTGAGCATAAAATCTGCGATTGTATAAAAGAAAAATAAAGCCTAATCTTCTTCCCAAGACGATTAGGCTTTCTGAAATTGGTGCATCTGTAGGGATTCGAACCCCAAACCTCCTGATCCGTAGTCAGGTGCTCTATCCAGTTAAGCTACAGATGCGTGTCCCGCAATGGGAATGCAAAGATAGAAATCAGATCGACAATTCGAAAATATTTTTGAAAATAAAAACTATTCTGCTGAAAATGAGCATTATACTTCAGACTATAGGATATAAGAAAATTAATCCCTAATTTAGATTGATGAAAATAATACGGAGAAAACTAATCGCACACAAACGCATCACGATCGGTGATATCGCCTTTTCGTACTTGATAAAGGAAGGAGATGATCAGGGCGGCGGAAATTCTCAGTCTCCTACGGTTGTATTTATTCACGGATTTCCCTTCAACAAAAACATGTGGATTTCGCAATTGCGCGCCTTGCCCCGACACGTGACCGGGATTGCGATTGATGTCCGAGGCCACGGGAACAGCACGATGGGTCATGGATTCTTTAGTATTGACGTATTTGCCCGCGATCTCATCGTTTTTCTTAAGAAACTTCAGATTGAGAAATCGGTGTTATGTGGGGTTTCCATGGGCGGGTATATTGCATTGCGCGCGCATCAAATTGAGCCCGAGGCTTTTGCGGGGATGATTTTGTGTGACACCCACGCGCAATCCGACTCGGATGGGCAAAAGGTTCAACGTTTTGACACGATTCAATCCGTATTGACACACGGTACACGTGCTTTCTCGATAAATTTTACCGAAAAAGTGTTCTCGGGACACAGCCTCCAGCACAATGAAAATGCAGTTGAACTCATAAAAAGCAGTATTCGACGCAATAATATACGCAGCATCTGCGCTTCGCTACTAGCCATGGCTGCCAGGACGGACACCCGTGCGTATCTCCCCCATATCCGTATTCCAGTGCTTCTGGTTCGAGGCGAGGAGGATCAAATCACACCCAGGCATCTCATGGAGGAAATGAATAAAATGCTGCCGCAGAGTGACTACATTGAACTTCGACGCTGCGGACACCTGCCTAATCTGGAAGACCCAGAGACGTTTAACCGGCATTTGAACGAGTGGTTTTTGCGGCACTTTTAGTCCTTGGCGATCTTGGTTTGGAGACGAAAAAGAAAACCTTGATCTGTGACTCCTTCGATGACCACGGAGTAGGAAGAATTGCCGTCAGCTGTGTAAAAAGAGATCTCCGCGGGATCTGAAGACGTTATATTGACATTTGGATTCCAATAGATGGTCGTTCGCAAATCAGGACCCGGATTCTCACGCTGCGCCTTGGTTTCATATACCGGCGAATAAAATTCGGCGGGAAGGTGATAACCCAGCGGCGTAACCACCCTGATATGGTTCTTTGACAAATTGGAAGAATTAGTCCTTGTGATGCCTTTTTTTGTCGTAATAACGATCGCGCCCCCCGTGCCGTCACCGCCGAGGATCGCAGCAGCAGTCCCTTTCAAAACTCCGATCTTTTCAATACTGGAAGGATCCAGCACGTTGTCAATATCGTAATTATGAATTATCATGTCGTCGACGATCAGCGCAGCAGGTAGCCCAAGTGCCCCTACCGATTGCATAGAATTGAGACGCATCCGGTCAATGTACACTTTTCTCATATTGTTTTCGTCCTCCATCACCGTCAAGAAAGGCAGGTGTTTCAACGCATCCGAAACACTTATCGCTTGAATTTCCTCCAATTTTTCGGCGGTGAGTGTGTTGACCCGGTCATTTATGGGCATATAAAAGGAAAAATTTTTATCCTGTGCGGTGGGCCTGCTTTTGCCCGTGATGGTCACCTCTTCAATTTCAATCGACTTCATCCCATGGCGCAATCTATTGTACAGCGCTGCTTTTTCAATCACCCGCTCCTGTACGGGGTCGTTCTGTCCAGCTACAGTGGCATTGCGGGCGTGCCGAAACATTCCTTTAGCCATGGGCGGGAAAGTTTCATGGGCTATCTCCACTGCCGGATTGTTCCAACCCTTATACGGATCGGTCTGTACTATAAAGGTAAGGCTATCTGGAAATTCTATCCCGTCGAATACAAATTGGCCCAACGTATCGGTCACTGTTTCTTCTGAATAACCGGTACTCCAGGAGACTAAAGAGACCTTACGGCCAGGGGCAACTTTGCCCCGTGCACTGTTTCGAACAGTACCGCGAATCTCCATCCCATTCTCTATCGCAGAGATCGCCGGCCTGGTATAATGCCCTTTGAGGACCTCGGGTATATTGTAACGGCGCCACCCATGGGTCATCATCAGCAGATCAAGTGCCCTGGCATTTTCCTCCTGAAAATAAAACGCAGGGTCGGTAATATACCCCTTTAACTCCGAATCGAGCAAGAGGCTGCTGAAAATATCCACTCTTTCATCGGGCGAAACATCCGCGTCCTCGGTAACCGAAATCGCAAAAGAACCTTTGGCGACTGCTCCTAGTTGGTCAGTAAGTCGGACGCGCGCTTTCACTGGGCTTCGGAAACCATAGGAGTCCCTATCCAGTTCAAAATGAACGTTCGCGTCATCTTTATTTCTGCAAAAATAAAGTCTTTCACTCAAGGGATTTGCATGCTCATCCAGAAGCAGAATCTGCACCACCCCGGAAGGGAAGCCCGAAGTATCAAATAACAAAGTCGAAAAGGACGAATCCCACTCTGCAGAATAATGAACAATGCCCCTGGTGTGAAGGATCAAACGCAGGGTGGTAGGAATAGTTGCGCCTGGCGGATGAAGCACCGACACACCAAGTTCGCCATCCACCGTCTCCACCTGCAATCCGTATGTATCATGTCTCGCAGCAGGCACTTTAAATCTCCTCGGTTCGCCGATTTGGTCTTCTACCACGACATAGTAACTTGAGCTCGGCTGTGCTGTCAGGCCGAAATCTCCCATCCCCTGATGGACGCTTACGACAGGACCCAAATCTTTCCCTGAATCATCCATCAGTCTGCCTTGGACATGCGCAGGCGTTCCGTCCGGGTGCAAGGCTTTGAAAGCGATTCTAGATGGCACACCCTCTATCACATACCCTCCTTCAGGATAAAAAAACAATGCATACTCGGACGCACTACTCGCCATGCGCTCGTCGGCCGCCTTCACATGTGGATGCAAAATCTCCAGGGTGCGATGAAAAAAATACTCTTCACCCAACTCCCGCATATGATTTGTGTAAGCCCGAAGAATATAATTTCCAGTAGCCAAGTTTGCAGGGAGCATCAGCGAACCAGAGTACGCATCGCCGGTGTCACGCTTGACCCTGACCCTAATCACCACGGAATCGGTAGGATCAATCAATTCGACGTCGACATATGCGCTACGAAAGGAAGGCACATGAAGAGCTGCGTCTACCAGAAATGCCCGGAACCAAAGGGTTTCGCCCGCAACGAATGTCGATCTATCTGTCTGCACATACAACTTCTCCTGAGGAAAAAGGACCACTTGATCCGCGATCATCCGTTGCACGCTATCTCTGTGCGCAACATTCGCACCAGCAAAAAACGGTACACTCAGAATAAAAAGCAGACAAAATCGCATGATCGTAGGCTCTAATAAAATGCTCCTACAAGTATATTAAATTTATTATATTTTTTGTTGAAAATTTGTAAATTCTATGGTCAGCTTTCTGCGTAGTCTGTCGACGTCTTTTCCCGCAAAGAAAACAAGGCTTCATCACAAATGCTGTAAACAAGATTGTACCAGTTGGTCGCAAATTTTCCCGGAGTCAACTCCAAAGGCCGAAGAGGCTCCACGTGAAGGCTGTTTCGCCACACCTGCTGATAATTTAATATACTCGCGATCGAAGAGTTTGTTTGGGGATAACGCATACCAAGAAAGTCCACTATTCGGTTGTCGACAATCGTGGTAAATTCTATCAGTCTATCAAGCTGCAGGTCGCGCGGTACGTAGCCCAGTAACAGCCTAAGAAAGGTCATTACCCCTTTTTCAACCATGTGACCTAACATAAGATTGACTAGCGTGTAATCTATAGAAAAAATCCTTGCGACTTGATTTCTCAGGTCGAGAAGCTGACGGCAGGCCGCCGCTGCATAGTCCTCGGCGAGCAATTGTTGCGCTTTCCAATCGACAGGTCGGGGTGCCCACTGTGGTTGAAAGGAAACCTTTCGATGCAACATCCTGCCGTCATGGAGCGTACTGAGGTAAAAGCGGTGGTGGGGAGATTGAATATTGAGAAGTTGCTGTCCAAAGGTTTCGACTTCTTTGAAGAGCACCAGCACACGGGCCTTGCCCCGAGTAAGGTGCCTGTGCCGGATCGGGCCTCGCTTTTTCATAAATGCCATCAGAAAAAGTGTGTCGCTAGCGCTTCCTGACAGAGGGTTCAGCAAAATTATCTGCTCCGGATTGTGGCATTTCTGTATCTCAGCGATCAATTTATTGGCATCTGCTCCCGAGTCGTCCGAAGTAGTTTCGGAATCTGTTGAGGCGCTAACGGTTTCCTGCAAACGCTTATCAATGGCTAAAAAAAGACGCATAATCTCCTGCCGCAGGGTCGACCATTTGTGCGACAAATAACGGTAATCCTCCCTCGAAATTACTAAATCACGGTTTTGGTTGACAGCCGCATGTGCTTTATCCAGTAACCCTAAAATCTCCAGATGATGGTGTTGCGAATTCCAGAAGTGACTGCGCAGTACAGGAAAATGGGTGAATAAAGACCGTAGCCTGTTGGTCAGGAGGGGAACATTATTGGCTCTCGCCTGAACGAAAATCTGCAAGAGTGATACCGTGATCTTCACATATTGATATTGCATGAAACTCGCTTTCAAGTAGTTTCCAGCCTCCGCGAACTTCGCCGCTCCCACATCATAATCCGATATCTGTGTCTCCATTTCGTGCTTAATATCTGCAAAAAACGCCCTAATAGTCGAAATTTCCTTAACCTGCAGGTCTCGGGTGGGCTTCCGGTCGGAGGCATATATTCTATGCATCGGCAACGAGAGGAAGGCATAAAACATACTTCCATTCTTTAGTTTATTTCTCCAATCTCCGAATGTTATGAGCTCAAAAGAGAGCCCAGGAATATCCATCAAGCAAAGTTCTGCGACAGGTGCCATAACTTTGGGTGACACTCCTGAAATCGGATTTATCACCAGCAATAAATGCGTCTGCTCAACATCTAGAAAAGAATAGGAAGCCATAAAAATTCGGTCCAGATCCATGCGCTCAGTTAGACGTGCTACAATTTTTTCTCTCGTCATATCCATAATCATATTCGATATATTTGTAAAGTTTTTCTATACAAAGGTACAGATATTATTAGCAATCACAAAACATTCACGCAAAAATTGGCGCTTTTTTCTGCAAATTGCTTAACTTTAGCGTATATCATAAAAATGGCATAGGAATGGGGACCGATCTGGTGGATCTAAATAATTTCGATGACAGACCTGATGAGCGATACTCGGGTTTATCAGAGCGTAATATGCTAGCAATGACCATGCTACCGTTCACTGAGTGGTCACCCCTGCAATTTAAGCAACACGTAAATGAAAATGTTCTGGACGAACTCCCCTTTCTGAGGCTATGCGAGGACTTTTTGTCCCTTTTATACCATGTGGGGCCTTTAAAACTCACGCTTAGAGGGCACTTACCTTTTGAATTCATCCGTGAACTCAAAGGTAGATCTCGCCTTGAAGAGTGGCCGATAGAAACCCGGATAGAATCTTCGCACCATAAAAACGCGTTGCATATACACTGTGCAAGGGAGGTTTGTGCGCTTGCGCGCCTGACTAAGACCCGTCAGAACAAGTTGTCACTGACTAACAAAGGTGAGGATTTGCTTTTTTCCTCTCGTTGGGAATTATTTAAGAAACTTCTCTATATGCATGATTGCGATTTTGACATGTCCACGGTAGACCTATTTAACAGTCCGGCTACCGGGCAGATAGGTTCCCACGTTGTCTGGTACTATATCATAAAATATGGGCAATCCAAACGCCCGACCGAATTTTACGGAAAGAAATACTTGAATTGCTTTCCCTACCAGATCAATGAATTTCGCCTTACCCACCCTAGTCCGCTGGAACAAATTCTTTTCTGTGTCGAAACCCGGATTTTTACGCACTTTTTGGACTGGTGGGGCTTCACAAAGACAGACAGAACCTTTGATGGCCGCGCTAACCTCACAAAAGCAACCGGTAAACTTGAGGAAATTTTCGATTTTATTCCTCGTTAGCTGTCGCTACAAACTTCAGTACAGTGTTTCGGTTACTGCCTTCATCTCGAGAAATCGGTTGATGTAGCCAGCGATCGCTTGTGTCTCGATCAGAAATCCGTCGTGCCCATAATCCGAGGGGATTTCCACAAAACTGGCTCCCACGATATGAGAAGTTATGTATCTTTGTTCCGCCACCGGAAATAGCAAATCGGATTGAATGCCGATCACTAAAGTGTCTGCTTTTACCTGGCCAAGCGCCTTCACTATTCCGCCACGGTTTCGGCCCACGTTATGGCTATCCATCGCTTTAGTGAGGTACCAGTAACTGTACGCATTGAAACGTTTCACCAGTTTTTCGCCTTGATAATTCTGGTAAGACGAGGCCTTAAAGTCGTCCAGTTTATTGTCATAATGTTCCACTTGGCTGCTTCCGTAAATTTCGTAGGTCCTGTAGGACAGTAAAGCGATACTCCGAGCCGCTTTCAAGCCCTTGGCGCCGCCTTTTGGGGTCTGAGAATAAAAAGTTCTGTCTGCACTGATAGCCAAGCGCTGGCTTTCGTTGAAAGCTATTCCCCAAGGGGAATGCACGGCGTTTGTGGCTAGCAAAATCAGTTTTTTGATACGCTGTGGTTCACAAATTGCCCATTCCAGCGCCTGCTGTCCTCCCAGTGAACCCCCAATCAGCGTCCCTATGTTGTCTATCCCCAGGTGGTCGGCCAGCAGGATATGGGCTGCAACCATGTCCCGGATCGTAATTTCTGGAAAGGCCAACCCATAGGGTTGACCTGTCAGTGGATGCGAACATAGGGGTTGGGTGGTTCCATACGGCGAACCCAACACATTGGCACAGATGATAAAATGCTCTTCCGGATTGAAAAGTGACTCAGGACCAAACAAACCTGGCCACCAATCAAACACATCGGAGCTTCCGGTCAATGCATGACACACCCAAACCACATTGCTCTGATCCTCACTGAGCTTTCCATAGGTATGATACGCGATTTCCAAATTTCGGAGCCTTTTCCCGCTCGCGAGTTTAAACGTTTTCGAAGGACGGTAAATTTGCATTTTTCAAGGATTTAGTCGCGTTAAAAGCCTGTTCCAAATCGCCGATGAGATCATCAATATGTTCCGTTCCGAGAGACACCCTAAGCTCCCCAGCGTATACCCCGGCATTGCGCTGAGCCTCTTCGCTCAACTGCTGATGAGTCGTCGCTGCTGGATGTGCGATCAGTGTTTTCACATCCCCTAGATTGACCAGGTGACTGATTAGCTTCACTTCACTGAGCAAAGCATTAGCCCGCTCGGTTCCGCCTTTCACGATGAAAGAAAGTACACCTCCGAAACCATTTTTAAGGTATTTTTTCGCCAAATCATGATAAGGACTGCTTTTTAGTCCGGGATAGTTGACACTTTCCACTTCTTCATGAGTTTCTAACCACCGGGCCAGCGCGAGTGCATTGTCAACTTGGCGTTGAACTCTCAGTGAAAGGGTTTCAAGACCTTGCAATAGCAGAAACGAATTGAAAGGGGACAGAGACGGTCCAAAATCTCTCAAGCCCTCTACGCGCGCCCTGATTGCGAACTGAATATTTCCAAAGGGGCCCTCAGCACCGAAAACATCGTTAAATACCAGTCCATGATAGCCTTCGGCCGGTTCGCTGAAAGCTGGAAATTTGCCATTGCCCCAATTGTAATTTCCACCGTCTACGATCACTCCTCCAATACTGTTTCCATGACCGCCGATCCATTTGGTGGCCGATTGGACGACCACATTAGCGCCGTGGGCGATAGGCTGAAACAAGTAGCCAGCAGCTCCGAACGTATTATCCACAATCAGGGGCAGGTCATGCGCCTGGGCAACGGACGCAACTTTCTCAAAGTCGGGAATGCTAAAACTTGGATTGCCTATGGTCTCAAGGTAAATGGCCTTGGTTTTTGCGTCTATTAGCTTTTCAATTTCCTCTGCGGAATCCCCTGCGGCAAATCGAGCTTCAATACCCAATTTCTTGAAAGAGACCTTGAATTGATTGTACGTGCCCCCATACAGATTGGCACCACTGACAAAATTATCGCCACTCTCCAAAATATTAGTTAGGGCAAGAAATTGCGCTGCCTGCCCCGAAGCGACCGCGACAGCAGCCACACCGCCTTCTAAAGCCGCAACGCGCTTTTCAAACACATCGGTCGTCGGATTCATGATTCTGGTGTAAATATTTCCGAAATCTTTCAGGGCAAATAGATCCGCTGCGTGATCAGCGCTATTGAAAACAAAAGAAGTGGTTTGGTAGATTGGTACGGCGCGAGAGCCAGTGGTAGGATCAACTTCCTGGCCGGCGTGCACTTGAAGGGTTTCAAATTTTAAAGCAGAATTTGACATAAAAATAGAATTATAAGTTAAGAAAATAAATAGAAGTTACAAAAAATGAGCGTGAAGAAACACCGCATACACGTTATTTTCCTCAGCGGAAGAAGGGGTTTGACCTATAAATTAAAAAGAGAACCCAAGGGTCAAACCGCGGACATGCACATTCGCATTCGCATTCGGAGAGCGATCATCGGGAAATGAAGCACCATACGAATTGAGCGTAAAGCCATAAGGGGCTGAAACTCTAAAATACCGTTGTCTGACTTGATGTTTTGTGTGATCATTGTCTTATATATTTATATGCTCCCCACCGGGGACAGGACTTGGCACCTTTTCAACACCTGTTGATGGTTGCCAGTGGGTCACAGAGCCAGTCTCTCGCCACTTCTTTATAAACCAAGACCCTTTAAAAAAGGACTGGAAGAAAGAGTGAATGTTGCCATCCACAAAACAAAAGTAGAGAATGGTCTTGAAAAATCCAAGAAAAAAAATATTTTTTTTTATATTTGTATGAAATTAGTGGAATTTATGCTGTATCTGGTGCCGACGCCTATAGGGAATCTGGAAGACATTACCCTCAGAGCGATTCGTGTGTTGAAAGAAGTAGATTTTATATTGGCAGAGGATACGCGCACGAGCAGTAAACTTCTCCAGCATCTTGAAATAGAGAAGCGTGTATTTTCCCACCACCAGCATAATGAGCACCAATCCGTAAAGGAGATCGTGCGATTTTTACTGGAGGGGAAGAAAGTGGCACTCATCTCGGATGCAGGCACCCCCGGAATCTCAGACCCAGGCTATCTGCTGGTGAGAGAAGCCATTAAGCAGAATATTCCATTGACCTGCCTTCCCGGGGCGACAGCTTTTGTCCCTGCCTTGGTTATGTCTGGGCTACCCAATGATACCTTTGTTTTCGAAGGATTTTTACCTGTAAAAAAAGGTCGCCAAACAAAACTGAAGGCATTGGTCGAAGAAAACCGAACGATAATTATCTATGAGTCTCCGCACCGCCTGCTAAAATCCCTGGACGAATTTATAGTTTATTTTGGGCCGGATCGACAAGCAAGCATATCCAGGGAAATAAGTAAAATGTATGAGGAAACTGTTCGGGGAAACTTAGAATATTTGAAATCACATTTTGAAAGCCATACAATTAAAGGAGAATTTGTCATTTGTATAAGTGGAAAAACGAAAACCCCCAAAAATTTTCCGTAAATTAGCTCGACAATGATGCGTATGGAAGTTTTTGAGTTTATCAAAGAGGGGCAAGATCCAAACATTGTAGAAAAGGTCCTCAGACATATTGAGCAATTTTTGGAAAAAGAAGAGAGGGTGTTGTACGTCGCTGTGCAAAAGAAACCGCTACTCAACCTAAATCCCGACTGTGTGGTGATCAGCTCGTCGCGAATTTACCTTTTTGAGTTTAAGGGCTGGGGGAAGACGCTGCAAATGGAGTTATTTAATTGGGAAGAAATCACCTCGCTCAATCTGTCTCAGGATCGAAATGGCTATTCACTGACGGTCGTGCCCATCTACGACACGGAATTTGTAGTTGAATCTATTCCTCCTGTTCAAGCGGAGTTCTTATTTATGGAGGCGGAAAAATTTTGGAAGTCCCCGTCCCTACCCATACCACTTGAAATCCAGACGCTGCAGGAACATCCGGAAGCACCACAGGAAGAGCCTCAGGATCAAGACAAAGAACAACAGGAACCCCGTCATCTCTCTAAATTGCGGTCTCTGTTTGAAAGGCAAAGAATCACCCGAAACGAATACGAGAGACTGAAACGAAAATATTTAGAACAACAAAACACAACCCTCGAAAAATCGTGAAAAAAAATTACCTTTTGGCGTTGAGCAGTGCGCTCCTACTTTGGCTTGCCTGGCCGCCATTTTCCTACACCGGTCCATTGCTCTGGATCGCATTTTTGCCACTTTTATGGGCTATGGAAAACGTGGTGCGCGGGGCATTCATCAAAAAAGGGAGGAAAATCTGGCTCTTAGGCCTCGTTAGTGGATTTGTTTGGAATACGGCAAGCATTTACTGGGTTTACAATTCGCTTACCGCAGTGATGCCCGCATATGCTGCGATTCCTGTTTCACTAATTCCTTTTGGCTTGTCTGCCTTATTGATGTCGCTGGCCTGTTGGCTCTACTATCAGCTGCGAAGAAAACATCCTATTCACACCGCACTAGTGGGGCTGGCAAGCTTTTGGATCGCTTACGAATACCTGCATCAAAGCTGGGATCTGGCCTTTCCCTGGATGACTCTGGGTAATGGGTTCGCAAATACACACCAACTCGTCCAATGGTATGAGATTACGGGCGTTTACGGAGGCTCGATCTGGATCTGGGCCATCAATATTTCTCTCTTTCTACTTGTTCTGGCAAAAAGGGACGGGCTATCTCACCGGTACAGAACTAAAGCTGCTATCGTGCTCGCTGCCCTCGTGGTGCTGCCGAGTTCGATTTCTCTTTTTCGGTATATTAACTACGAAGAACGCATCAATCCTTCGCAGATCGTTGTTGTTCAGCCAAATATCGACCCCTACGGGAAATTCAACTCCATCTCACCCGAAGAGCAAATCGAAACGCTCACCAAACTCTCCGAGTCGGTGGCTCCCCCGAATACCGAATTTTTCGTGTGGCCCGAAACGGCCATTGCCCACGGTTTTGGTTACGAGGAGGAAAACTTCAGAAATCACGCGATATTCCAGAGGATTCAAGGCTTTCTCCAGCCCTATAGAAATGCCAGCTTGGTGTCCGGGATAGAGAGTTTTTCGATTTATCAGGATGCGCAGACCAGTACAGCAAGGGAATTCGATGGCCTGTTTTACGATCATTTCAACGCGGTAGTTCTGATAGAAAACTCCCCAAAACTTCAATTTTACCATAAATCCAAACTGGTTCCCGGAGTGGAACAACTCCCCTTTTCTGGTGCTTTGAGTTTCATGAAACCCTTGTTTAAAGCTTTCGGCGGCACGACTGGAGGCTACGGAAGTCAGGACGAACCCTCAGTACTGTATGCTCAAAGTGGGATTGGGACGGCACCCGTGGTCTGTTACGAGTCCATTTGGGGTGATTATGTTTCCAAATACGTCAAACAAGGAGCACAGTTTATATCAATTGTGACCAATGACGGGTGGTGGGGAGATACCAGCGGCAAGGATCAGCATTTTGCCTACGCAAAATTGCGGGCAATAGAAACCCGCCGATGGGTCGCCAGAGCGGCAAACACGGGTATTTCCGGATTTATCAATCAACGCGGCGATGTCATTCAAAAGACTGAATGGTGGGTGCCAGACGCACGTACCCAGGAGATCAATCTGAACGAGGAGATCACCTTCTATGTCAGCAGAGGAGATTTGCCCGCCTACTTCGCCCTGGGTGTCGGCGGGGTCTTGTTCCTTTCGCTCCTTTTCGGAAATCCTTTAAAAAAATTTTAAATTAACATAATTATCTCTACTTTAGCATGGATAATTTTGTTGAACTCATTTTGCAATGGAAATATATCTAGATAATGCCGCAACCACGCCTCTTGATCCTCAAGTCATTGAGTTGATGAACGAAGTGATGGTCAATAACTATGGGAATCCCTCGTCTATCCATGCTGGCGGACGGAAGACAAGAACGCTGATAGAGCAGGCCCGGAAAACAGTAGCCAGCTATTTGAATGCATCCCCGGCAGAAATCTTTTTCACCTCTGGAGGAACCGAAGCGGACAATATGGCCATTCGCCAGAGTGTTATCGATCACAAAATTACCCACATTATCACCTCGCACGTGGAGCATCACGCGGTTTTACATACAGTAGAGGAAATGGAGAAGCAATATGGGGTGAGCGTCAGTTACGTGAATTTGGATCCCGAGGGACGGGTCGATTACGAGCAGCTCGAAGAAATGCTCAGCTCAGGGCCGAGAGCGTTGGTTTCCCTTATGCACGGCAACAACGAAATCGGCACGATGACCGATATTGCCAGAGTCGGTGAGATCTGTGAGAAGTATGGCGCACTGTTCCATTCGGATACGGTCCAAACAATGGGCCATTTTCCTCTGGATACTAAGATGATGAAAACCCATTTTATCACGGGATCGGCGCACAAGTTTCACGGACCAAAAGGTGTTGGCTTTATTTACATCAATCAGGATATCAAAATAAAGCCGCTGTTGTATGGCGGTGCGCAGGAAAGAAATATGAGGGGCGGAACGGAAAATCTGGTCGGGATCGTCGGACTTGCAAAAGCTTTGAGCCTCAGCTATGACCACATGGACGAGCATCGTGCGCACATCCAAGATCTTAAAACATACATGATTGAACGATTGAAAGAGACCGTTAGCGATGTTAAATTCAACGGAGACCTGGATCCATTAAATAGCTTATACACGGTTTTAAACGTATCCTTTCCCTTTAGAGATTTGGCGGACATGCTCCTATTTAATCTGGATATACTTGGCATCTGTGCCTCTGGTGGAAGTGCCTGTAGCTCCGGGTCGGATATCGGCTCACATGTGCTGAATGCCATAGGTTCTGAGAAGGATCGGCCCTGCGTGAGGTTTTCTTTCTCTAAGTACAACACGCGCGATGAGATCGATGTGGTGGTCGAAAAAATTCAGGAATTACAAGGTCAGAGTATGGCCATCTAACCTGATTTACCAGTCTTCGTTTTCTTCCGCATTCAGCAGGTTCCACGCGCCCTGTAATTCACCCAGTGTATGCGTATTCCGGGCTTTGCGAGCTACGTCCATGCCTTTCTCGTAGGTCGAGAGTGCTTCCTGGGTTTGGCCTAAGGCCTCGTATAGTTTACCCAGCTGATAATAGGTACCCAGATAATCGGGATATTGCTCAGTCAATTGCTTAAATTTCTGAAGGGCCTGCTCTTGATCCCCCATTTTTTGGTATTCGCTGGCCAACGCGTAATGCAAAAATACATCGTCCGGGTTCTCAGCCAAAAACGACTGCAACTGTTCCAATCTATTATTCATCCCAATATCATTTAAAAAGGTATTCGTGTTAAAATTATTTGATCGAAGCAAACATAAAGACAAAATTTTATATTAAGTTTGTACATTACCATAAATAAGACATAAATGAAGATATTAGTTTGTATAAGTAACGTCCCGGACACCACGTCCAAGATCACGTTCAATCAGGATAATACCGAATTCAATACTGCTGGTGTTCAATATATTGTCAATCCATACGATGAGATTGCGCTTGCCAAGGCCATAGAGCTCGCTGAAGGAGGGAAAGGATCGGTCACCGTGATCAATGTGGGGGAATCGTCTACCGAGCCTACGATCAGGAAGGCGTTGGCTACAGGTGCTGACGATGCTGTCCGTGTGAATGCGTTTCCGAAAGATGCCTGGTTTGTCGCGAATCAAATCGTAAACTTTGCGAAGGAAAATAGCTTTGATTTGATCTTGACCGGAAGGGAGTCTATCGACTATAACGGTGGGCAGGTCGCGGGCCTTGTGGGCGAATTGCTCGGCATTCCGTCGGTGGCGTCCGCTAAAAAGATTGATGTCAACGAGGGAAAAGCCACTATTGAACGTGAAATCGAAGGGGGTAAGGAAATTTTAACCGCTCCACTACCGCTGATTGTAGGCACAGGCGAAGGGGTCGCAGAAGTGCGTATTCCGAATATGCGTGGGATCATGAGTGCCCGGACCAAGCCTCTGAATGTTGTTGATCCGATTGAAGTTGAAACGCTTGCAAAGGTTGTTGCGTACGAAACGCCAGAGCCTAGAGGTTCGGTCACTATGATTGAGGCCGGCAATGAGCAGGAATTGGTCAATCTTCTGCATACAAAATCCCGGGTCATCTAATTTTTTAAACATTTAAAGAAGAAATATGTCAGTATTAGTATATGTTGAAAATACCGATGGAAAGTTTAAAAAATCGGTTTACGAAGTTGTATCTTATGCCAAGGCAATTGCCGACGAGCTTGGGCAAGACCTGACAGCCGTTTCTATAGGGGATGTATCTGAAGAAGCGCTTAAAGGGCTGGGAAAATATGGCGCCAAGAAAGTACTGAACGTCGATACAGATAAACTCGCAAAATTCATCAATCAGGCTTATGCCTCAGTCATTGCGACTGCGGCGGATCGGGAAAACGCACAAGTTGTCGTGCTTTCCAATTCTTTCAGTGGCAAGGGGCTTGCGCCTCGAATCGCTGCTAAAAGAAAAGCCGCACTTGCCGACGGGGCTGTTGAACTTCCGGTTATCTCGGGATCGACGATGAAAATAAAAAAGACAGCATTCTCAGGCAAAGCATTTGCGATCACTGAGTTGACGGCGGATAATAAAGTTGTTGCGCTCAATCCGAATGCTTTTGAACTGAGAGAAACCGGCTCGGACGCTGAGGTGGTATCCTTCGAAGCAGACGTTCAGGAGAGTGATTTTCAGGTTTTGGTGAATGATATTGTCCGTGCCACAGACAAGGTCGCCCTGGCCGACGCTGAGATCGTCGTATCAGGAGGGCGGGGCATGAAGGGACCGGAAAACTGGCATCTGATCGAAGAGCTAGCCGACGCCCTGGGGGCAGCAACAGCCTGCTCGAAACCCGTGTCAGATGCGGGCTGGAGGCCCCATGAGGAACACGTCGGCCAAACCGGTATAGCCGTGAGCCCTAACCTCTACTTTGCGATAGGGATTTCAGGCGCCATCCAGCACTTGGCGGGCGTAAGTTCGTCGAAAACCATAGTGGTTATCAACAAGGATCCTGAGGCTCCCTTTTTTAAAGTAGCCGATTATGGAATTGTGGGAGATGCCTTCGAAATTTTACCAAAATTGACAGAAGCGATTAAAGCGCACAAAGGAAATTAATTGCATTTGCAGTAAATAAATGAAGAAAGTAAAACTTGACATTATCGGGTTGACTTACAGCCAGACGCAGTCCGGTGCGTACGCACTCGTGCTGGGAGAAGTTGGTGGCAGAAGAAGACTTCCGGTGATCATTGGAGGGTTTGAAGCTCAGGCCATCGCCATAGAAATCGAAAATATGAAGCCCAGCCGCCCGCTCACGCACGACCTTTTCAAGTCATTTGCAGAAAAGTTTCAAGTGCGCCTGGATGAAGTGGTGATTTACAATCTTGTAGATGGGATTTTCTATGCAAAACTTATTTGCAGCGATGGAGAAAAAAGCCACGAGATTGATGCGCGAACTTCGGACGCGGTGGCGCTGGCAGTGCGGTTTAACGTCCCGATTTTTACGTACGAATTTATTTTAGCTGCGGCTGGAATTATTATTGAGGGCTCAGATCTAGCCTTTTTGGACAAGATAGACACACCTAAAATCAGTCCGGAAATAAAGCCGGAAACCGAGCCAACCCCCTATGCGAAAATGACGGACGAAGAGCTCCAGTCCAGTTTACTGAAAGCAATAGACGAAGAGTCCTACGAAAAAGCGGCCCGGATCCGCGACGAAATTAGCCGAAGGAACAATTCCTGATCGAAGACCACAATTTACATATGTCAACGAAAATAAGATTGACCATCATGAGCTTCCTGCAATTTTTTGTATGGGGCTCCTGGCTCATTTCCCTGGGAGGGTATATGGGCGCCACGCTCGGGTTTTCCGGCATGCAGATCGGCGCTGTGTACGCCACCATGGGGATTGCTTCTGTGTTTATGCCGGGTCTTTTGGGCATTATTGCGGACCGTTGGGTTAATGCGGAGCGTGTTCTCGGTTTCGCACATATTCTTGGAGCTATTTCTCTTTTCGCGGTGAGCAACGTCCAGGAATTCTCTACATTTTATCTTTGGATGCTGATTAACTCGTTGTTTTACATGCCCACAATTGCGCTGTCAAACTCTGTTTCCTACAACGTGCTGGTTCAGAAAAATTACGATGTCGTCAAGCACTTTCCGCCGATCAGGGTCTGGGGAACCATAGGATTTATCATTGCCATGTGGACTGTGGATCTGATGGGTTGGACGAAAAGCCCAAACCAGTTGTATCTGGCTGCCGGAGCTGCGCTCGCGCTCGGGCTTTATGCATTTTCATTGCCGGCAGCGCCTCCTTTTAGAAGCGCAACCAAAAGGCGGAGTCTGTCAGCTTCTCTCGGTTTGGATGCACTGGTATTGTTCAGACAGAAGAAAATGGCTGTTTTCTTTGTCTATTGTCTGCTGTTGGGAGCCGCTTTGCAAGTCACGAACGCTTTCGGAGGACCATTTTTGGACGATTTCAAATTTACCTATCCGGACTCTTTTGGTGTAAAGCATCCAAATTTATTGCTTTCTATATCGCAAATCTCAGAAACTTTCTTTATCTTGCTGATTCCGTTCTTTTTGAAGCGATATGGCATCAAAAAAGTGATTTTCTTCAGCATCGTGGCCTGGGCGTTCCGTTTTGGCTTATTTGGCCTTGGGAATCCAGCCGATAAGCTTTATCTGCTCGTCCTTTCGATGATTATTTACGGAATGGCATTCGATTTTTTCAACATATCGGGGTCTTTATTTGTCGAAAAAGAAGCAGATCCGAGCATCAGATCCAGCGCACAGGGCTTGTTTATGATTATGACCAATGGTTTTGGGGCAATTTTGGGAGGCATGGGTAGCGGCTGGGTTGTTGATTATTTCACCAATGAACAGGGTATAAAGGATTGGCAGAGCATTTGGTTTACATTTGCTGCCTACGTTGTCATTTTGATGATTAGTTTTCCATTATTTTTTAAATACAAACACGAAAAAAAGGAAATTAGTACATGATCAATTTTATTTCTATCAGGGATTGGAACAGAAACATCCTATTGGATTGGGGAGTATCGGAGGAATATGTAAATGCTACTAACTTAATAATTCAAATTGCCGTATTACTGTTGCTGGTCGTTCTGGTCGATTGGCTGACGCGCAAATTTATTTTCGGAAAACTGGTCAAAGCCAACAAAACACAACCCGCTAATTACAAAGATCATCTGGCCATAAATAAAGGTTTTACACACCTTTCCCGGTTGATCGTCCTAATAGTCGCGTCGAACTTCATTGAAGCCATCATGTTGGATTATCCAGTGTGGACTGGTCGGATTAGCAAGTTGATGGCTATCATCCTTTTGGTCGCGTGGGTCGTCTTTATACGTGCGGTATTGAGGGCATTAAAAGATCATCTTAGTACCAAAAAGGGCTTACAAGACAAACCACTTGGCTCATACTTACAAGTGGCGAACATGGTTTTATTCTTCCTGGCGGCCATTGTCCTCTACACGCTGCTTACCGGCCAGGATCCGTGGGTATTCCTCGGCGCTTTTGGTGCGGCCTCGGCGATCGTAATGCTTGTTTTTAAGGACACAATCCTGGGCTTAGTGGCAAGTGTACAGGTTTCTGCCAATGACATGGTTCGTATAGGCGACTGGATAGAAATGCCCAAATACGGTGCAGATGGCGACGTGATTGAAATCAACCTGAATACCGTGAAAATCCGTAACTGGGACAAGACAATTACCACGGTACCGACCCATTATTTGGTAACTGACTCGTTCAAGAACTGGCGAGGGATGCAGGAATCGGGAGGCCGCAGAATCAAGCGTGCCATAAACATCAAGATTTCTTCGATTCGTTACCCCTCAGAAGAAGAGTTGCGGGAATTGGAAAAAATACAGATTCTCGCGCCCTATATCCGAGAGCGAAGGGCAGAAATAGAAGACTTCAATCAAAAACAGGGGACGGATCGCTCCATGCCTATCAATGGGAGGAACATGACCAACGTCGGCCTGTTTCGGGAATACATCACGTGCTATGTCAAAAACAACCCCCAAATACGACAGGATATGACTTTCCTGGTGCGTCACTTGGCACCAACGGAAACAGGGCTTCCCATAGAGCTGTATATGTTTACCGCGGATACCCGCTGGGCTGTGTATGAAGGGATCATGGCGGATATCTTTGATCACCTTTTTGCAGCGATCAAGTTCTTTGGCCTTGAAGTGTTTGAGTCGCCAGCCTCCGATGATATCCGAGGCCTTATTGCGACCGATCTCTCACGTCGCTTATCACCCGGCGAACCTCGTCAATGACGGACTTCGCGGTGCCCTTCATCTTTTCGGGCGCTTCGAAATCAGCGTCAAGGGTGACAATCTTGGATTTCTCCTTGTAGTTGAACTCCAAATAAAAGCGTGGAATATCGTCTGCTCTGCTTGTGTCCGGCGGAGTAGTCATATCTTCCGGGAGGTTCCAAAAACCGAGTTCTGCTGCCTTTCTATGCAAGTACAAAAGGTCGTCGTTTCTCAGGCGCAAAGTATCGTACACCAAAGAATCCCGGGTGTTCAGGTATTGAAAAATCCCGGTGCGCGTATCAAATTGATTAGGCAACTCCTCCCCTTCACCATACTTTAAAACTATAGACTCAAAATCGGAGAAGCGAAAAGGTGCATTCCTCAACATCGTGCTATAATAATAATAGCAGTAGAGGAAAAACGGAACGATAATACAAACAGCCAGAAATATCTTCTTTGAACGGTCACTCATGATAATTAATTAAATTCCAGCTGCAAAAATAGGATTTTATTTGATACCGGGGACTTTGCTGAAGTCAAACATCGCTTTAAACTCGTTACGATCCAGCGCATGGTTCAGCTCCTGTGTATTGGGCGGTCCCATTCGCTGCCGCAAACTGCGGTTTCCCGATGACATCTGTAAAGGGGTAGTTGATGGAAAATATCCATTGGTCGCATGAAATATAGCTTGCGCAATCATCGCCTCATCCACATTGCCAAAATCCCTGGAGACATCGTCGTGCACTAATTTGTCGACAGGCATTCCCGAAAAATAGTCACCGTAGCCAAGTGAATTGAGGGTCTGAAAGGAAACAGCGTACAGGTCGGTTCCCATAATATCCCAGCCAAAGTAGCCAACAGGCTTGCCGTAAGTTTCGCTGTCACCAACCAAAACGACATCCATGTGTGGTGTCAAATTATTGATCAGTAGCTCGCTGGCTGATGCCGTGCCACCTGTTACCAGAAAATACACTTTGTCAAGTTCCAGGGAATTTTGCTTATTAAAATACTGGGGACCAAACAAAAACAGATCCCAGCCTTCGTGCTTGAGGGTTTGGTTAATGTTATAATAGCTCATCAGAGTTCCATGCGTAGAGACCGGTGCAATGAGATTGGTCAGATAGGTCGCAGTACTGACATCTCCGCCTCCGTTGTACCGCAAATCGACGATCAGTTGCTCGACCCCATTGGACGAAAAATAGTTGAAAGCCTGATCAAGCTGGCCTTTGATCAGCGACAATGAAAGAAATGAGTCAAAAGCAAAATATCCGATCTTGCGCCCACCTACCTCCCAGATTTCGGTTGAAAGAACGGGATTTAAAGCATATAATTTCCTGCTCAAGGTAATAGAAAGTTGCCCTCCTGCAGGATTTTCCAACCGGAGTCGTATGTTTTCACCGTCCAGTGCCTGGAATAAAAACGCAAAATCATCCTGTTCCATACTGGCTAAATCCAAAGCCGTCCGGCCATTGATCTCGAGGACTTTCCATCCCCTGCGTATACCAGCCGCATAGGCGGGGGAGCCTTCATGCACCCGTTTTATGTAGAGGTCATCCTGGGTCAGGTAGCGCACATCAAAACCAAAACTTCCCAGATGGCCTTGCTGAATTTCCTGATTGACCGCTCCATACCTATCCAAAAAGCTAAAACGGTCATAAGCCTTTCCGAGTGGATCAACCGCATAACTCTTTAGTGATTCCAGAACGGACTCTGCATTGCGGTGCTGGCCCGTTTGAAAACTGGGTGGCAATTTATCCTGCCACAAGTAAAAATAATAGGTATAGAGGTACACAGAATCCCGCATTCTGCTCTCAGAAGACGGCCCAGTGTCTGGGCGCTCCAATTCTGGAATAGCGATGATGTCCTTTTCGCAGCCCGATAGGATCAGCAAAACGATCATCATGGCAAAAATCATTCTTCTCATATTGAGGTATTTTATTTATGGTAATTTCTTAAAATCTTCCTTTTGCACACAGTTCACACCAGCAGTTGTAGCGTTCGTCCAACCTTGAGAGCCCTCCACACCCACGAAACAAAAATCAGCTACTTCCCGGTCCAGTTCTTGAGCAATGAATACATAGGGTTCGTGTCCGGCAAATCTGAGTTCGTCATCAAAATAAACCTGTAGTACGCTACCAAGGCCCTCCCACTCGGTCTGTTTGATCAGATTTAATTGCTTGAGCGGATCCCCCGCTGTCAAAATAAGTAACTTCTTCTGCTCGCTGTGTGCCCTTTGCATAAACTCCATCATCTCGGGGTAAACGATCAATTTTACCGGTAGCTGAACTTTATGATGTAACCTCTCGAATGCTTCTTGATGCTGTCCGTCGAGGGCAAATTGGTTTGCGGTTTTTTCAAAAATCCCAGTTTCGCCTTCCCGATCGTAAATTTTCGCCATAAAAGCAGTCATTTCACCGGAAATTGGGCGCCCTTCGGCGTATTCCATAAACTGAGCAAACATATAATATACCTGCAGCAAAAAATCTCTTTTTGGAAAAAGCACATCGACCAATTCGAATACAAACACTTCTTTTTCTTTCAAAAGCTCACTTATCCTTGGATTGAACATATTGCAAATGGTTTAATCCGTTGAGAAACACAAATAGGGTTCATCATCGTCGTTGAAGGTGAACAGGCCGGAATAGTTAGAATCAGGCACGAAATACGCAGAATGAACGCTTCGCCCCTTGTGAATTATTTCCAATGGAACCCCCCTCGGTGGATCGACAAGGTGAGGGATATCCTCCGCAAGGGTTGCCTCTGGCACCAATAGGGAAATGCCGTATTCTTCGAACAGCAATTTTCCTTCAACTAGGGTCTGAATTTCTTTAACACCCAAGGGTAGCAGGTAATCTACTTGCAGATCCAGAGAAATCTTGAGTAGTTCATGAATAAAATGCGGTGTAAGAGCCGAGGGAATCCGAAAATATTTGCCTGAAGAGAGCAGTACATCGGGTACGGGCTGGGAAGTCGCCAAGTACACGTCAAAAGCACTGAGATTTTGCTTTATTCTTTGTGCAAGGGGTCCTGTCCCACAGGTTATAAGTATAGATTGGTTATTCATTATATTCGGCATTTTAAACGATCAGACCATCCTTCATCAGCACAGTGCGGTCTGAAATCTGGGCGAGGGATTCGTTGTGTGTGACGATTATAAACGTATGACCGAGCTCCGTCCGCAGATCCTGAAAAATCTGATGCAGCGCTGTGGCATTGACCGAATCAAGATTGCCAGATGGTTCATCTGCGAGCACAATTGCTGGATTGTTGACCAATGCCCGCGCAATCGCCACTCGTTGCTGCTCTCCACCGGAGAGTTGGTTGGGTCGGTGATGCATGCGATTGCCAATCCCCAAAAGTTCCAAAAGTGCTTTCCCACGATTTTCGGCTTCCCTTTTAGGGATTTTACCAATGAAAGCAGGAATGCATACATTTTCCAAGGCAGAAAACTCGGGTAACAGGTGATGGAATTGAAACACGAAGCCTATCTTTTCGTTACGAAATTCGCTGAGCTGTTTGTCGGAAAGCGAATGAACGGCTGTTCCGTCAATATGTATCTCTCCCTGGTCTGGCCGGTCGAGGGTGCCGATTATATGCAAAAAAGTGCTTTTCCCAGCACCTGATGCGCCAATAAGGCTCACTATTTCACCTTTCCGAACATGTAGATCCACGCCCTTTAAAATTGGCAGAGGCCCAAATGCCTTAAATATCCCTTTTGCAATCAGCATTCACAAAGATATTAAAAAATATGAACCCTAAAAAACTTGACTTCCGCGAATAAAATCCGTATTTTTACGCCAAATTTTGATATAATGAACATTCACGAATACCAAGGTAAAGAAATCCTGAAAAGTTTTGGCGTACGCGTGCAGGAAGGCATCGTTGCTGATACTCCGGAACAAGCTGTTGAAGCGGCGAAAAAGTTGAAAGAAGACTACAATTCTGATTGGGTCGTCATTAAAGCCCAGATTCATGCTGGAGGCCGCGGTAAGGGCGGCGGTGTCAAATTGGCAAAAAACCTGGATGAGGTGCGACAAAAGTCAAGCGAAATCATAGGTATGCAGTTGGTTACTCCACAGACAGGTCCGGAAGGCAAAAAAGTCAGCAAGGTTTTGGTCGCTCAGGATGTTTATTATCCAGGGAATAGTGAGCCGAAAGAATACTATATGAGCGTTCTTTTGGACCGTGCTGCGGGCAGAAACATCATTATTTATTCGACTGAAGGCGGTATGGACATAGAGGAAGTCGCTGAGAAAACGCCTCACCTCATTCACCGCGAAGAAATCGACCCGAAAGTAGGACTACAGGGGTTTCAAGCTAGAAAAATCGCGTTTAATCTAGGTCTTGAGGGTGCTGCCCTAAAGGAAATGACAAAATTTGTGTCTGCTTTGTACAAGGCCTACGAATCTACGGATTCAGAGCAATTTGAGATAAATCCGGTGCTAAAAACCTCGGATGAAAAGATTTTGGCCGTTGATGCCAAGGTGAATTTCGACGACAACGCGCTTTACAGACATCCTGAATTTATGGATCTACGCGATATTGCTGAGGAAGATCCTACAGAGGTCGAAGCGGGGAAATCCAACTTGAACTATGTGAAACTGGACGGTAACGTTGGATGTATGGTGAACGGTGCGGGTTTGGCCATGGCGACGATGGACATCATCAAAATTGCGGGCGGAGAACCAGCCAATTTTCTTGATGTTGGAGGCACGGCAAACGCGGAAACTGTAAAGGCAGGGTTTAATATTATCCTGAAAGACCCAAATGTCAAAGCGATCCTTATCAATATTTTTGGAGGGATTGTTCGTTGTGACCGTGTGGCACAAGGTGTTATCGATGCTTACCAGGAAATTGGCGACATCCCGGTTCCGATTATTGTGAGATTACAAGGTACCAATGCGGAAGAGGCCAAAAAGTTGATCGATGAATCTGGATTGGAGGTTTACTCAGCAATTTTGTTGAAAGAAGCTGCTGATCTTGTGACAAAAGTGTTGAACTAAAAATTGCGCGCTTGAGCGATATATGAAACATACACGCGTTAAAACATTGTTGGAATCCACTGATTTCGGTCGGGAGGTGTTGGTAAAGGGCTGGGTCAAGACATTTAGAAACAATCAGTTTATTGCATTAAACGATGGTTCTTCCCTTTCCAACATTCAGGCCGTGGTTGATTTCGCGACAATGGACGAAGCGTTATTGAAGCGGATCAACACCGGTGCAGCGGTTGCAGTTCGGGGAATCCTCAGTGAATCCCTCGGAAAAGGGCAAGCAATTGAGATCAAGGTTTCCGAACTGGAGGTGTTGGGTGATAGCGATCCCGACAAATTTCCGCTGCAACCCAAAAAACATAGTCTGGAATTTCTGCGGGAGATCGCACATCTCCGATTCAGGACGCACACTTTCAATGCGATTTTTAAGGTAAGAAGTGCGCTTGCTTTTGCTGTTCACAAATTCTTCAATGAGAAAGACTTTGTTTATGTGCATACGCCAATTATCACTGGATCGGATGCTGAAGGGGCTGGTGAAATGTTCAAGGTCACAACGCTGGACTTTGATGCCATTCCACGCAAGGAGGATGGACGGGTTGATTACCAACAGGATTTCTTTGGACGCCAAACTAATCTTACGGTATCTGGACAGTTAGAGGGCGAACTCGCGGCGATGGGTCTGGGCAATATTTATACATTTGGTCCTACCTTCCGTGCGGAAAATTCAAACACGACCCGCCACCTTGCTGAATTTTGGATGATCGAGCCAGAAATGGCATTCTATGATCTTCAGGACAATATGGATCTGGCCGAGGAATTTATAAAATACATCATCAAATATGTATTGGAAAATTGCGAGGAAGAAATAGAGTTTCTAAAAAATAGACTATTGGACGAAGAGAAACAAAAACCCCAGGCGGATCGCTCCCCTATGGATTTGGTCTCTAAGCTTCGTTTTTGCGTGGACAATGATTTCGAACGAGTCACTTATACCGACGCAATTGCAATTCTTGAAAAAAGCAAAGCCAACCAAAAGAAGCAGTTCAAATATCTGGTCGATGGTTGGGGAATCGATTTGCAATCCGAGCACGAACGTTACCTGGTCGAAAAGCACTTTAAGAAACCTGTAATTCTGACGGATTATCCTGCTGACATAAAGGCATTTTACATGCGTGAAAACGAACCGGATTCCGAAGGACGAAGGACAGTAAGGGCCATGGATATTTTATTCCCTGGTATAGGTGAAATGGTCGGCGGTTCCCAACGTGAGGAAAGATATACACAATTAGTCCAACGAATGGACGAAATGGGAATTCCGCGCAAGGACCTGAATTGGTTTCTGGATACCAGGCGTTTCGGTACAGCGCCTCACTCAGGTTTTGGCCTCGGATTCGAGAGAATGGTGCTCTTTGTGACGGGAATGACAAATATTAGGGATGTTATCCCGTTTCCACGTACACCGAAGCATGCCGAGTTTTAATTTTTTGGCACACTTCTTGTACATGTATTGGTGTAAAATAGTCTTTTCATAATTTAGGTTTATAATTGGTTAGTTAGAAAGCCCTGATCCTCCCCGTTTCAGGGCTTTTCTTTTTGTGTTTCGCGTTCCCTGTAACTTACCTCATGCTCGCTGCGACCTGCTGAGCCTCTTTCATCACCCGGAAGAAGTTCCCGCTCCAAATTTTATGAATGTCTTCTTCAGTATAGCCTCTTTTGACCAATTCGTACGTAATATTTCCCATTTCGCTCACATCGTACATGCCTTGGACGCCGCCACCACCGTCCAAGTCAGGACCGATTCCTACGTGGTCAACGCCAACCAACTCCACGATATGATCAATATGGTCCATGACCATCTCCAGGGTTGCCGCCGTTTCTGGATATTGCTGGTTGATTCTATCCATCTCCTTTTGCCGCTCTGCACGCTCAGTTTCGGAAATATCCCTTTGCGAATACTTCTCTCTCAGCTCAGCCAAGGCTCTAGCTCTCTGGGGATTGGGATCTCTAAGGTAATTGGCTAACATATTCATTTGCACGACACCTCCTTTGGCAGCCAGCGCCTTAATCATATCATCCGATAAATTACGGGCATGGTCATAGATTGCCCGCGCCGAACTGTGGGTAGCGACAATCGGGGCTTTGGAGTATTCCAGGCAATCGTAAAAAGACTTGTCAGAAATATGGGACACATCGATGAGCATTCCGGTCCGGTTGAGCTCATG
>CAYNZH010000019.1:0-38294 GCA_964401685.1 uncultured Sphingobacteriaceae bacterium
TAACTTTGCCAACTCTTTGCAATTGCAATAATATCTGATAAATCAAATTATTAGATTTAATCACAAGAAAGGCGGATCCGTAAGGATTCGCCTTTTTTTTTGTTGCTACTGTTTTTTGTCTCGTCCCCCACAAGGAAGTATCTGTATTCCCTGACTTCTCGAGTTAAATGTTAAATTTCATGCTATTTATTATTTTTTTTTGGTAAGTAATAATTTTTTGGTAATTTTACCTTTACGTAGTTTACTCGGTTACAAGTCGAGTCGCTAACAATAGGCTTATTAATTAACCATATTCAAAACAAACATGAAACAAAAATTACTTTTTTTCTTTGTGATGAGCTGTATGCTGATTGGTTCAGCTTACGCTCAAGATCGAAGAATCAGTGGTAGGGTCGTCGACTCTGAGGGTAGTCCACTTGAGCGAGTATCCGTTCAGGTTGTCGGGTCTAATTTAGGTACTCAGACTGATCAGAATGGAAATTACGTTATTGCAATTTCTGGAACCAATGTCTCTCTTCGGTTCACGATGGTAGGAATGGAAGAACGGATTCTTCCCGTCGGCACTTCAAACACACTAAACGTGACGCTTAACGTTGGTCAATCTTTAATTGATGAAGTTGTCGTCAACATGGGGTATGTGCAGCAGACTAAACGGGAAGTTACGGGATCTATTACTAAGATCTCAGCGGAGAGTTTCGAAAATCAGGCTGTCACAAATTTTCAACAAGCAATTCAAGGCCGTGCTGCAGGTGTGACTGTAAATTCTAATACAGGAATTCCCGGTGGTTCAGTATCCATTAATGTAAGGGGCGTCGGCTCATTCTCTGCCGGTACACAACCTCTTTATATTATTGACGGAGTTCAAATGAATGGAGCTACCTTCGGAGGCTATACACAGACGAGTACGTTGGCTGGGTTGAATCCCAATGATATTGAGTCAATTGAGATTATCAAAGATGCTGCTACCGCATCAATCTATGGGTCACAAGCTGCGAACGGGGTTGTTTTAATTACAACCAAGAAGGGTAGAGTTGGAAGTACTAAAGTGACTTTCAATGCCTATACTGGTTCTAACGAAATTAACAAGTACTACGATGTGTTGAATACTCAGGATTATGTGACCTTGAGGACGGAGGCCTGGACAAATGCTAACCCTAGAGCGTCGGCAACAGCTATTCGAAATACCGTTATGAACGAGATTAGGCAACCGGCGACAGCGACAGACGAAGAAATTGCAGCACTCCCGACCACGGATTGGCAGAGAGAGGCTTTCGGTACAGGCCGTGTGCAAAATTACGAGCTAGGTGTTAGTGGTGGTTCTGAGAATACTCAGTTTTATTTGTCTGCTAATTATTCCTATCAAAAGGCGATCGTTAGTAAGTCAGATTTTCAACGTTTAGGTTCCAAAATAACCTTGGACCATAAGGTAAACGAAAGGCTATCCGTTGGTGTTAATCTTAACCTTGCCAACATGCAACAAGAGATTCCTTTTGGTATAGATGGCTCAACATTCGGTAACCCAGCATTTTCATCTTCTTTGATGTTGCCAACGGTTCCGGTAAGAAATGAAGATGGTACCTACTATGGTATGCCTGGAAGTGGCCAAACTATTCCTGGACTTTTGAATCATAATATTATTGCTGTGACTGATTACAATTCCGGAAACCAGGCGACAAGTCAACTTGTAGGTTCAACGTACGGAAATTATCAGATTACTCCTACTTTGTCATTCCGTTCGTTTTTTTCTATTGAATACGCCAATTTGTTAGGGAAGAGTTACCGTGATGCACGGACGCCTGATGGGTTGACGCATAATGGTTTGTTACAGACTTTTACCAACCATAGAAGTAACTTTATGACGAACCAAATGCTCTCCTACAATAAGATTATCGACGATCACAAAATTGATGCGTTGGTTGCATTTGAGTATCGTTTTGATGATTCTCGTACGCTTCAAGCGGCGGGTAGAGGATTTCCTTCTTACTTGTTTAGAAATTTGGGAGCTGCAGCTGAACCCTATTCTGTTAGCGAATCTTGGGGTGGTTTCATACGGTCCGGTTATTTAGGGCGTGTTTCTTACGGCTACCAAGGGAAGTATATCGTCTCTGCGAATCTTCGTTATGATGGATCCTCTCGTTTTGGTAGTAACAATCTTTGGGGATGGTTCCCAGGAGTTAGTGTTGCATGGAACATCGCTGACGAGGCCTTTATGGAAGAAGCATTGTGGATTAACGATTTGAAACTCCGGGTAGGTTACGGTCAAGCAGGTAATGATAATATCGGAAATTTTGATGCTAGAGCGTTATATTCTCGTGTTGGGGTATACATGGGACAACCCGCAATTGCTCCCAGTAATCTTGCGAACCCTGATCTTCGATGGGAAAAATCGGCGACCACAGATGTGGCGGTTGACTTTTCGTTCTTCAGAAACAGGTTGTTTGGTTCCGTCGGTGTATTCCGTAAGATCAGTTCTGACTTGTTAATGTCTCAACCTTTGATCAGCACGTCTGGATACACTTCGATTACGACTAACGTTGGTAAGCTTCAGAACGAAGGTATTGAATTGGAAGTTAATTCTGTGAACGTTCATACATCCGGTGGATTCAGATGGGGTTCCAATTTTAACATTACTTATATTGAAAACGAGATCTTGGAACTTTACGGTGGTCATGATCAAATGCCAACAAACGTAAACATGAGAGTCGGGCACGCCTACGGTGCGGTATTTACCTACCAATTTGCAGGTGTCAGTCCTGCAACCGGACGTCCGATGATCTGGGATGCCAATGATAATCTCGCTTACGTGCCGGTGGCAGATGACAGACGTTATATCGGACAAACTCGCCCCAAATACACTGGTGGTTTCTCCAATGACTTTTCTTACAAAGGATTTGACGTTAGTGTTTTATTTCAATATCAGTATGGCGGAATGGCGCAGGACGGTCAAGCTCAATTCCTGAGCGAAGTCGGAAACCGTGCGTTCAACTCCCTACAGGAGGATTTCGATAATCGCTGGACGACTCCAGGTCAAATTACTCACATCGCACGACCATATAATGGCGGTACTGAACCTAACGGTGTAAGTAGATTGGTAGGATCTGCGTTATATTACAATACAGATATGATCAGGCTAAAGAATATTCAAGCGGGGTATACTTTCCCAAGACAGTGGTTGAGCAGAATTAAAGTTGATAATCTAAGATTGTATTTCCAGGCGAACAACCCGTACACGTATACTGAGTTTAGAGGTTACGATCCGGAGTTTGGTTCCACTGCAACGGGAATTATTCCACAAGCTAAAAATTACACATTTGGATTGCAATTAGGTTTTTAAAATTAGAAATTCATGAAAAAATATAGTCATATACTAAAAGTAGCAATTTTATCTGGATGCGTATTATTCGCATCCTGCGATAAAATTCTAGATATAAGTCCAGAGGATCAAATTGACGCTGGAGTTGCATTGACCACCAAAGCCGGAGTTTCTGCTTCAATCGCAGCCGTTTATGCTACGATGAAAGGAGAGGTGTTGTACGGTAATAGATTAATTGGTCTTGGAACTGCTTTGGCGGATGACGGCATGGCAACAAATCGTTCAGGCCGCTATAATTCTGAGTACCGAAATATTAGAGGAGCACATTATTCGCACTGGTCTAGTTCGTATGTTGCCTTAAATCGCATCAATATCATCCTCGAAGGTATCCCTGGAATTTCCGACCCTTCAATCACTGAAGCAGAGCGTACAGCATGGAAAGGTGAATTGTTGTTCTTAAGAGCTCTTTATCATTTCAATTTGGTAAATACGTATGCGTATATTCCAGGTGCCATCATCGAATCCGCTAATCAAGGCGGAGTGCCAATTTTGATGAGTGCCATTTCGACAGCCGAGGGTGCGCTTAACGCAGAAACTCCGCGCGTAGGGCAAGAAGTAGTTTATGATGCTATTTATTCAGATCTGGAAGAGGCTATCACATTGCTCCCATCTATTAACAATGTTGGGACAGCAAATAAAGAGGCAGCACAACTTCTTCTGTCTAGAGCTGCACTTTATCGCAAAGATTTCCCCAAGGCGGTGGAATTGGCCAATGCTGTGATCGCTAGTGAGGGCAGCAGACTGTTGAATGCGGACAATTATGTAGCTGGTTTTTCTGCGGCAATCAATCCGGAATCTTTGTTCGAAATTATTTTTGAGCAAGCAAATGAAAGTTTGGGAGTAAACGTGTCTCTTCAAACGTTATTCACTAGTTTGACGGAAAGAATGCCTGACGAACGGAGAGATAGCTCTGACGTGTACGCCGGTCGTACAGCAGAAGGACGGAAAGCCGAAAGAGGCGGTTTCGCAGACTTAGTTCCTACAGAGGATCTTCTTAATGCGTTAGGAATTACGGTTGACAATAATGGCTCAACAGAAGTCTTGATTACTAGCCGGTCAAATGACGTCAGAAATATGATGTTTGAAGTGGGAGCGTCTCATCGCGGAGTTCCTTATGTGGAGTCAACCAAATTTTTGGGAAAGAACGGTTCTATCAACTTGGATAATACTTCTGTGATGAGGATTGCAGAGGCGTATTTGAACAGAGCGGAGGCTTATGCCGAGGCTGGTGCTCAACAAAATGTAGCGTTGGCGCTTGCTGATGTCAACACGATCCGTACAAACAGAGGGTTATCACCGGTAACTGGTTTGACCGGACAGGCTTTGATTGATGAAATATTATTACAACGACGTTTGGAATTTGCGTTTGAGGGTGGACATCGATTTTTGGATTTAAAACGTAGAGGCATGGATATCAATAAGCCTGCTACCAACAGTACGTTTAACTTTGATAATGTGTTGTTGCTACCACAAATTCCAGTAGGAGATGTGGATGGAAGTAATAATACGATTCCTCAGAACAATGGTTATTAATAAGAAAATTTAATGAATATGAAATTAGGTAAAAACATAGTTCTTGGCGCTATGATAATGTTAGTCATGACATTTGTCTCTTGCATCAAGGATGATAAGATTGTCATAGATGGATCGTACGTCGAGTGGGACGCCGCCGTTCAGAATGCAAATGCAGGTGGTAGAGATTATCCCATCATCCAGAGACAGGTCGTAGGGGGACAGCAACAAAATAACGCCGACCCGGTTCTGAATACGAATATTGGAACGATAAAATTGAGAGTTAATCTTGTTGGTCCGCACCGCTCGTCTCCTATAGAGTTTAGATATTTTGCGGTCGAAGGTGAGCCTTTAGCAGCAAACCACGTCCAGGCAGTGTCAGGTACTCATTATAGTACAAGCGGAACAGTCACTATCCCAGCGAATTCTAGCTTTGGGGAAGTGGAAATTACCGTAAATCCCGCGTCCGCTGCGGGAAACCCGCTTCAATTAGTTCTGGAGCTTGAGGGCAGCGGAGATGTTAAAATTATGGAAAACAAGAAGAGAATCGGTTTGTCGATTGCTCAGGTTCAACCATAGTATCTGATAGTTAACCACACCGTCGGAGTATATTTCCGAGGTGTGGTTAATTTATATCTTTTAATCAGTTTTAAATATTCCCGATGGTGAGATTCCCAACTCTTTTCGTTGTTTGTGTAGGACTTAGTTTTTTGTCTGCAAACGTTTCAGCACAAGGAATTCTGTCTGATATTAATGGGAACGTGTTGAGAGTAAATTCGTACGGCGAAGTGGGTGGTACACCATATTTCGAAACTGATGAATGGTTGGATGGTGTCATTACCATCAATGGAATTAAAAGCGGTACCACCAAGTTAAAGTATGATCTGGTTGCGGATGCTTTGCTATACCTTGATCCTAGTGGAAATACTATTCAAATCACTACTCCTATTCAAGAATTTTTTATTTATGGGCTAGCCGATTCCGCACTCGTTTTTCGGAGCGGCTATGAGGCAATTGACAAAAATTCTGAAAAATCCTTTTATCAAGTGCTGGTCGACGGTCACGTTCAATTATTGAAAAAATCGCGTAAGGCAGTTCATGAACGGGTATCCTACGGCTCCAGTGTGAAAGAAGTTTTTTTTGATCAACAGTCTAATTATTATATTTTTAGTGATACCGAAGGACTGTCGAGGGTAACAAATAAGACCTCCTTTTTTAAAGCTGTTGCAACCAATACGCCGGAGATCGAATCGTATGTTCGCCAGAACCGAGTCAATTTTCGAAACGAGGAGGACTTGATTTCGTTGATCATGTTCGTGAATTCTTTATAATTTTTTAGTCACTATTTCTTTGCATCCCCAAGGACAGGAGCTATTCTAGTCGATTTTTTAAGATTTTCTCAGTGCCGGAGCCTCTGTCTAAAAATTCGTCGATTCGGTTGTATTCATGAAGGCGACTGAGACGGAGATCATCGAAGTACTCTTCGTTGGGACGAGGAGAGAGTTTGCAAACTAATTCGGTTCTAGCCGAATAGCGCCGATTGCCTACCGTATTCAACCGGCCGTCCCTTAGGAAACTTCATAACATTTTTTTTGTTAAATATTTGTTAAACTCGATTTTTATGTCGAGTTTCGCTGTCAGGGTGTGGCAAGTTGCTTTCGTAAATGCAAGCTACTTACGCACTTGGCTTAATCATACTTTGCAAACTTAAATTAAAAACACATGAAACAAAAACTACTATGTTTCTTCATGCTTGTGTTTACGCTGGTCGGAACAGCGGAGGCGCAGGTACGGAGGGTTAGCGGTAAGGTGACTTCCGCGAGCGATGGTGCTCCTCTTGCAGGTGTTTCGGTTCGTGCTGGCGGTACTTCGTCAGGCGCACAGACAGACGCGCAAGGAAATTATGCCTTCAACGTTCCTGCTGATGCGGGGACATTGGAGTTCACATCTGTGGGTTATGAGTCGTTGACGATCAGCCTTACAGGCGAGAATGTTTACAATGTTCGCTTAAACTCTGCGACCACTGCTCTTGATGAAGTGGTCATCGGTGCTGCCGGTCTCCAGACCAAGGCTCGGGAGCAGGGAACGCAGCAGACGAGGGTGACAGCGGCTACTTTGACGAGAAGTAAGCCGATCAACGTTGCAGCAGGGCTTCACGCAAAAGTTCCCGGGTTGCAGATCAACTCTATCTCCAGTGGTGTCAACCCGACCGTACGTTTAGTACTTCGGGGTAATCGTTCCCTTCTTGGGGATAACACCGCGCTTTTGGTTGTTGACAACTCTATCGTTCCTACGTCTATTTTGGGGAATATCAACCCCGAGGATGTTGAGAGCGTTGTGGTTCTTAACGGTGCCGGTGGCGCTGCGCTTTACGGATCTCAGGGATCCAATGGTGCGATCATCGTTACCACTAAAAAAGGTGTCGTCGGAGTAACAACCGTTAGACTGGGTCACACAGCTACCTTGGAGCAAGTAAGCTTTCAGCCAAAGCTTCAGGAACTATTTGGTGCTGGTGCAGACGCAGATCTTCAGCTTTATACGCCTTATGAGAACCAGCAGTATGGACCTCGTTTCGACGGGCAGATTCGTGAAGTAGGGCAAACCTTGGAGGACGGTTCGATTCAGACCCTGCCTTATGCGGCGCACAGCGGACGTTACGATTTCTGGGAAACTGGAAGACAGCACCAGACCGACCTTGCACTTTCTTCAGGTGATGACAAAGGAACATCGTATGTTTCCTTGCAACATCTTGGTGTACAGGGTACAACCTATAAGGATAAGTATATGCGTATTGGTATCCGTGCTAACGGTACCCGAAATGTATATGACAATCTTCGTGTAGGATATAACATCAACTATATTCAAAATAGGTACGACCAGACAACACAGACGTCTAATATTTACAACAACCTATTGAATACGCCAGCGAATATTCCTATTACGCAATACAAAGATTGGCAAAACGACAAATTTGCAAATCCGAATGGTTATTACAATAACTATTACGGAAACCCTTATTTTTTGATTGACAACTACCGCGACAAGACTCGAAATGATTATTTGACTGGTAACGTTGAAATTAACTGGAGAGCGCTTGATTGGTTGAGCCTCAGCGCAGGAGGTAATATCAGTAGCCGTAATTTTAGCAACAAAGGCACGACCGGTGTATTTACCTATTCTGATTACGTTTTGGCAAACTTCGCTGGTAGCCAGGCGAACGTAGCTGGCGGTGTATCTGATGGTGCTGGCTATTCGACTACTGTAATCGGTGATTTCAAGGCGATCTTTACCCATCGCGTTGAGGATTTTGGTTTCCGTTTCACCGCAGGTAATCAAGTCATTCAGCGTTCTGGAAAAAGCATGGGCGTAAGTATTAACGGTTTGGTTATCCCAGGCTTGTATAACGTGAGCAACCGTACTGATCCATTCCCAAGTGGAAATGAGTCGAACAACCTCAGCCGTGAGATAGGTCTTTGGGGACAATTTGTTGGGGACTACAAAAACTACTTATTCCTTACCTTAAGTGGACGTAATGACTGGGTTTCAGTACTGGATCCTGAAAACAATTCGTTCTTTTATCCAGCTGCTGACTTGTCATTTGTGGCAACAGATGCACTGGAAAGTCTCAGAGGAAATGATTTCTTAAATATGTTGAAGCTGCGTGCTGGATGGTCTAAGTCAGGTAACGTAAACTTGGGTCCATACGCATTGCTGTCCACTTTCAGCCAGGCGAATGGTTTTCCTTACAGCTCAGGTGCAGGTTTCTCGATTGGCAGCCAGATGGTTGCTGAAGGTCTACGTCCTGAGATCACTACAGGTATTGAAGCTGGGGTGGATGCGACCTTGTGGAACAACCGCGTTGATGCATCTTTTACTTACTTTACTACAGAAACGGAAGACCAGATCATTCCGACTGGAGTTTCTACCGCAACAGGATACTCTTCTCTGCGTCAGAACGTCGGTCTTGTTACCAACGAAGGTGTGGAAACATCTCTGGACTTCCGCTTGATGAGGTCATCTGATTGGATGCTTTCTGTCGGTGCCAACTATACCTATTTGGAGAACATGGTTGTAAAGATCAGTGATGACCAAAGACAGGTGCAGATTTCAACTGGCGGTTCCGCTCAGGTTGTGGCGACAGAAGGTCAACCTTTCCCGTCTTTGTTCGGTACAGTGTATGATCGCGATCCCCAAGGGCGTATCATTGTGGACCCCTTGACTGGTTATCCAGGTGTTGCTGCATCCAGCGTTTTGTTGGGAAATACGCAGCCAAAACACAAATTGGGGATGAATGCATACCTACAGTATAAAGATTTTGCATTTTCAGTAGTTGCTGAGTACCGTGGTGGATATTATATCTATAACAACGCTGCGAGCACCTTTGACTTCTCTGGTTCCGCAATCAATACTGTTTGGTATGATCGTGACCGATTCGTAGTTCCAAATTCCTCATACATGGATGCATCTGGAAATTACGTGGAGAACACCAATATTACCGTACGTGACGGTGGTTCTGGCTTCTGGTCCAGTGGTGCCTATAACCGTAACATTGCAGAGAACTACATTTACAAAGGTGATTTCTGGAAAATCCGTGAGATTGCATTGGCTTACACGCTACCTGCGCGCTTGTTAGGTGATTCCGGTTATGTGAAAGGTGTTGAGATCAGTGTACAAGGCCGTAACTTGTTCCTTTGGACGCCTAAAGCGAATATTTATACCGATCCCGAGTACAACTTTAGTGATAGTAACGCTATGGGTATAACTACGTTGGGTCAAACGCCTCCAACCAGGTTTATGGGTGCTTCGCTAACGCTTAATTTCTAAAATTGAAGAATATGAAAAATAGAATCGTTTATATATTGTTTGCGGGGCTGATAGCATTTGGTTTTCAGTCGTGCAACGAGTTTTTGGATGTCAATGATCCAAATCCGAACAGTGCAACGTTCTCCACGCCGGAACTTGTGCTTCCACAGGCTACGGCCTACGTGGCAAGTAACTTTGTGTCCTACCATGGACATGGTGCGCGTCTAGTTGGCTACCATGTAAACGCAGGTGGATACGGCGGGTGGGGAGATACCTTCACGTATGAGTATACTACGGCTAGTTTTACCGGCTTTTTTAATAATGCGTATGATAATATACTCGATTTGGAGTACGTCATCACTGCGTCGACTGAAGAAGATGGATCCTTGAACCCTGATTATGTTAATTTCTTTGGTGCTGCCAAGATCCTTAAAGCCTATCTGTACATGAATCTTGTAGACCTCTACAATGATGTCCCGTACACTGAAGGTGCAAGGGGTAAGTCTTTCGTGACACCGAAATACGATGAGGCAGAGGATGTGTACCGCGGAATAAGTGCAGAATTGGATGAGGCTATTGCAGCGATCAAGTCACAGGCAGTGACTCGTCCACTAGCTTCTGCAGATGTATTGTTTGGCGGCAATATGAATCGCTGGATCCAGTTTGCAAATACCATTAAGTTGAAATTATACGTCCAGGCTCATGGGGAAGGTGTATTCTCTGGGGCTCCGTCTATTTCACCGGAAGGATTTTTAACTGATGATGCGCTAGTGAACCCTGGTTATGAGCGTGCAAATGGCAAGCAAAACCCTACTTGGAACTCTTACCACAGTACCTATACGGCAACTGCTCAGGTTGCGTTTGGTCGCCAGTGGTTGCCAAGCCGTTATGCTGTGACGTTTTACAACGGATCAAAAATCGATGATCCCAAGCGTGGTGCTGCAACGTACAGACAGTTTCCGAGTGTTCCTGTGAATCACCTAGGAAACACCCCAACTCCTGACAACCTTCCAACAGTTGCCGGAACACTGGGTAGTAGTCCGTTTTATATCGGAACGCCAGGGGCAGCCACGGGTGCCAATCCCACGATCGGTACCTTGAAAGGTCCTGGTATGGGGCAACCAATCATGCTTGCAGCTGAGAGTTATTTTCTACAGGCTGAAGCTGCGGTCCGTGGTATCATTAGTGGAGACGCGAAAGCGTTGTTCAATAAGGGTATCGAGGCTTCTTTTAGGTATTTATACAAAGAAGAAAATGGTCAAGTCCGCGCAAGTTTAGATCCAGTTGCAGATGCTGCGGCTTATATCGCTGGTAATCCAAATTCAAGACTAGTGAATTTTGATCTTGCAACAACCGAAGCACAGAAGATCGAGGCGATCATTACTCAGAAGTATATTGCTTACAATAATATTGGTGGGCATATTGCTTGGGCTGATTTCCGCCGGACAGGTTACCCGACAATTGTGCCGAATGGTTCACCGACAGAGACGTTTGTTTCAATAATGTCTGCTATGCCAACGCCGGATCGTTTGCCAGGGAGGATCTTGTATCCAGAGAATGAATATTCAATGAACCAAGATAATGTCCCAACCGGCATTACTGTTTCAGGATCGTATGTTTTCTGGGACCGGAGAAATTAATCACTATTAAAATTGATAGAACATGAAAAGATATTTTAGTTTTTTAATTCTATTTCTGGTCACTGTAGGTCTGTCTTCCTGTTTGAAGGATGAAGCAGTATTGGACCCCTCCGGAAGTAAGAATATTATAGAGTTTTATAACGTCACCGCACCAACTTCACCAGTTACTGCGCCGCACGTGATGTACGTGCCAATGACGTTGGAAGTTGTTCCTGAAGTTGAGTTTGATATCGCGATCAGTTATTCGGGCGCCGAATTGGCCGCGCCACAGGATATCACGGTCAATATCGCTCCGGCAGCAGAGGCGATAACGGCGTTCAACTCGTCCCAAAATACTGCTTACGTACAAATGTCACCGGATGACTATGATATTCCCACCACGGTGACAATCAAAAGAGGAGAGAAGAGAGCATATGCAAAAGTCAAGGTTAGGCCTGATCAGCTCGATCAATCTGTAAGCAATGCCTTGGCGCTCACGATTACTTCTTCGTCCTTTGGCGAGATTTCAGGAAACTTCCGTACGGTTATTTTTAGCCTTCCGGTTAAGTCAATCTGGGAAGGGGAATACACCTATACGGTCACCAACAATTTCGGAACAATCGATGCGAACATCGGCGGAACATTCACCGAAACCGGAGTTAGGCTAAGCACAGTTGGTCCGAACAGGTTGTATATGCAGTATCTTTGGAGGACTTATTCCGGTTATGCGGAGTATCAGTTCAATGCCGACAATACCAGCATCACGTCAATTACTGCATTTAGTGGTTCTAACTTGGCGACAAGTATCAACGAGGTAATTCTTGTGGATCAGGACAACCTCATTTTCGAAATCCGTTGGACGGGTCTCGGTCGTGGTGTAGTGGAACGGTTTGTGAGAACCGGTGACTAATCGCTTTCGATAGGCTAGTCCTTTGTATGATTACATTTTATAGGTGCTCCGACGAAGGTCGGGGCACCTTTTTTTTTGCTTTTGCTTATTGTCTTATGCTTTTCAGAGAGCTTCTTACTGAGCGCGTTCTCAGTTCGCTAATGGTGGCCGGATGGCCTCGGATCGTCTTCTTGAGAGAATTCTCAGGAAAAAATCTCCAAAGTTGTTAAATTCCTGTCGGTAGATGAGGCCTAGTGCGCTGATGTATTCGTCGGTGGGATTGAGAAGGAAGTGTCGTGTGTTGAGTCGATTGGAACCTCTCAGAACGAGTCGTCCGTCTCGACGTATGAGATAGAGGAGCTCAGCATCGGTGGCAACGCGGTTGCTGAAGACATTGAGGTCGTTGAGCTGTTGATCACGACGGTCGGTGATTCCACCTGTGAAGACGAGCCTGTCGTTGAAAAATCTGAAGGAAGCGCTGGCATCGTTGAGGGAGCGAATATTAAAATCCACAAAATTTAGGTTGAGGGACTGTGCAATGAAGTTATTGAGCTGGTTGAATGCCAGCTCGGTTCCAGCGCTCAGCAGGGTGCTATTGAGTTCGCGGCTGAAATCCGAACTGGACCCGGGTATAAAACTGCGCCTCACAATCAAGCTAAGGGCTTGTTGATTGACGTTGTTCGCATCGCTCAAATAGCTTTGTAATTCGTCGTTGACATAGGGATCTTGAGGGAAATTCAGCCCAAAGGCGATGGTGGGCTGAGTGAGTTGGCCTGAAAGATCCATTTCTGCCTGGGCCAGGACCCGCTGCTCGTTGGGTGGTCGGCCTGCAGCGTCGTAGAGCGCAGAAAGACTTGTTCTTTGCTCATAGAATGCTGTCAGGTTGACTTGGGCTTCGGTCGGCCGGCCGGTCCAGCGAATGCTCCCGCCCTGTCGGATCTCGAATATTTTATTGATGAAATCCTGTGCCGTGAAGGTGAATTTCCCGGAATTGATGCGGTAATCGCCGAACATCTCGAAATCCCCTAGCGAAGAGATCCGGAGATCCAGCTGGCCTTCTCCACGACCTGACAATTCGCCCAAATCCGTAAAAATATGAGCCTCGGTCGATGAAGTGACCTGTAAGGCCATGTTCATATTCAGTCCCTGGGTCCTGTTGGGCAACACGGGTGGAAGACTGTCAGCCTTGGTGGACGGGTCGGTAAATCGAATGAAGTCGCTGTCTCCCAGGGTGCTCGAATAATTTAGTGGAATGTTGATGACCGTGTTGTCGTCCGTACGGGCATTGATTTGTATATTCATCTGGTCGGCCCGCCCTTGAAAGCGGAAACTGCCGGTCCCGAAAGCGGTTCCATAATAAAGGGGATTGTCGCGAAGCCCGGTGTTCAGCACCATGAAATTAGTTGCATTTATCTGTACATCAATGGCGGGATTACGAACCTGATTGAGGTCGATCTGGCCATTTACCAATGCACGTTGTCCGACGATGTCGGTGAGAATCATCTCATTGAGTAGGAATCTGGTGTTTTCCATGATGACTGGTCCACTCAGTTGGTAAGTCGTGTTTAAATAATCGACCCTGAACTTTCCTGAAGCCAATTTTGCGTTGCCGGTGATTTTGGGTTGATTGATCGATCCGGTAATCGCAGCAGAACCTGTCATCTGACCCTGGATGCCGGTGACCAGATTTGCCAGGGGCGGCTGAGCAAGAGCGAGGTTGAGATCCTGAAACAGGGCCCGCATACTCAGGGGATTTTCCGAGTCGAGAATGTTGTATGTGCCTTCCATAGCCATGATTTGCTTGCTTTTCTCATGGACTTGTAGTTGGACGTTGATTCTCTGAGCCTCTTGATCAAAATCTGCTTTCAACTTTAAATCTCCCAGGGGGATGTCATTCAAAGATACTTGATCGACAGCGAGATCTGCCACAGCAAACGGCCTATTAAGTATAGCGCTGATTTCTGTTCGCCCATTGATGACGCCTTCAATCTGATAACCCGAGCTGAGTACGAAGGGATTCAATGCGTGCAAGCCAAATTCCTGGAATTCCAAATGTAGGGCTTCCTCAATGTTGCTTGAAATCCACCCTTCGGCAATGATTTTTTGCGCGGCATTGACCATTTCAAAGTCCGATACGTAAAGTTGATTTCTGGTAAAATCCCATAGCGACCTTGCCCCAATCTCCCAGGTTTCTCCGTTGACGGTCAGCGTCGAGGAGGAGAGCAACATTTCTGCAGATTGATTTTGTTCGAATCGTACTTCGCCCCGAAGAGCCATGCGGTTGAGCTCTGTGATTGAATCGCCTTCCAGTCGTATTTCGTAAGTGAGCTTGTCGTCGATGATACGTTGGCGCGCATGGATTTGCTGTGCATACTCTGTCCCTTTATAGCTCAGGTTTTCTGCCGTCAATAGCATGTCCATCCCATCCGCTTCGCCTTGGTCCTTTATTGTAATTTGCCGGACTTCTAAGTCTCCCCAACGACCTTCCCGAAGGTGCAGGTTCAGGTCAAAACTATTTTGTTCTTCGGAAAATCGGCCTCGTATCCAGCTTTCTCCAGCTATTTCCAGTTTGGGAGAAATAAATTCGGCAAGGGGTTCAAAATCCTTTATGTCTATACGGACCTCGAAATCCTGCTTTTGCGGACTTGATGTATACTTTAGTCCAAGCGAGGGTAGATAGTGCGACACCAATGCCGTAAAATAGTCCGGAAGCGAAGGTAGGTCGATCTTTCCTTGAATCGTGGCATCCAGAAGATCAGAATCTAAGCGAATGTGCTTATCATCAGGATCACCTTCTACCTGAAGATCCAGGGCAGAAACCTGGTAATTTTGGGCTCCGAGCGAAAAGTCCATCTCATTCAGCGTGACGCGTCCGGTAAGCAGATTTAGTGAATTTCCCTGAAGCTGGCTAGTCAAGGAGAGGTTGTTCAGAACCAAAGGTTCTCGCTCATAGAGTTTGAGTTCGTGAAGGGAGGCATGTTCAACAGTTCCATCCCACTCAAATTTTGGAGTATCCTGAAACAGATCGACCATTCCCCGACCCTGCATCTGCAGTAATCGGTCTTCTATACTGATTTCACCGAAAATTTGTTTCTGATCTATTTGGCCGGATACAAAGATATTTTGGTACCTGTGTCCGCGGAAATCCAAATAATGTATTTGACTTGAAAGTGCTCCATTAAGTTCCGCCAGGTCAAAGCTGCGGCCATCGATTTCCATCTCAAAGGCTGTGAATCCGAGGTTTGACTGTTTGGTCCAAAGCCCTAAATCCAATTCCTTTGCGCTCAAATGCCCTGCATAATGTATGTCGTCCTTGATGTCGAAGTTTAGAGACGTTTGAAAACGTCCTAAAGCGGTTGCCAAAACTCCTTCAGCGAAGAAATCATGGTATCTTCCACTGAGGGCGCCATTAAAATTCACGGTCCCCAAAGGGGAGAGTTCCACAGGAAGTGCAAAATCAGGTCGGTCCGCCAGAAGTTGTGTTAGGGATTGAATTTCGCCGAAATTACTTGTGAGACGGGTCAAATGCAAATCAAAATGAGTGTCCTCGATTGCCGGAAGCCCGTGGATCTCGAGATCCCCACTGAGCTGGGTTTGGGATGCCATGGAAAGCGTGAGCTGTCGGCCTTGTATATGATCGACGGTACCGCCCAGATCACCAGACAAACGCACATCAAAAGAAGTTCTCCTTACCTCTGGAGCGAAAAAAGCAATATCCTCAGATGTGATTCGGGATCTATCCGAATGAAAATCTACCTGCACATCCGTCAGGAAGTTGTTGAAAGCCTCATAATCTTGGAAACTCAAGCGTAGTTTATCCCTCAAGAGGCTTTGATTTGTCTGCAACTCCAGATTGTTCAATTCTATAAATTGAGCGTCCACTACTAAATCGCCAGCCAACCCTCTTAGCTGAAACCCGCTTTTTTCAATGAAGGAAAAGTGCTCGATCTGTGTGCTCAGCCAATGTTCTTTAAAGTCGATTCCTTTCAGATGCCCGTTGACTTCACTGACTTGCAAATCGGCGAAATCGATGCTTCCGTCGTGAGAGAGACTGTCCATCATATTCCTATACCGAAAACTAATATTCTCCAATTGCAGTTCTTTCAGGTCTAGAACTATTCGCCGCCTTTTGTCCAGCGGTTGCCGGGGTTTGAAATAATCAATGACAAATTTTGCGCTTGATTGGCCTTCGGCCTCTGTTTTTAGAAAAAATGAGGAGGAGGACAGCTTGACATCGTGGATGACAATTTGATTTTGAAATATTTTGGCCAGATCAAGACTCGCCTGAAGATTTCCGGCGTAAAGCAGGGTATCTCCCGTTCTATCCGCCATATATAGTCCTTCAAGGGTAAAGGAGGAAAAGGGCTTAAGATACAGTCCGTCAATGCTAATTGTCGTCTGTAGTTCGCTTGCGAGAAATTTGGCGGCTTGTTTGCCAAAATAGCTTTGAACCGGCTTGTATTGCAGGGCAATTACCAGGCCGCTTACCAGTATCACGAGGGTGAGGAGGGTCCAAAGCGCTATTTTTCCTAATCTTCTGATTGTTTTTCGTATTTTTGTATCAGTTTTAAAATGCAGATCCCGCCATGGCCATTATTTTAGGCATTGAGTCATCTTGTGATGAAACCTCAGCTGCCGTTAGCATAGACGGTTCGATCCGAGCCAATATAATTGCAAATCAACTCGTCCACGAACGCTTCGGCGGTGTGGTGCCTGAGCTTGCCTCCCGCGCCCACCAGCAGAATATTGTCCCGGTGGTGAGTCAGGCATTAGCTGAGGCAAAAATAAGTAAAAAAGACGTAGATGCAGTAGCTTTCACCCGAGGACCGGGTTTATTGGGCTCTTTGTTGGTCGGAACCTCTTTTGCCAAGGCCTTTGCTCTCGCGCAAGGTATACCCATATTGGATGTTAACCATATGCAGGCGCATATTTTGGCTCATTTTATCGAGGACCCCAAGCCGTCTTTTCCCTTTATTTGCCTCACGGTATCGGGTGGACATACGCAAATCGTCTTGGTTAAAGACTATTTTACTATGGAAATAATGGGTCAAACCCTGGATGACGCGGCAGGAGAAGCCTTTGACAAGACGGCTAAAATTCTTGATTTGCCTTATCCCGGAGGACCGCTGATCGATAAGCATGCCCAAGCAGGAAATAAATTCGCCTTTGCTTTTCCCGAACCGCAGATTCCGGGCTTGGATTTTAGTTTTAGCGGTTTGAAAACGTCTATTTTGTATTTTGTGCAAAAGGAATTGAAAGCGAATCCAGCTTTTCTGGACGAGAATCTGGAGGATATCTGCGCCTCCGTTCAAGAAAGGATTGTTTCAATTTTGTTGAAGAAGTTGGATGCGGCAGCGGCACAGACGGGGATACGACAAGTTGCGATAGCTGGGGGTGTTTCGGCCAACTCAGGTCTTAGACAGTCCCTGGCCAGTCTGGGCCGGGAACGCAACTGGGATGTTTTCATACCAAAGTTTGAGTTCTGTACGGATAATGCTGCGATGATTGCCATGGCCGGACACTATAAGTATTTGGCCGGGGATTTTGCCAGCCAGGAGGTCGGACCTCTCGCGCGCTGGGTGATTTAAAAAAATATCGATATGCAAAAGAAAAAAGAAAAAGCTGTAGTGTCGGACGAGCTGCGAAGGCGCATGGAACTATCCGAGACCCATATATTCAAAGCTGTATTTCCCAACACGACAAATCATTACGATACGTTGTATGGGGGCACTGCGATGGCCTTGATGGATGAGGTTGCCTTTATCACCGGGACTCGTTTTTCCAGGAAGCGATTGGTCACTGTGTCTTCTGACCGCATAGATTTTACTAAGGCGATTCCTGCGGGGACAATTGTCGAGCTCGTTGGCAGGGTCGTTGAGGTTGGGCGAACCAGTCTTAAGGTCCATATCGAGATTTTTGTCGAGCAAATGTATGAAGACAGCAGAGAACTGGCGATCACCGGTACATTTACTTTTGTAGCGATTGACGAAAACAAAAAGCCGGTTCCTATTCTGAATTGATTTTTGGGCCTTAGAATTTTATCATTCTGTCGAGCTCTCTTTTGCTGTCTCTCTCCTTGATGGTTTCCCTCTTGTCAAAATCCTTTTTCCCTTGGGCCAGAGCTATTTCTACCTTGGCAAAACCACGATCATTGACAAACATCCTGAGTGGGATGATGGTAAAACCCCTTTCTTCCGATTTGATTCTGAGCTTTTTCAGTTCCTTTTTATTTAGAAGTAGCTGCCGGTCTCTTTTTGCTTCATGGTTGTAGAATGATCCATGAGAATACTCGGCAATATGCATATTTCTGATGTATAGGCCGTCGTCAAGGAAACTACAAAAAGAATCGTTGATATTGGCTTTGTTCTGTCGGATAGACTTGATTTCTGTGCCCAATAAGCGGATACCGGCGACATATGTGTCCAAGATATGGAACTCAAAATGCGCCTTTTTATTCTTTATATTTACCTTGGATGAAATAGTCATATGTTAAATTAACAAAAATCAGGCAGATTTGCAAAATATATTTTTAGCAATTTTTTCAGAAATAGTGAACTGCTTGTTTTCAAGGCGAATGGAAAGGGAGCGATCGTAGTCGAGCCTTTCCGACAAGTGGATCTTTTTTTGAATGGACAGGCCTAGTGCGCTGAGATGTTTCAAAAACCCTGGATCATTTTCACGTACCGAGACGATCACGTAATCCTGTCCCGCCGGGACCTCTGAAAGGAGTTGCCGATCTACTTCGACGAAGGTGCCGTCTGCGGTTGGAATGGCATCTCCATGCGGGTCAAATGCCGGAAAACCCAGAAATTTGTCCAGACTCTCAACTAATTTTTCGGACTGAATGTGTTCAAGCTGCTCGGCAACTTCATGTACCTCATCCCATTTGAAACCAAGCTTTTGGTAGAGAAATGTTTCCCAAAGTCTGTGCTTTCGCACGATATTCAGGGCTTTGTGTCGTCCTTTGGCACTCAGGGAGATTTTGCCGTATTTCTCGTAGTCGACCAAGCCCTTTTCTCTCAATTTTTTGAGCATGTCAGAAGTTGTTGAAGCACTCACTTCCAACCGCGCTGCAAGTTGATTGGTCCCCACCTGCCCCTTTTTGGCCGGGTCAGAAGTCAAGCGCAGTAAGGCTTTCAAATAGTTTTCTTCGGTACTGGACAACATACGTACAAAGTTAAACTTTCCATTTGCATATCAAAGCAACTTTAACTATGTTTGGAGTGGAGAAATTTTACGAATTTGAATGAACTAAGCTTTTCTATTGAACAGGTTGATCCGGCAGTGTTGTGGGGGAGCCAGAATGAGAATTTTAACCTGATTAAGAAGCGTTTTCCAACGCTGAAGCTGGTTGCTAGGGGATCTAATTTGAAAGCCTTGGGGGATGCGAAATCCCTTGAGATCTTTCAGGTTTTTTTTGATCGGGTGTTGGAACATATTTTAAAGTACAATAGGTTTACCACAAATGATTTAGAATCTTTTTTACAGGTCATCGGACCTGCTGAAGCAGGCCCTTCTGCGGAATCGGAATCGGAATCGGAAAAAGCGGCGGCCCCAGGAAAGGAGGAACCTATTGTATACGGCCCGCACGGACTGGTAGTCCGCGCGCGGACGCCCAATCAGCGGCGATTGGTTGAGAGTGTCCACAAAAATGATATTGTTTTTGCAATTGGCCCTGCCGGCACGGGAAAGACCTATACTGCAGTGGCACTCGCTGTGCGCGCGTTGCGCAACCGTGAGATCAAGCGTATTATATTGACAAGACCTGCGGTCGAAGCCGGCGAAAACCTCGGATTCCTACCTGGGGATTTGAAAGAGAAAATCGACCCTTATCTGCGACCTCTTTATGATGCGTTGGACGACATGATCCCTCCGGACAAGCTGCGGGTTTATCTTGAGAACCGAACGATTGAGATTGCTCCTCTTGCCTTCATGCGGGGAAGGACGCTCGATAAGTGCTTTGTGATTTTGGACGAGGCTCAGAACGCAACGGACATGCAGCTGAAGATGTTTCTGACCCGCATGGGGCCGACGGCCAAATTTATAGTAACCGGCGATGTGACCCAGATTGACCTTCCAAAAAAACAACAGTCAGGACTGACCAATGCATTGAAATTGCTGGATCATATAGAAGGGATCGACGTGGTCCGACTGGATGGCGCAGATGTTGTAAGGCACAAGCTCGTCCGCCGTATCCTGGAAGCGTACGGAGATATTTAAAGATTTTTGGACATTGTCAATAATGAATACAATAAAAGAAACCAATTTTACTTTTGGTGAGAATCAGCAATTTTATCGCGGCAAGGTACGTGACGTTTATATGTTGGGCGAATGCCTGGTGATGGTTGCCTCCGACCGGATTTCGGCGTTCGACGTGGTGCTGCCACGGGCCATTCCCTATAAAGGGCAAGTTTTGAATCAGATCGCCGCGAAGTTTCTCGAGGCAACACGCGATATTGTGCCCAATTGGGTACTCGATGTTCCCGATCCAAATGTGACTATTGGCAAAAAGTGCGAACCTTTTAAAGTGGAGATGGTCATCCGGGGGTATTTGTCAGGACATGCCTGGCGAGAGTACGCGGCTGGTCGCCGGGAAGTATGCGGCGTGCCCTTACCAGAGGGTCTCCGCGAGAACGATAAACTGCCCCAAGCGATCATTACGCCGACTACCAAGGCTCACGTAGGCCACGACGAGGACATCTCCAGGGAAGAAATACTTGATCAAGGCATAGTCAATGAAGAGGATTACATTCAGCTGGAAGCTTTCACCCGTGCACTCTTTCAGCGTGGCACTGAAATAGCTGCCTCCCGCGGGCTGATTTTGGTGGACACCAAATATGAATTTGGCAAAGCCGATGACAAGATTTATTTGATTGATGAAATACATACGCCCGATTCTTCCCGCTATTTTTATGCGGACAGCTACGCAGAGTTGCAATCCAAGGGCGAGCCTCAGCGCCAGCTTTCCAAGGAATTTGTCAGAAAATGGCTTATAGAGAATGGATTTCAGGGCAAGGAAGGCCAACAAGTTCCAGAGATGGACGATCATCTGGTTTCCTCAATCTCTGAAAGATATATTGAATTGTATACGCAGATTACAGGGGATACTTTTGTAAAACCTCTTTCAGACTCAAACGTTTACCAACGTATAGAATTACAGGTAAAGGAGTCATTAACCCGATTGGGAGTTGCCTGAGCGGGGGAAATCAAAGTATTGTCCTATGAAGTTTGAAGTTCTGATATTGGGTTCCAATTCGGCAACCCCTATGTATGGTCGTCATCCAACAGCTCAGCTCGTAAATATCAATGAGCAATTGTGCTTGGTAGACTGCGGAGAAGGAACTCAGATGCGCCTAACGAAGTTTGGTGTAAAAATCAACAAAATCAAGCATATATTTATCAGTCATCTGCATGGAGATCACTATTTGGGATTGATGGGGTTGCTATCCTCTATGCATCTGATGGGGCGGAAGACTCCCTTGTCTGTGTATGGTCCCGCGGGATTGGAGGAAATTCTTGATTTACAGTTTCAATATTCAGAAACTGAATTGAGGTATACCCTCGATTTTCATCAGACCAATACCCAGGGCAAGAATCTAATTCTGGATACTGAACGATTCAGTGTTTCCAGCTTTCCTCTGGATCATCGAATTCCCTGTACGGGCTTTAGATTCGATGAAAAAGACGCGCCACCAACGGTGGATGTGGCTGCTTGCGAAAGAGCTGGTGTTCCTAAAGGTTTCTTCAGGTTTTTGAAGGCAAAAAAAGATTTCGTTGATGGATCCGGGCAGCTGCATTCCTGGCAATCACTCACTATAGCACCAGCGGATGCGCGGAGCTATGCGTATTGTTCGGACACGTACAACTCGAAAACCTATCTGAACTTTATTCGCGGGGCGAGTCTGCTTTATCATGAAGCCACTTTTCTCCATGAAATGCATGCCCGTGCATTGGAAACGCTTCATACTACTTCACTGGAAGCGGGGCAGATCGCGCGGGAAGCCGATGTGAAGAAGCTTCTGATAGGGCATTATTCCGCAAGATATAGGGATCTTCGACCCTTACTGGACGAAGCAAAGCAGTTTTTCCCCAATAGTTATTTAGCATACGAAGGCGAATGGTACTCCGCCTGATATTTTTAGCATTTTAACATAAGATGAGTAAGTATTTTGATATCGAACTTTTGACACGTGATAATGTCAAAGCTATGTCCCCGTATTCCACGGCAAGAGATGAGTTTACAGGGGAGGCGGAAATTTTTTTGGATGCCAATGAAAATCCCTTCGGGTCACCGGGGCTTGCACCTTTCAACCGCTATCCCGATCCGCGTCAGTCTAAGCTCAAAGAAAAATTGAGCAAGATCAAGGGAGTCCCTGCCGAGCATATTTTTCTTGGGAATGGCAGCGATGAGGTAATCGACCTACTTTTTCGGGCCTTTTGCCAACCAGGTCAGGACGAAGTCATTCTTGTCCCCCCGACCTATGGCATGTACGAAGTGGCCGCTCAGATCAATGCTGTCGCCACGAAAAAAGTGCCGCTGACGGTGGATTTCCAATTGGACATGGAGGCGCTAGCAGCGGCGATCGATGTCCGAACAAAGCTAATTTTTATATGTTCACCGAACAATCCAACCGGAAATTCCCTAAACAGGGAAGATATTGAGACGCTTCTGGCTCATTTCAACGGCATCGTCGTCGTGGATGAAGCCTACATCAATTATTCGCGGCAAAAATCCTTTATTCAGGAATTGACCGAATACCCCAATTTATTTGTCGTGCAGACCTTGTCAAAAGCTTGGGGCTTGGCGGCCTTGCGGGTGGGAATGGGTTTTTCCAGCCGGGATATTATCGACGTGTTGAATAAAATCAAGCCTCCGTATAACATCAGTCAGGCGACTCAGGAGCTTGCTTCTCAGGCGTTAGATCACATTGAGCAGGTCAATGACTGGATCAGGCAAACGGTAGCCGAACGGGAGGCAATGGTCAACAAGCTGACCGAATTCTCCTGCGTGCAGCATATCTATCCCTCCGATGCCAATTTCGTTCTCGTTAAAACCACAGATGCTCAGGGCATTTATCGTTTTTTGGTGAACAAAGGACTGATCGTCCGGGACCGATCCGCGGTAACTCTCTGTGAGGGCTGCCTCAGAATCACCGTAGGAACTCCTTCGGAAAATGCACGTCTTTTGACCGAAATGCGTAATTTTGACACCAATGCAGACTAAAAAGAAATTATTATTTATAGATAGGGACGGGACGCTGATTTTGGAGCCTGAAGACCAGCAGATTGATTCCTTTGAAAAACTGAGGTTTTATCCTGGGATGCTAAGGTTTTTACCCTTGATCGCTCAGGAATTGGATTTTGAGCTTGTCTTGGTTAGCAATCAGGATGGGCTGGGAACCACGTCCTTTCCCGAAGAAAATTTTTGGCCAGTCCACAATTTTATACTTCAGACGCTGGAGCAGGAAGGCGTGCGATTTGCGGCTTCTCACATCGACAGGACTTTTGCGCATGAGCAGGCTCCTACAAGAAAGCCCGGGATCCAGATGCTAACCGCTTATTTCGACCAAGAAAAATACGATTTGAGCCAATCATACGTGATCGGGGATCGTGTCAACGATGTAAAACTTGCTGAGAATCTTGGTGCTAAAGGGATTTGGCTAGGGGGCAACGAAGAACTCGGGGCCGGCGAAAATTTACAGTATGACCCCGGCACTGTCGCGTTGCAAACCGACTCATGGGAGGAGATATATAGCTTCCTTAAACTAAAGAGAAGGGTAGTAACCTCTCAACGAGACACCCATGAAACCAAAATCGCGATTCGCATGGATCTGGACGGAACGGGCAAATCCCGGATCGACACCGGATTGCCATTTTTCGACCATATGCTCGATCAGATTGCGAGACACGGACAGATAGACCTGGATATTCAGGTGCAGGGGGACCTGCATGTCGACGAACACCATACCATAGAAGACACAGGAATTGCACTGGGAAGCACGCTTTTGGATGCTCTCGGAGATAAGAAAGGTATTGAACGCTACGGGTTTACTCTTCCCATGGATGATTGCCTGGCCCAGGTCGCATTGGATTTTGGGGGGCGAAACTGGCTTGTTTGGGACGCTGAATTTAATAGAGAAAAAATCGGAGACATGCCTACGGAGATGTTTTCTCATTTTTTTAAGTCTTTTTCCGACGGAGCGAAATGCAATTTGAATATAAAAGCTGAAGGAACAAACGAACATCACAAGATAGAATCGATTTTCAAGGCGTTCGCGAAATCCATTAAACAAGCAGTGAAGAGAAACGTGTACAATATGACTTTACCAAGTACGAAAGGAATCATCTGATGATTGGAATCATCGACTACGGTGCAGGGAACATGTTTTCACTAACAGCCGCGCTGGACCGAATTCAGGCGCCGTATGCTGTGATTCGACAAGCGGATCAGGATTTAACTCCCTTTGACCGGTTTATCGTCCCGGGCGTGGGCCATGCAGCTCCGGCTATGCAAAAGCTTCGCCTCGCGGGTCTGGACCAGATTATCGTTCAGGAACAGCGTCCTGTGCTGGGTATCTGTCTCGGAATGCAACTCTTGACCAGTTTTTCTGAAGAAGGCGACACGAACCTGCTCAATCTGATTCCCCTGCAAACGTTACATTTCAAAAATAGAATTCGTGAAAAAGTGCCTCATATGGGTTGGAATAGGGTGCAACAGCGAAAAGCTTCGCCTCTATTCGACAAAATAGATAAAGATGCTTATTTTTACTTCGTACATTCGTATTTTATAAGTTTCGACGAAGACAGCACGGTGGCTTATTCACAATATGACGTCAAATTTTCCGCTGCCATAGAAAAGCAGAATTACTTTGGTGTCCAGTTTCATCCCGAAAAGTCCGGGGACGCCGGTGAGCGTTTACTATTAAATTTTTCAAAATTGACTTAAACTATGTATATAATACCAGCGATTGATGTTTTAGACAAAAAAGTTGTCCGCTTGCGGGAGGGAAATTACGACGACGTCACCACGTACCCGGTGAGTTTGGAAGATATGATTGAGAAATTTCATTCCAACGGTACTGAATTGATCCACATCATTGATCTCAACGGCGCAAAGGGCGATTTCAGCAACCAAGCCTATCTCTTTGATATACTGAAGAAACTGGATGTCAAGGTCCAGTACGGAGGCGGCGTGCGCAGTATAGAAAAGATCAAGGAACTATTGGATGCGGGAGTATTCAGGGTAATTGTGGGGACACAGGCATTGACAAATCCATCGTTTCTGGACGAATTGAGCGTTCTGAATTGCGGCAAAGATAAATGCTCTGATCAGGTCATTATTGCTATCGACGTTTTGGACGAAATCATCAAATACTCCGGCTGGATGGAAAGCTCTCCGATCAAGCTTATCGATTATATAGACCGCTGCTTGTCTCTCGGCTTTTTCCGCTTTCTGTGTACAGATATAAACAAAGACGGCAAACTGGGCGGAGCCGGTATTGCGCTGTACAAAAAGTTGCTGGAATATTCTCCCATTATCAAGTTGATTGCGTCGGGAGGCATCAGTTCCATGAAAGACATCAAGGAACTTAGTGAAATCAATGTAGAATCCTGTGTGGTCGGAAAGGCCATCTATGAAGATCATATCACCATCCAGGATATACAAGAATGGAATCTGAAATCTCTTATTCGGCTATAAATGTTGACCAAGAGAATCATCCCTTGTCTCGACGTGAAGGACGGAAGAACGGTGAAGGGGGTAAATTTCGTCGCCCTGCGTGACGCCGGCGACCCTGTAGAATTGGCTTGGCAATATGCGAATCAAGGCGCCGATGAATTGGTTCTTCTTGATATTTCGGCCACCCATGAGGGACGAAAAACGACCTTGGAGCTGGTCAGAGCTGTGGCTTCCCAGGTCAATATTCCCTTTACTATTGGGGGCGGAATAACAAGCATTCAAGACGCAGATCTTTTGTTGCAGGCCGGCGCGGACAAAATTTCCATCAACTCGGCGGCAGTTCGTAATCCCTCGCTTATCGCAGAACTGGCCGATGCTTTCGGTCGGCAGTTTGTGGTGGTGGCAGTAGATACTAAATCCACCTCCGAGGGCAATCGGGTCTTCTTGAATGGCGGCCGGGTCCAAACTCCACTGGACACCCAGGAGTGGATAAAAACCTGCGAAGATTTGGGTGCTGGCGAGATTTTGCTCACCTCCATGGATAGAGACGGAACCAAGGCAGGCTTTGATACAGAATTCCTGAGGGAGGTCAACAACACTCTGGGCATTCCCCTGATCGCCTCCGGCGGTGCGGGAGATAAATCCGATTTTGTGCGTGTTTTCTTAGAGGCCAATGTCGATGGAGCGCTCGCCGCTTCTGTGTTTCACGACGGGCTTATTGGAATACCGGAGCTGAAAAACGAGTTAGCAAAACATGGCATAAGCGTAAGAACATAGATAATGATCGATTTTGAAAAAGGCAATGGACTGATTCCAGTCATTGTACAAGACAGGCAAACACTGGAAGTCTTGATGCTCGGATATATGGACAAAGATGCCTGGGATAAAACTCAAGCCGAGAAGTTGGTTACCTTTTATTCGCGGAGCAAAAAACGTCTCTGGACAAAAGGCGAAGAGAGTGGGAATCACCTGCGGATGGTTGATTTTCGCATCGATTGCGATCGCGATGCGCTACTTATTTTGGCCGATCCAGCGGGTCCGACCTGTCATACGGGAGCACGAAATTGTTTTGAGTCACCTTTTTCCCAGAACTTTATCTTTGAGTTAGAGCGAATCATTGATTCCCGATACGCGCAGAATTCAGAAAACTCCTATGTCAACCGTTTGCGCAATAGTGGTATTCATAAGATCGGGCAAAAAGTGGGCGAAGAAGCCGTGGAAACGGTTATTGCTGCCTTGGTCGAGGATAAACAGGATTTTGTCAACGAAAGCTCCGACCTGATCTTCCATTTGCTTGTGCTTTTAAGAGAAAAAAACGTATCTTTAGCAGAGATCGCCCGCAATTTGGAAAGCAGGCATCAATAAACGTATATGTACTCCTGCCAGGTATCAAAAAAAGCACATCTTGTAGGTCATCGCAATCCTGTTTATACCGTGGTTGTCGATGCGGCTGGTGGGCTATTCACCGCGGGCAATGACAAGGGTGTGGTCGAGTGGGACTTACACGGTCAGAGCTTCAAAAGAATACTGTATCCCGTTCAGCATTCTGTGTATGCACTCTGCCTGATTGGCGGAGATTTATTGGCCATTGGTCAAAGAAATGGCGAAATCTTATTGGTAAACCGAGAGCGAGGCGAGCTCGTCTCTAAATTTGTATTGCATCAAGCCGCAGTATTTGATCTAAAAGTTTATGAACAGGAGAGCAAGCTGATTGCCGCCTCGGAAGATGGCACTTTCAGTGTCTGGGACCTGAGGACCGGGAACCTAGTCTATCATGGGCTTGTAGGGCGCACAACGTTGAGAAATATTGCCATCAATCCCACCGAGGATAGGGTGGTTTTCGGTCTTAAAGATGGATGGATCAAAATTGTAGATTTGACCAGCTTTGAATTGATACAATCCGTGCAGGCCCATGAATCTACGGTGACATCAGTGTGCTTCTCCCCAGACGGCGACCGCTTACTCACAGGCGGACGCGATGCTAAATTACAACTTTTCGACGCACAGGGCTTTACACCTATACTGGATTTCGTCCCTCATATGTTCGCTGTTTATTCAATCGTATTTCATCCGTCTAAGCCCGTTTTTGCGACCTGTAGCCGAGATAAGAATATAAAAATATGGTCCTACGAGGATTTTAGACTTTTCAAAAGCATCAGTCGGGAAAAATATATCGATGCACACAAATTGTCCGTCAATAAACTAGTGTGGAGTGCCTCGGGTGATCAACTGATCTCTGTGAGCGATGACAAATTGGTGATGGTGTGGGACGTCACCCTCAATGAATTGACATGAGCAGTAAGGCAAAGGAGAGAATCATTCTCGGAATAGATCCGGGAACAGTGGTATTGGGTTTCGGCGTGGTGAAAGAAGTCGGCAAAAATCTGGAATTGCTGAGTATGGGAGTGGTCCAACTTGGACATTTGAGTGATCATGGGCTAAAACTGAAGAAAATTTTCGAGAAGACTAGTGCGCTGATCGAACAGTATCATCCAGACTGCGTAGCCTTGGAATCACCCTTTTACGGAAAAAATATTCAGGTCGTCCTCAAACTGGGCCGCGCCCAGGGAGTGGCCATGGCAGCTGCACTGGAAAAATCAATTCCTATTTCGGAGTACGCACCGCGAAAAATCAAACAATCCGTCACCGGGAACGGAAATGCGAGCAAGGAGCAAGTCGCCGCCATGTTAAAAACCCTATTCAAATTCGAAGAAGCCCCGCAATTTTTGGATGCGACTGACGGACTCGCGGTAGCCGTATGTCATGCGTTTCAACGCGGATACGATGGCAATAATGGTAAACAGTACAGCGGGTGGGAATCCTTTGTTAAAAACAATGAAAAACGGCTGCGCTAAAACATTAGACTGAAAAAATTACGAAATTCAAAATAATCTTCCTATTTTTGGGTAAATTGCAAAAGAACCCCTTTGGGAGAGGGGATCTTTGCAAATCAATTATAAACCTATATTAAAATTATGAGGAGGGACTAAACTAAAATTGTAATTTTACTGGGTATCTATTGCAAATATACTATTATTCGCCAACTATTGTTGAATAAATCGTAAATTGTTTTTTATGGACAAAAAGAATCAAAACATTGACCTTGACAGGTTGGATATTCAGATCCTGTCCTCATTGATGGACGACGCATCCGGTCCCTACACAGAAATTGCCAAGAAGCTGAATGTGTCCGGCGGAACCATACATGTGCGTATGAAGAAAATGGTCGATATGGGCGTGATCAAAGGCACACACCTGCAAGTGAACGCTCAGAGAATTGGGTTCGATATTACGGCCTTCCTCGGGATTTTTCTGGACAAGGGGTCGCAGTACAAAAATGCAGTCGAACAGCTCACCAAAATCAAGGAAGTGGTCGAGTTGCATTATTGCACCGGATCGTACTCTATGTTTGCAAAAATTGTTTGCAGAGATACCGAGCATTTACGACGCGTGTTGAACGACGATATCCAGTCTGTCGAAGGAATTCAGCGCACGGAGACGATCATTTCACTTGAGGAAAGTATCAAAAGGCAGATTTCTCTATCTTAATATACGACCGTCAATATCAACCTTGACATCAAAGGGCTTTGTGTATTCGTCCAGCAAGACAGCAACTTGCCTGCGATTGACCGGCGCCGCTAAGTCAAAAGACCCCTCGAACTGAAATCTTTTTGTCCATCCCTTTTCGACTAAACCCTCCAGCTCCGGTCCTCGGTGACTGATGTATTTGATTAGACTCAGTAAGTCGTCCAGTCGCATAGTGTCCTTATGCGTACCCTGAAACCAGATCTGGCTCCGCGAATATAACTGGTTCATTGTGCCTTCCAAATCGTTTGTGGAAACTGGTTCTGAGGGCTCGAAATGGGTTGTTGGCGGTTCCATCCACAGTCCGGTTGCAGCGACACGCTGTATTGCCTGAAAATTTGGGTCGGAATGCGGGATGTCAACCAAAGGGATGAGTTTTGCGCCGTACTGTACCAATTCGCCCTGAATCTGTCGTAAATCTATTTTGTCCGGTGTCGTTTTGAAGAATGCCAAATATCCCGCGGTCGCGCCCAATGCCTGGCCGATGGACACCAGAAATCCTGGGTTTGATTGCTGATGTGCCTTTGCGAGGGATTTTACCCGTGCGAGACCTGAAAAGGAGAGGAAGTTGCTATTTTCCTGAGGCAAAAGTTCTTTCAGCCCGATAAAATTCCCCGAGGGAAGGTCACCAGGTGCTGCAGCTACGACACTCGTGCGAAGGCTAGGACTGACGGCAGTAGCTGACGGTGCAGCCAGGCCCAATTTTTCGGACAGCTCACCGTCCGGACTCGCATCGACGACCGCTCGCACAGTAAAGGATTTTCTGTCGGCGAGCTGCACACGGATCGTCTTTTTCCTTGGCGAGGCTTTGCGAATTCCGCCCTGGCGAATGATTTGTAGATGGGGGATACCTTCCATTCGGAACTCCAGCGCCTCGGCAAAGCTGCGTGTGGTGAGGGAATCCTGAGTCAGTTGATAGATTTCCGCCCATATTCCTGCATGGTAAAAACCAGTGTCCTGAATCTGAATGTTTCGTGCCTCAGGAACGAGTTCATCGCCTTGGATGACCCAGATCGTGTGGAGATTGGATTTGGCCGACTGCAAAGCGGCAGCATACCCAACAAATCCCTGCCCATACACCAAAACCTCTGGCTTTTTGCCCTGTCCTAGCAAGCTGATTGGCAATGCCATAAGGCAAATGACCCCTATCCAAATTACGTTTTTCATCAGAGTAAAATTACATATAAAAAATCATTACATTTGCATTATGACGGAAAATGACGAAAAATCGCTCAATTTTATAGAGGAGATCATTGAAGAGGATCTGAAGACAAATAAGCACAATGGCCGGGTGTTGACACGATTTCCGCCCGAGCCCAATGGCTATCTGCATATTGGACACGCAAAATCTATCGTTTTGAACTTTGGTTTGGCCCAAAAATACAAAGGTGAAGCGAATCTGCGTTTTGATGATACAAATCCTGTTACTGAGGAGGTGGAATACGTGGAGAGCATCAAGGAAGATATTAAGTGGCTCGGATTTCAGTGGAACAGGGAATTGTATACTTCAGATTACTTCGAAACCCTTTATGATTATGCAGTCATTTTGATCAAAAAGGGACTGGCGTATGTGGACGAGAGTACTTCAGAGGAAATTGCAGCTGCGAAGGGGACGCCGACCGTACCGGGGGTCCCAACGCCGTTCAGAGATCGTCCTGCAGCAGAAAATCTGCGTCTTTTTGAGGAGATGCGTGCAGGCGTGTTTGCCGACGGCGCAAAGGTTTTGAGGGCAAAAATCGATCTTTCCAGTCCGAATATGCACATGCGTGATCCGATTATTTACCGGATAAAGCACGCGCATCATCATCGGACGGGCGACAAGTGGTGTATCTACCCCATGTACGACTTTGCACATGGACAGAGCGATTCCATCGAGCGAATCACGCACTCTATCTGTACGCTGGAATTTGTGCCCCACCGTCCACTGTACGATTGGCTTATAGAAAATATTGGGATTTACCCATCCAGACAATACGAATTCGCGCGACTGAACATCAATTATACCGTGATGAGCAAAAGAAAGCTCCTCCAGCTCGTCAACGAAAAACATGTGGAGGGCTGGGATGATCCGCGTATGCCGACCATCTCCGGACTCAGGCGAAGGGGCTATACGCCTGCAAGTATCCGCAATTTTTGTGAACGAATCGGTGTGGCAAAGCGGGAGAATGTGATAGATATGGGGCTTCTGGAATTCTGTATACGTGAGGATTTAAATAAAACTGCTTGGCGTAGAATGGCGGTCTTGGATCCGGTAAAGCTGGTAATTACAAATTATCCGGAAGGGCAGACTGAAATGCTCGTGAGTGAGAACAATCCGGAAGAGGAAAATGGCGGCGGCTCCCGAGAAATTCCATTTTCGAGGGAATTATGGATAGAGCGAGAGGATTTTATGGAAAATCCACCTAAGAAGTTCTTCCGTCTGGGACCTGGATTGAGTGTACGCCTGAAAAGTGCATACATCGTCACCGTGACTGATTTTCTCAAAGATGAGCAAGGCAAAATTACCGAGATTCACGCCGATTATGTCCCCAACTCAAAAAGTGGCGAAGACACCAGTGGCATGAAAGTCAAAGGAACCATCCATTGGGTGAGTGCAGATCATGCGAAAACGGTCGAAGTCCGCCTCTACGATCGTCTTTTCAGTGTGGAAAACCCAGCAGCGGAAGAAGATTTCAAATCGACCCTCAATCCTGCGAGCCTGGAAATTCTCGACACGGTATATGTGGAACCTGATCTTCTCAATGCGCAGCCGGGAGTTGGCTATCAATTTATGAGGAAGGGGTATTTTACCCTTGATCCCAAATCTACGGAAGATCATCTGGTTTTCAACCGAACCGTGACCTTGCGCGACAATTGGGCCAAAGAGGTGAAAAACGCTTGATTCATTCGATGATCACGTTAATGTAGGGTTTGGAACTGGGAGGCGTCCGTTTCGTCCAATTGAAATAAAGCCTCCACGCTGACGCCAAATGTTTTTGCCATGCGCAAGGCAAGGAGTGTGGAGGGGATATATTTTCCAGTTTCGATGGCGTTGATCGTTTGGCGTGAGACCCGTATGTGTTCGGCCAACTCAGCTTGTGTTAAGTTCTTTATGGCACGATGAATTTTGAGGGTGTTTTTCATGCTAATTTGACCCGGAATTTGTTGATGGTAAAAATTATCAAGAACAGGAACGGCAATAATGGCATCGCCATAAAGATGACCGTGAGATAATCCCAGCCATAGACAAACCACGTCAGGATCAGAAGGATTGCAAAATGAAGATAAAATGCCCAATGCCAGCTAATGAGTCGAATTTGCTGAATATACTCGTCTTCAAGCTTCGTTCTGGAGAACATCCACATGAGTAGTGAAAGCGGCCATAAATACCACGCAATCCCAAGCCAATTTTCAGTAATTGAACTAAATTGTAAGGTCCAGATGTTTTCAATAATAGCCAAAATCCAGATTGTGGCGCACCAAACTGTCAACAGCATTCCTAGATAAAAATAGATTCTTTGTTGGCCCTTTACAATTTGCGGCTTATAAAATGACATGATGCGCGGAGTTTGTCCTTTTCTATACAAAAACAGCATGGAGTAAAATGTCAAAACAAAAATTGCGAGTGGACTAAAAAGCGTGTAAATGACCCAATTGGACTCTGAAATCAGGTTCCATGGATCCATAATTCCATCTCGTATTAGGAAATTATTAATCAAAATTCCGGCGATAACAAAGATATAATTTATGGATATTGCCCAAACGAGCGCGGATAGCCTCAATCGCGCGGTGTACTCGTCTTCTTCTTTTACTTTTGAGAAGGAAACGAAAATGAGTCCCACAATGCACAGTGTCAGGGCCAATTCGTCGGTAATATTCATTTTCGGCGATAAAAATGATTCTATTCCGGATTTTTCTGTTCCTATACTCAGCAGTTCCATTCGAAAATCATGATAGAGCACGAAATGCCCTAGGACAATCCCGACACCTAATATAACCCATCCTAACGGTCGTAGCTGAGGCGAAAATAGTGGGCTGTTTTTCATCATAAATGTAATGTTTGGTCTCGCAAAGGTAAAGAGTGCTTTACATTTATACAAGTAAACATGACATTATTTTATCAAATCGGGTGTTTATTCCAAGTAAAGGTCGACCAGCCCGTCAGGGAGATTGACGCTTAGGATATGGTTTTCCCTGTCGATTTTGAGCATTATATCCTCGATCAGGGGGAACATGAGTTCCTTGGATTTATAGGGAACCACTGCGATATGTTGCTGGGGAAATTCATGAATTTCTATGATTTCGCCTAGCTCACCGTGGGTCTGGTCGTGCACCTGGTATCCTTTGAGGTCGGTGATTCTGAAGTCATCAGGGTCTCTTTCAGGCATGCGGTCCAGGGGCAAATAAACGGATTTGCGGGTCAGAACTTCGGCTTTGTCTATATGATCCACGTCTTCCAGAAATACAAATGCCGTCCTGTTGTCCAGTACTTTCATCTGGTCAACAAAGTACGGAACTAGTTTTTTGTCGATTTCAATAAAAATCACGTCGATCTCAAGTTCTTTGTAATCTTCAAACTCGAAAAACAACTGAACCTCACCCTTCAGGCCTCGGGTCTTACTGACGTAACCAATGTAAAAGCAGTCTTTGATTTCCATTTATAATCGTTTTTTAATGCAAAATGCCGCTCAAAGAATTACTTCTCTGAACGGCATTTTTTCTCAGGGACGATACGGATTACTCCGCTTTGTCTGTATCCTCTGCAGGAGTTTCAGCCACTGCCTCATCAGCCGCTGCCTCTGTTCCTTCTTCTCCACCTTCTTCGGTAGCCTCTTCAGCTACTTCTTCTTCTGGTGGCGTGTTTTTCGCTTTCAATGCCGCGGCCAATTCTTCTTTTTTCTTAGATTCGGCCTCTAGAGCTGCTTTTTTCGCATCCTCACGGGATTTTGCCAAGCTTTCTTTTTTGTTTTCGATCTGCGAACCCTTGCCTTCAAGCCATGCCTGGAATTTTTCTTCCGCAGCGGCTTCGTCAAATGCTCCTTTTTTTACACCGTCCAACAAATGCTTTTTGTAAAGAACGCCTTTGTAAGAAAGGATTGCACGGGCTGTATCCGTTGGTTGCGCACCTTTTTGCAACCAATCCAACGCACTCTCAAAGTTCAAGTCGATCGTTGCGGGGTTGGTGTTCGGATTGTAAGATCCGATTCTTTCGATAAATTTGCCATCACGTGGAGCACGTGCATCGGCGATAACAACGTGGAAAAAAGGTTTTCCTTTCTTTCCGTGTCTTTGCAATCTGATTTTAGTTGCCATTTTCTTTAATTTATGTATTCAACATAGTTCCCGGAGTACATTCTGCGGGGATGCAAAGATAAGTATTTAATTTATAATAAGTGATAGCGTTTAAGGATATTTTCAAGAATAGGTTTGATTTTCTGTACCATACGATCAAAGCCTATATCATTGGGATGCGTGCCATCAATCGTACCTTCGTGATCGCTTCCCAATAAGCCCTCTGGTGAAATGTAGTAAAGATGACGGTCGTCGCGTTGCAATCGCTCAATTTCCTGTAAAAAGTCTAAATTACGTTGTTCTATATCACGAGAAATCTGCTGGTCAAAATTTCCGCTTTCAAATATTACGCCGCCTATAGCGATGATGGGGATCTCGGGATGTTTTTCTCGTATTGCGTTGATGAATGGAGCTGTTCTTTCCCGAATATTGTCTACAGAGCTGTTGGGGACACAGTCAATTATAAAGGCATCCATCGGCTGGGATGCGAGAAATCTGGCGACCTGGATTTCCATTTTTGCGCTTCCACTAGTTCCTAAGTTGATAAAATCCACGCCCATTTTTCGTGCAAGCAAAGAAGGATAGGCAAGTCCCGGGCGGCTTGCTGAAGCTCCCTGTGTTATACTCGTTCCATAGACCAAAACTTGCTTTTGAAACGGGGATTCCAGGGATTCTAAGCTGGCCGTACTGTCGACACCGATTTCCAAATTAGTAATTCCATCATATAGGGGCAGGTACATCAGGTAATCCCTGGCTTCCTGACTCATGTTTTTCACCAATATGGACTCACTGCAATCCGCGTGACCCGGCCGGCCAACTCCTGCAAACTTCCACGCGCCGTCCTCCAGGACATAGAGATCCAATCCTTCAAAGGCAACTGCGGTCAGGTTGTTGTAGGGCCGGGCAGATGTGGTACACCATTTCGCAGAAATCTGTGAGCTATTGCTTCGGAAACTGATGTAAGTCCCAGCAGCGTGGGTCCAGAAAAATTTTACGTTTGTGGGGAGATCCGCGTGCCTTCCAGTGTCAACGCGGTGATACAAGTGGCCTTCGTGCTCGACTTTCCCCGAAACCCCGAGTTCCGCAGCGTTTATGTAGCGTGTGGAAACCCCATTTTGAGCATACAATAAGGTAAAATTAGCAAGAAAACACGCGATATAGGTGATACTCATGATCACCCATCCTCTGAAATTAGTTCTCATACCCGAACCGTTGAAGATAATTTTTGCGTTTTCTCCAATCAGGAATCACTTTCACAAAAAGTTCAAGAAACACCTTTTGATCCAAGAATTCTTCGATGTCTTGCCTCGCATAAGTACCCACCTTTTTGATCATGCTTCCCGCCTTACCGATGAGGATATTCTTCTGAGAATCCCGCTCCACAATAATCTCTGCGCTGATCCGCGTAATGCCAGGTTCTTCCTTAAAACTCACAATGACCACCTCAGTGCTGTAGGGAATTTCTTTTTCGTAAAGTTTGAAAATCTTTTCGCGAATCATTTCGGTCACGAAAAATCGCTCAGGCTTGTCCGTCAGGGTGTCTTTGTCGTAGTAAGGCGGATGGATGGGCAGATGATCGAGTACAAACTGCATCACCGCCTGCACATTGTGTCCGTAAAGTGCCGAGATCGCAAAAACAGCTGCTGGCTGCAGTAAGTTTTCCCAGTACTTGATTTTTTGACTGACTTCGGCTTCGGTAGATTTGTCTATCTTGTTGATCAGTACCGCAACTGGAGATTCAGTCTGCTTGAGCTTCTCCAGCACGTCCCCTTCGTCATACTGCTCGTTGATGTCGGTGACAAGCAGCAGCACATCCGCATCGATAAGCGACCCCTGCACAATATTCATCATCGCTTCCTGCAAGAGATACGCGGGTTTGATGACTCCTGGTGTATCCGAAAAAATGATCTGGTAGTCTGGCTCGTTGACTACCCCCATGATTCGGTGCCTGGTTGTCTGGGCCTTAGGCGTGATGATCGACATTTTTTCTCCTACCAATATATTCATCAATGTCGATTTCCCCGCATTTGGTTTCCCGATGATACTTACAAATCCCGCTTTATGTTCCATTTTTTTATCTATTAATTTGCAAATTAACAAAAATTCTGTATCTTTGTACTCCCGAAAGGGACAAAAAGGTAAGATACATTGCGGGGTGGAGCAGTTGGTAGCTCGTCGGGCTCATAACCCGAAGGTCACACGTTCGAGTCGTGTCCCCGCTACTATATAAAGAGAGGCAATTTCCAGTTTTAGACTGGCCGTGCCTCTTTTTTTTTGAATCTTTAGGTGTCAGTAAACTGAAGAGTCGATGATCTCAACGATAAATGTTAAGCCAAACTGTGGGAATTCGCCAAAAATGCGGTTTTTGACGGATTTTTATACAGCGTCCATTGAGGGCAACTTCACGTTTTTATCCGAAAATATTACCGATGATATTCGCCTTGAAATTGTTGGTCAGGAGACAATTCTCGGAAAGGACAAGTTTCTCGAAATTTTCGTGCAGAAGCGGTTCGCCAATATTATTGAGCTTTCTCTTGATTCTATTATTACCCACGGGATCGAAGCATCTGTAGCTGGCAGCGTCCTCCTAAAGAGCGGTGACCGTTTTCAATTCTGTGACCTATACCGATTTCAACGGCATAATACCCATAGGATCAAATCCGTAAAATCCTTTCTCGTACGCTTCCCTGCTTAGGTTCCTTTGAGGGACATAAATTCCGGCGGCCGGGCGTAAGTAAGAAGACCCGAACTCACGCTGAACAATCCAATCACGACGTGAAAAATAAAGGTCTGTGCACTAAAGCCGAAGATCCAGGGAGACAGTATCAGAAACAGCCCGAGTATCACGTCCATCACCAAATGGAAAGGCATGGGAATGAGTCTCAGCAATCCGCCTTCGTAGCGTGTTAGAAATGATAGCAACAGGACCAATATTCCGCTGAAAATCGAAATTTGCTTCGCCATGTCAATTTCTTCAAAATAAAACAGCCAGGGAGCAGCGAGCAAAATCAGTGCTGCGCCATAATCAAAAAAGGCATGTAGACTTGTTGTGATTAAATTTTTCATAGTATTCGTTTTGCGTTCACAGAAAACAAATGGAAAGCCAGAAAGTTCATTGCCGTTCGGCTAAAAACCTGTTGGGCTTTGTTTTGTTGTTTTAAATAGGAGGAGTTGAGATGAAAAAACCTAAGTGGTTCAGGAACATGACGGACAGGCAATACAGAGCTTTCATCATCTTTTTTGTATTGCCCGTGAGTATTTATTTGCTTGGACGCCTGATCATTTTGGTCGTACTGTTTTTTTTCTAAGGTAATGGAGGCCACGCTTCATGCTTTCATTAGCGCTTCACAGGTGTTTTACGCCTTTTATCCCAATTATTGGGGATTGTCATGGCTCGCATGGAACTCCTACTTTGATCCATCGGTTGGACAGCCTCTTCCGCACTGTAGTTGTTGACGAAAGCGGGCCAGGCGCGGTATACATGGTCGCAAGAAATGGACATCCCATCTATCACAAAGTCTTTGGCAAAGCAAATTTAGAACTGAACGTTAACCTTAGTATACA
>CAYNZH010000020.1:0-27950 GCA_964401685.1 uncultured Sphingobacteriaceae bacterium
TGCTTTTCCGTAGAGAAGATCAGGGCATCAGCTGCATTCAGCTTTTCGACTTCTTCCTTGGCTTTTGCGTCGATTTCTGCGTTGGCCTCGGCTTCTTCTTTCATGCGCTTGATCTCTTCGTCTGTCAATCCTGAAGAAGCTTCGATCCGGATTTTTTGTTCTTTTCCGGTTGCTTTGTCTTTCGCAGAGACGTGCAGGATTCCATTGGCGTCGATATCAAAGGTCACCTCAATTTGAGGCACACCTCTTGGCGCAGGCGGAATGCCATCCAGGTGAAATCTTCCGATGGTCCTGTTCTGGCTGGCCATTGGGCGTTCTCCTTGAAGAATATGGATCTCCACGGAGGGTTGATTGTCTGACGCCGTCGAAAACACCTCCGATTTTTTGCTCGGAATAGTGGTGTTGGCTTCTATCAATTTTGTCATGACACCACCCATGGTTTCGATTCCCAAGGAAAGAGGTGTCACATCCAGCAAGAGTACATCCTTCACTTCTCCAGTCAGAACTCCACCCTGGATCGCAGCACCTAAGGCCACGACCTCATCCGGGTTGACACCTTTTGAAGGCTCTTTGCCGAAGAAGTTTTTTACCGCATCCTGAATTGCAGGGATACGTGTGGATCCACCGACCAGGATAACTTCATCTATATCGCTAGTGGAGTAGCCCGCGTTCTTCAACGCTGATTTACACGGCTCGATTGTTCTTTTGATCAAAGAATCGGCCAATTGCTCAAATTTTGCACGACTCAGGGTACGGACCAAGTGTTTAGGGCCAGTCTGATCTGCAGTGATATAGGGCAAGTTGATTTCTGTGGAGGACGCGCTCGAAAGTTCGATCTTGGCTTTTTCTGCGGCTTCTTTTAGTCGCTGCAAAGCCATAGGGTCTTTTCCCAGATCAAAACCGCTGTTATCGGCTTTAAATTCTTCTTTCAGCCAATCGATGATCACCTCGTCAAAATCGTCACCTCCCAGTTGGGTGTCACCGTCTGTAGATTTTACTTCGAAAACACCGTCGCCAAGTTCCAGAATGGAAACATCATGCGTACCCCCACCACAGTCAAACACAACAATTTTCATGTCCTTGTTGGTCTTGTCCAGACCATAGGCCAAAGCCGCCGCGGTAGGCTCGTTGATGATACGTTTCACATTCAGCCCTGCGATTTCGCCTGCTTCTTTAGTGGCCTGTCTCTGTGCATCATTAAAATATGCAGGCACGGTAATCACTGCCTCCGATACTTCCTGACCCAGAAAATCCTCTGCAGTTTTTTTCATTTTCTGCAAGATCATCGCTGATATTTCCTGCGGAGTATATTTACGATCGTCAATTTCGACCCTAGGCGTATTGTTGTCACCTTTTACGACCTTATAAGGCATGCGCTGTGCCGCATCGCCCACTTCATTAAAGGTCGATCCGATAAAACGCTTGATGGAGTTGATCGTTTTGGTCGGATTGGTGATGGCTTGCCTTTTCGCAGGATCACCTACTTTGCGTTCGCCGTTTTCCACAAATGCCACGATCGAAGGTGTTGTACGTTTACCTTCATTGTTGGCAATCACTACCGGTTCGTTACCCTCCATGACGGCGACACAAGAGTTGGTAGTTCCTAAGTCGATTCCAATGATTTTTGACATATCTAATATAATTTTCTATTTAATCTGATTCTGTTAAATGTTTAATCAATGGTTGTGCCAAACGGGTTTGTCAGCCTAAAATTGCTTTCTTTCTGACATTGTGTCATTTGCTTGACAAGCACAATGGAGTTGTTCCACATTATTTCGTAATTTTGCAGACTGAATATAATAGGAATGAAGACGTTTGAAGAATACATGTCTGGATTTGAAGCGTTAATGACGCAGCCAGATCCACCAGCTCCCTACGATGAGCCGGATTATTACCAATATGCCAAGTTAAATTTTTCCCGATCCAACCGTTGGCTGAAAAGAGGAAAACTCACCGATTCGCTGATCCAAACCCTAGAAGGGATAAAGGATCCTCAGCAGTGGATACTCATTACTGAGCCTTGGTGTGGCGATGCGGCGCACAGCGTACCTTTTATCTATAAAATGTCTCTATTGAATCCCAAGATCAGTCTGGTGATAGAGCATCGGGATATGCCTCCCTTCAGGATTGATGAGTACCTTACCAATGGTGGGAAATCCATCCCCAAGCTGATTATCCGAAATCTGGAGGGCAAGGATTTGGCGCTCTGGGGCCCGCGTCCTCAGGAAGCTCAGGAGCTTTTCGAGAAGATGAAAGCCGAGAACCTGGATTTTGAAACGCAGAAGGAGCAGTTGCAGAACTGGTACAACAAAGACCAGGGGAACGCAATGCAACACGAATTCACCCAATTGCTTGCACCTTTTTCCGGTCAATGATCCGAATGATGAGGGACAGCACATTTGCTGTCGGTGATGTCTTGAGCCGATCCTGGCAATTATTGAAATCACGGTATTTCTCTATCGCGGGACTGTGCTTTGCCTTATTTCTGACGTCCAATACTTCGGGGATTCTGGCTTTTTATCTCAACGATCTCAATCCCGCCTTGAGTGTTTTCATGGCCACCTTGTTTGTGTTTGCTTATTTTGGGATACAACTGACATTGTTCAATTTTTTGATTGGTCTGATAGGGCAGGAGAAGCAGATTTCTCTGAGTGAAAAAATCCCCGGCACAATTGTGATCCTTAAGTTTTTTGCGGCGATGCTCATGGTCGCATTTTCCCTATTGATCTTTTACCTCTTGGTTTCAGTCGCGGCCTGGCCTCTTATTTATGTTGGTGGTATCGGGTTGATCATGGAGATCAACTTGTACCTCGTAGCCTTGCTGTCCTTTTATTTTTTGTTGAGAATTGCGTTTTTTCCGTTTTTCATCCTAGACCGTGATTCCAGTCCCTGGCAGTCCATCCGGCTCAGCATGGCATTGACCAAAGGTAATTTGACAAAATTGTTGTCAATCATCGTTTTTTTTGTCATTTTGCATCTTTTATACGTTTATTGCAATATGATGGGGTATCCGATTATTTCGACCGTGCTCAGTTTGATAAATTCGTTTTTTGTGGTTCCGCTCTCTAGCGTAGTGATTGCGATGGCGTACAAAGATATGATGAAAGGCGTTGTCAAATGACATTAAAAAGGATAGCACTCTTAGGTGCCACGGGTAGCATAGGCAAGCAAACCCTTGAAGTCGTTCGGGAGCACCCGGAGCGTTTCGAAATCACGGTAATGACAGCCCGCAGCCAGGCATCACTGCTCATAGCGCAAGCACTAGAGTTCAGACCAAAGCAGGTTGTCATCGGCGATCCCCGCAAATATGACCAGGTAGCGCTGCAACTTCAACCACTGGGCATAGAGGTGCTGTGTGGAGAGGACGCGCTCTGCGAGGTGGTTCAAAATGATGTGGTGGATACGGTTGTCACGGCCCTGGTCGGGGCAGCCGGACTTAAGCCCACTGTCGCAGCCATAAAGGCCGGCAAGCATATTGCCCTCGCCAATAAGGAGACATTGGTTGTCGCCGGTGATCTCATCATGGAACTCGCTCGCCAACACGAGGTACAGATTTTGCCGGTAGACTCGGAGCATTCCGCTATTTTCCAGTGTTTGATGGGCGAAAATCCGTCTTCCGTCGAAAAAATCATCTTGACAGCTTCCGGAGGTCCGTTTTTTGGCAAATCCCGTGCAGATTTAGAAAAGGTGACTTCGGAGCAGGCTTTAAAACACCCAAATTGGTCTATGGGAGCTAAAATTTCCATTGATTCGGCCAGTATGATGAACAAAGGGCTGGAAGTGATCGAGGCGAAGTGGCTGTTTGCTCTGGAGCCAGAACAGATAGAAGTAATCGTCCATCGCCAATCCATCATCCACTCCATGGTACAGTTTTATGATGGATCTGTGATTGCCCAATTGGGCCTGCCGGATATGAAGCTACCCATACAGTATGCTTTGGGCTTCCCAGAGCGGCTAGAAAATTCGTTCGCGCGCATGGATTTCCTGAAATACCCCGAGCTTACCTTCGAGGCAGTCGACCGCAGTGTTTTTTCCAATCTGGACTTGGCCTATAGTGCCCTGGAAGCGGGTGGCAATCGTCCCTGTGTGCTCAATGCCGCAAACGAAGTCGCAGTCGAGGCTTTTCTTCAGGGACGACTGAAATTTCTTCAGATTAGCGATGTCATAAGCAAAACCCTGGAAACCATCCCCCAGGAAACTTCAGTTTCCCTGGAAAACCGTTTGGAAAATGATGCAGAAAGTCGTTTCTTCGCAAAAGATTTTATAAAACGAATACTACAATAAGAAATAAAAGACACAAATGGGTGTATTGATCATGACGGGGCAAGTCCTTTTGGGATTGTCTATTCTAATAGTTTTGCACGAATTGGGACATTTCTTGGCTGCACGTGCCTTCGGCATCAAGGTCGAGAAATTCTATCTCTTTTTTGATGCATGGGGTGTCAAATTATTCAAGTTCAACTTTAAAGGATGCGAATACGGAATCGGCTGGCTTCCACTGGGGGGCTATGTCAAAATTGCAGGCATGGTAGACGAATCAATGGATACCGAGCAGCTCAAGGGCGAACCTCAGCCCTGGGAGTTTAGGTCCAAGCCCGCTTGGCAACGGCTTATCGTTATGTTGGGTGGGATTATCGTCAATGTTATTCTCGGCATCGTCGTCTTTTGGGGTCTGACTTTCCGCTACGGCGAAACCTACATCAACAACGAACGACTCGTCAATGGAATAGAGCCAGGGATCATTGGCAAAGACCTCGGACTCCAGGCGGGAGATCGCATCACCCATGTCAACGGCACAAAAGCTGTGCGTTTCAGTGACCTGTTGAGCGCCGATGTGTTGATGGGCAATTCCAGCCTCACGGTGCAGAGAGGGAACGAAACGCTGAATATTCATGTCCCAGCAGACATTTTGAACGACATCGCAGATTATACCCGCAATGAACTCTTTACCACACGGGTAAAAGTTACCTCCATTGCCCGGATACAGCCCGAAAGCGCAGCAGAAAAGATGGGCTTGCAGGAGGGGGATAGTATCCTGCATATCAATAGCGTTCCCTTGCATTTTTGGGACGAAATGCGCGAGCAATTCATCGCTCATGCGGGCGAAAATGTCACACTGGGGCTGATTCGTGGAGATCAAGAACTTTCCGTTGAAGGGAAGATGCCGGACGACGGGGTATTAGGCTTTAATATAGGTCCGGACTACAGCATTCCGCACGAAACCATACAATACGGGTTTATAGAAGCCCTCCCGGTGGGGGCATCAAAAGCATGGAGCGCAGTAGCGGACAATGCCAGAGGTCTGGGCAAAATTTTCAAAGGTGAGGTCCGAGCCGACAAAGCACTGTCTGGACCTATTGGGATTGCCCAATTATTTGGTGATCAGGTCAATTGGATACGATTTTGGACGCTGGTCGGGATGCTTTCCATGGTGTTGGCACTCATGAACCTGTTGCCTATTCCTGCACTGGACGGCGGCCACGTCGTGTTTTTGCTCGTCGAGATGATTCAGGGAAAACCGCTCAGCGACAAATTTTTGGAGTCCGCACAGATGGTCGGATTCTTTATCCTGATCGGCCTCATGATTTTTGTCTTCGGAAACGACATATTTAAGCTCTTCTGATAAGGAGAGTTTAAATAATTATGCGTAAATTTGCACCGTGAATATGGAAGAACATCGCGTACATACACTTTTGTATGCCCCCGACAGCGGAGTACCCTCCGAAAGCTCTTCCATTTTCCTGTCTTTGCGGCCCGATAAGGGCTTTTTTTATGCTTCATCCCGCTGCAACAATTCCATTTACTTTTATAATTATTACAAAAAAAATGACCCATTACAGTAAATTGCCTGCCATTTTGGTGTTGGAAGATGGTACCGTGTTTTATGGAAAAGCCGCCGGAAAAATCGGAACCACAACAGGTGAAATTTGTTTCAACACCGGGACCACCGGATACCAGGAAATATTTACAGATCCATCCTACTATGGCCAAATCATGGTGACCACCAACGCCCACATTGGTAATTATGGTATTGCCGATGATGAGGGAGAATCCGACAATATTCAAATTGCGGGACTCGTTTGCAAAAATTACAACATCGATTACAGTCGCAAAATGGCCAGCGGGTCTATTCAGCACTATTTTGAGGACGAAAAGTTGGTTGGCATCTCGGATATAGACACGCGATCTTTAGTCAGGCATATACGTGATAAAGGCGCGATGAATGCGGTCATTTCGTCGGAAAACTTTTCTGTCGATGCATTGAGAGCGCAGCTCGCAGGCATGCAGTCCATGGTTGGCGCAGAGCTTTCTTCTGTAGTATCGACCAAGGAAGCTTATTTTTACGGCAACCCTGACGCGGCAACACGGATCGCTGTCCTGGATCTTGGCGTAAAACGCAATATTCTCAGGAATTTCGCCGATCGGGACGTCTACATGCAGGTGTTTCCTGCTAAAACCTCCTTTGCCGAAATGGAAAAATGGAATCCCCAGGGCTATTTTGTTTCCAATGGGCCTGGAGACCCGGCTGCGATGGACTATGCCATCCAGACTGTCACAGAAATAGTCGCCGCGAATAAACCCATGTTTGGCATTTGCCTGGGCCATCAGCTCCTGGCGCTGGCTCACGGAATTGGTACGGAAAAAATGTTCAATGGCCACAGGGGTATCAATCACCCGGTCAAAAACATAGTGCTTGACAAGTGCGAAATTACGAGTCAAAACCATGGTTTTGGAGTCATCAAGCAAGACGTCGAAAAGTCGGAAGCCGTGGAAATCACGCATATCAACCTCAACGACCAGTCCATCGAGGGCATACGGGTCAAGGGGAAAAATCAGTTTTCGGTCCAATACCACCCTGAAGCCGCGCCTGGTCCTCACGATTCACATTATCTTTTCGACCAATTCGTGGACAGCATGCGTCTTGGTTCATGAGTGTAATTTGCGTATATTTGAATGATTACAAAATTGGTAAATACTTGAGATGAGTTTAATTATTGATGTTCATGCCCGGCAGATTTTGGATTCCCGGGGAAATCCGACCATAGAAGTCGACGTTACCACTCAAAATGGCGTTCAGGGCCGTGCCGCTGTGCCGTCGGGCGCGTCGACAGGAGCCTACGAAGCCGTAGAACTACGGGACGGCGACCCTACCCGCTATTTGGGCAAGGGGGTCCTCAATGCCGTCGAAAATGTAAACACCACCATAGCTGAGGCTTTGGAAGGCGTAGACGTTTTTGAGCAAAATGCCATCGACCAATTGTTGCTTGATCTGGACGGAACCGACAACAAGGGCAATCTCGGTGCAAACGCTTTGCTTGGTGTTTCCCTGGCTGTGGCCAAAGCAGCGGCAAAGGAAAGCCACCAGCCGCTATACCGTTACGTAGGTGGGGTCAATGCCAACCTGCTTCCCATTCCCATGATGAATATTGTCAATGGCGGCTCCCATTCCGATGCACCTATTGCCTTTCAAGAATTCATGATCATGCCCGTGGGCGCCTCCAGGTTTTCGGAAGCTTTGCGCTGGGGCACAGAAGTTTTTCATCATCTCAAAGCGATTCTACACAAAAAAGGACTTTCCACCGCAATTGGTGACGAAGGCGGCTTCGCCCCAAAATTCAACGGGACGGAGGACGCAATCGAAACTGTGCTTTCTGCTATAGAAGCCGCAGGTTATCAGCCTGGCAAGGACATTTTCCTCGCGCTGGACTGTGCTGCTTCAGAATTTTTTGTCGGCGGTCAGTATCAGTACGGCAAGTTTGAAGGCGATCAGGCTGCCACAAGGAGCAGCGACCAACAAGTCGACTTCCTCCAGGAATTGACAGAGAAATACCCCATTATTTCTATTGAGGATGGGATGCACGAGGATGATTGGGAAGGGTGGAAGCTGCTCACCGATCGCATCGGTTCCAAGATTCAGCTGGTCGGTGATGATCTCTTCGTGACCAACAGCAAGCGTCTACAAAAGGGTATAGACCAAGACACGGCCAATTCGATTCTCGTCAAGGTCAATCAGATCGGTACACTTAGCGAGACCATCGCTGCGGTGAGCCTGGCTCAGCAGAACGCATATACCTCTGTTATGTCTCACCGCTCAGGCGAAACCGAAGACTATACGATTGCGGATCTCGCGGTCGCTCTCAATTGCGGGCAGATCAAAACAGGATCGGCTTCCCGCTCAGACCGGATGGCAAAATACAATCAATTACTGCGCATAGAAGAGGAACTGGGAAAACAGGCCCGCTTTTTAGGAACAGATTTTAAATATTTCAAGTAAATTAAGCAAATTACAAAACTTTATTAATGACCGCACCCTACCCCATAGACAGAATTAGAAAGGATTTTCCCATTTTACAACGGGAAGTGAACGGGCAACCTCTGGTCTATCTGGACAACGGTGCTTCTACGCAAAAGCCAAGCTCGGTGATCCAGGCCATTGCAGATTATTATACGGATTACAACAGCAATATCCATCGCGGTGTACACCACCTGAGTCAGTTAGCGACGGACGCTTATGAGGTTTCCCGGCAAAAAATTGCGCAATTTATCGGCGCACCGGATCCCAGGCAGGTTCTGTTCACCTCTGGCACCACCGGGGGAATAAATCTTGTAGCTCATTCCTTTGGAAAGGCCTTCGTACAAGCTGGCGATGAGATTCTCATTTCCGAGATGGAGCATCACTCCAATATAGTTCCCTGGCAGATCATGTGTGAGGACAGAGGAGCGGTGTTGAAAGTCATTCCCATGACTGAAAGTGGCGAACTGGATATGGCGCAGTTTTCCAAATTATTAGGACCAAAAACCAAACTAGTTTCCCTGGTTTACGTGTCCAATTCGCTGGGAACAATCAATCCGGCCAAAAAGATCATCGAGGAGGCTCACGCCCAAAATGTACCCGTATTGCTGGATGCAGCGCAGGCCGTACAACATATCCCGCTGGATGTTCAGGCATTGGACGTAGATTTTCTTGTGTTTTCCGGACATAAACTCTACGGACCCACCGGCGTCGGCGTACTGTACGCAAAGGAGAACTGGCTGGAACGCATGCCCCCTTATCAAGGCGGCGGAGATATGATCAAAACCGTCACTTTCGAAAAAACAGTCTACAATGAGCTACCTTTCAAGTTTGAAGCCGGCACACCCAACATCGCTGGGGGCGTCGGACTCGGTTATGCCATCGACTATGTCAATAGCATCGGCCTGAAGGACATTGCCAGCTATGAGCAGGAGCTCCTAGACTATATGAACGAACGTTTGTTAACCATTCCCGGACTACGTTTCATAGGTACCTCACCCCACAAGGCGGCAACTGCATCCTTTCTGATTGGGGATGTCCACCCCTATGATGTGGGCGTGATCCTTGACAAGCTCGGCATTGCGGTACGGACGGGGCATCATTGCACGCAACCCATCATGGACAAATTTGGAATTCCAGGAACAGTAAGGGCTTCGCTGGGCATGTACAATACCCGAGCGGATGTCGACAGGCTCGTGAGTGCGCTGGAAAGGGCAGCAGCCATGCTGATGTAGCCCGCTGAGGTTTGAAGGAGATTATTGATGAAAATAAACGAAATACAAGACGAACTGATAGAGGATTTTTCTTTTTTCGAAGATTGGATGTCAAAGTATGAATATATCATCCAATTGGGCAAAGAGCTTCCGTTAATCGATGAACAATACAAACAAGATGACTACCTGATCAAGGGCTGTCAGTCCCGGGTTTGGTTGCACGCCGACTTCCGGGACGGGAAGGTATATTTCACTGCAGATAGTGACGCCATCATCACCAAAGGACTGGTCAGTCTGATGGTAAAGGTACTCTCGGAACATTCGCCGGAAGAGATCGCTCAGGCAGAGCTGTATTTTATAGACCAGATTGGGTTGAAAGAGCATCTTTCTCCGACCCGGGCCAATGGACTTTTGGCTATGGTAAAACAAATGAAAATGTTTGCCATTGCGTTGCAATCGCAGCGGCAGTAACTTTGCTACTTATAAAACTTAAATTGACATGACCGTACGTTTCAAAAGCGCAGCCATGCGCAAGTTCTATTTCCTGGTTTTGACTGCAATGTTCAGCTGCGGAACCGGTTTTACCCTTACAGCGCAGGCGCAAAAGCGCACCATGCCCGCAAACTTTGAGACTATAGTTGAAAAAGGGATGAAAGATTGGCAAGTCCCAGGTATGGCTGTTGCCGTAGTTAAGGATGGAGAAATTATTTATGCCAAAGGATTTGGCGAAAAAAAGCTTGGAACAGGAGAAGCAGTCGATGCAAACACCTTATTTGGGATTGCTTCGGTGAGTAAAAACATTACCGCTGCCGCACTTGCTATGCTCGTAGATGAGGGCAAAATCTCCTGGGATGACAAGATCGTGGATATTATCCCGTGGTTCGCGCTGAGCGATCCCTGGGTGACCAGTCAGGTCACCATCAGAGATGCCCTTACCCACCAGGTCGGCATTGGACGCATGATAGGAAACCGACTGCAGTTTATGAGCGGTCATAGCCGGGATGAGTTGATCTACAAGCTCAGATATATGGATTTTGAGCAGCCCTTTCGCACTTCATACGTGTATAGCAATGTCATGTATACCGTTGCAGGGCAGGTCATCGAGTATGTGACAGGCAAAACCTGGGACGAGTTTCTCAATGAAAGAATTTTTCAGCCTCTGGAGATGGGCAGCAACACCAGTGTGCTCGCTATTGACGAGCAGAGCAATGCGGCCTGGCCACATCAGTATATTGAGACTGGGATAGTTCCTATCCCTCGGCGAAACTGGGACAACGCGGGGCCTGCAGGCGGGATCAATGCCTCGGTCACCGACGTGGCCAAGTGGATGATCCTCCAGTTGGGGGCACCGGACGCACCTGGAGTCTACAAAGGCAAGCGCCTGATCAGCCCACGACAAATGCAGGAAATCCACAAACCCCAGGTCGTCAGATCCTCATCCGACGTCTATGGTACCCAAGCCACTTATGGACTAGGTTGGAATATTCTCGACTATCAACATCATCGCGTCCTCACCCACGGTGGGGCCACAGACGGTTTTAATACCGCTGCCTATATGGTACCCGAAATCGGGCTGGGAATTGTCGTTGTCGGCAACTCCTTCAATCAGTTGGGCGATGCCCTGGCCTATACGGTGATCGATTCCTTTCTGGGGGAGAGTGGGACGAACTGGCCTGAAAGGTATTTTTCGGGTTACCAGCGGTCCATGGAGAGAGCACTGGCTGCAAGAGAGGACATACACAAAGCTCGCAAAACGGGTACTTCCCCAGCGCATGGGTTGGACCAGTACACGGGAACATATACATCTTTAGCCTACGACACCGTGGAAGTCAGACTCGGATCCAAAGGACTCGAACTTCATTTTTGGGGTCAAAAGGAGTTGGTCGCGGAGCTCGAGCATTGGCATCATGAAACCTTTCGTGCTGTCTGGAAAAATCCCGCACAAAGGGAAGAATTTGCCTATTTTACCCTCGGAAAAGACGGAAACCCAGCAGCCCTGCACTTTGAATTTGCCCTCAGGCCTGTCTTGTTGCAAGCGGGAGCTTATCCGTCAAATTATACGCGCACGGTCACGTTTGAACGTTCTAGCGGAAATACAAAAGACTAGGCAAACCAAGTCATCACCTCGTCCTTAGTGGGCATTGACAGATCGAGCTTCAGTTTTTTGCGCATGCCGCCCAAGTCATTGAAAACCTTGTTCGGGTTGGCCGCTTTGACCGCATTGACATCGTTCAATCCCATTTTCTGCAGGACAGGTACCCACTCTGCGGGGATGCCCGCTTGTACAAAGTCATCTACGGTGTCTTGTTTCACCACTTTTTCCGGCCGCATCTGCGGGAAGAAAAGTACATCCTGAATGCTGTTCTGGTTGGTCATCAACATGGCCAGGCGATCGATACCGATTCCTATCCCCGCATTGGGCGGCATGCCGTATTCCAAAGCCCTCAGGAAATCATAGTCTATAAACATGGCCTCGTCGTCGCCTCGTTCCATGAGACGGACTTGCTCCTCAAATCGCTGGCGTTGGTCTATAGGATCGTTGAGCTCTGAGTAGGCATTGGCGATTTCCTTGCCGTTGACCATTAGCTCAAATCTCTCCACCAGACCAGGCTTGCTGCGGTGTTTTTTGGTCAAAGGACTCATTTCCACCGGATAATCTGTGATGAAAGTGGGCTGAATATAGTGCTTTTCGCATTTTTCACCAAAAATCTCGTCAATCAGCTTGCCCTTGCCCATGCTCTCGTCTATCTCGATGTCCAGTTTGGTGCATACGTCTCTCAGTTGGGCTTCATCCATCTTGCTCACATCTATACCTGTGTGTTCCTGAATTGCATCGTAAATGCTGATACGCTTGTAGGGCGCAGCAAATTCGATTACATGTTCCCCTACGGTTACGTTAGTCTGGCCATTGGTGTCTACCGCCACTTTTTCAAGCAGCTTTTCAGTAGTTTCCATCATCCAGTTATAATCCTTGTAGGCCACGTAAAATTCCAGGACCGTAAACTCCGGATTATGGGTTCTATCCATACCTTCGTTGCGGAAATTACGGCTAAATTCGTACACCCAATCATACCCACCCACGATCAGGCGCTTGAGGTATAACTCATTTGCAATACGCAGGTAGAGCGGCATGTCCAGGGCATTGTGGTGGGTGACAAAGGGCTTAGCGGCTGCGCCACCAGGGATGGCCTGCAACACAGGCGTGTCCACTTCCAGGGCTCCATAAGCATTCAGATACTCTCGTATAGACGTTTTCACCCGGGAGACCTTGCGGAAGGTTTCCTTCACCTGGGGATTGATTACCAGGTCCACATAACGCTGCCTATAACGAAACTCCGGGTCGGTGACCGCATCAAATGTCTTTCCATCGGCCTCTTTTACAGCAGGAAGAGGCTTCAGAGATTTAGCCAGCAGGGTCAGTTTTTGGGTGTGCACCGAAATTTCCCCCGTTTGCGTCGTGAACACGTAACCTTCTATTCCCAGAAAGTCGCCGTTGTCCAAAAGCTTCTTGAAGACCGTATTATAGAGTGTTTTATCCTCTCCGGGACAAAGATCATCCCGCTTTAGATAGACCTGTATCCTGCCTGTAGCGTCTTGCAGTTCTATAAAAGCCGCACTTCCCATAATCCGCCTGCTCATCATGCGGCCGGCAATCCGTATATGCTTATAATTTATTTTATCCCGGTCATAATTGTCCAAGATATCCTTGGCAAAGGTATTAACATCAAAAAGTGCCGCAGGATAAGGATCAATCCCCAGATCTATCAAAGATGCCAGCGATTGTCTGCGAAGTATTTCTTGTTCTGAAAGAGCCGTATTCATTTATATCTTTTCCTTTTCGCAAAAATAGCATTTATTTGTATACTAGCTGTAGCGTTTGCCTTAAATAAACCGTTTGTACAGAAAACATACGATTTTGGGCAATGAACGTGTCGATAAAGATTTTGCAGGAATGACTTTGGAAGAAAAATTGGTTAGGTTTTTGATTCTATTGTATTAAAGACATATAGGATCAAAAGTGAAGGGAAATTTCAGGCGTTTACAACGTGAGCAAACATTGTCTCTGGAGAATGTAGTGCACGCCTGTGTCCAATCCCCCGATGGCAAATACCAAGAAATTCTCTATAAGCGTTTTTATGGCTACTTATTGGCAATCGCCCTCAGGTACGCGAAAAGCCGTGAGGATGCGGAAGAATTAGTAAACGAAACATTTGTGAAAGCCTTTGCCAAGTTGCATGTATTTTCAGTGAAATCTGAAGCCACGCAGTACGAAAAGCTATTCAAGGGATGGTTAGCCAAGATATGTGTCAACCTATCCATAGATTTTCTACGGTCCAAAAAGTCCATGCTTCACCTGGACGATCAGCCGGAATTTGATCAAAGCGAGTCGCCGATTGACGCGTCCGGCAATCTTCTGGTACAGGACCTGATGGGTTTGCTTATGAAGTTACCGCTGATTCAGCGCACGATTTTCAATTTGTACGAGCTAGAGGGTTATTCACACGAGGAAATTTCAAAGCTTTTGGAAATTCCCGAAAGTACATCCCGGACCTATTTGACACGGGCAAAACAAAAGCTGAGAGCACTTTACGATTCGTCTGAAAGGCTGGCAGAAAGACTGGTTTAATATTAAAATGAACAAAAAGGATAAAGATAGGGAAGATATCATCGAAAAGATGATTGCCGCGCTCAAAGAGCACGAGGAGCCGTATTCGCCCGGTGCCTGGGAGCGTTTCAGCGCAAAGAGTGCCGGCCAGCCTGCCCCTGCTAGCAGGCGCAGCATATTACCATGGGCAGCTTGGGGCGCTGCGGCGTCGGTAATTCTTGCTGTGGGGTTGTTTTTTGTGCTTCAACAGGATCGGTTTGAAAATCCTGTCTTAGAGGATCTGGTACAAAATAAACAGATCCCCCAATCCCAGGATACGCAACACACTGACAGCGAACTCGTACCGTCCACAGTCCGTCCAGCGCTCAGCAGTCGGCCTACGGTGGCCGCTACATCCGTCGATCGCGAAACCGTCGTCCGCAGGCAGGAGCCGCTCGACCTGTTCGCACAAAATCTCAGGGTAGCTGTCGCTCAGGACGAGAGATTGATCACTCAGGTATCCTTGGAGACGCCAGAGTTCGCCACGGCCAGGTCTTCTGAAGAGTCGTGGATGGCTCGCCTCGATCCGCTTACAGATCTCACTCCCATTGCCGTGCAGCCGAGAAAGCTTGAGCAAACCGAAGACAAGTGGAGCCTGGGACTTATGGTGGCTTCGGCTTTGACCACTGAAAAAGTCAACGTTGGTGGCGGGCTGAATGTGACCTACCAGCTTTCGGACAATTTTTCAATCTCCTCAGGTGTGGGTATCGCCAGTCTGGGTGTGAATTCCAGCGGCGACCGTCTGTTTTCTACCGGCGTCGGATTTAGTTCCAGAGCTTATCATGCGCACCAAGACGCACCCCAAGGGTTTCCCGCACCTTCTGACCCCCTTGGCCCCAATAAGCCAGGAAGCGAAGGCCTCATGGCCGCGGACAAGATTCCTGCATTTCACCACAGGACGCTCACCGGCGTGACCTCGGAGGTTGTTGCACTTGATATCCCGATTCAGCTAAATTATCAGGTGAGCAAAACTTTTTATACTTCGGTCGGCGTTTCCGTAGTGGGCATTCTCAACGAAAACCGCACCAATCACTATCTGGACTTGGTCAACCGGCCCGTCGAAAGTGTAGCGGGATATGCATCTAGTAGTTTGCAATACAGTGTTCAGCAGGTTTACGTGCGCGAAGCAGCCGCCGAAGCGCCGCTGAGAAACCAGGGTCTGGGCGGATTTCTCAATTTTTCAGTGGGACGGAAGATTCCGTTTAGTGCAAATCTAAATCTTTCTGTCGAGCCATTTTTCAAAATGCCCCTGGGCCAATTGCAGAACTCGGATATGAATATGACCAACGCCGGTTTTAGGTTGGTCGCAGACTTTTGATGCACGCGGGATGAATTAATCATAAATTATTGATATCTTTATATTAAAATCCCTACTTTTATCGGAAAATTTAAACGAAGCAAGATTCCGATGAAACGCAGAGATTTTTTTAGGAGTGCGGCTGTGACTGCTGCCGGTGCCGCTGTGCTCGCTCCACTCCAATCCAGGGGCAACACCCTCACAAATCTATTTTCCCCTTCAGGAAAAGCAAAAAAAGCGAAGAACATTATATTTATGGTCAGTGACGGAATGAGTTCCGGTACCCTGAACATGGCCAACATACTGAGTCACCGCAAGTTTGGTAAATCTTCAACTTGGATTTCCCTATACGAGCAAAATCGAGTCACTCGGGGTATGATGGACATGGCGTCAGCAAATAGCTGGGTTACGGATTCGGCCGCAGCCAGCTCCTCGTGGGGGGGCGGCGTGCGGGTGCAAAATGGCGCAGTCAACATAGATCCCTCCGGGAATCCAGTCAAGCCTATCCTCCAAAAATTCAAGGCAGCCGGCAAAGCCGTCGGATGCGTCACCTCCGTGGAAGTCACTCACGCCACCCCGTCGGGCTTTAGTCTCAGCAGCAAGAGCCGCAACGACATGGCCGAGTTTGCACAAATACACCTGGATCTGGGCTTCGATGTGCTCTTAGGTGGCGGCGCTGAGTACTTTGACAGTGAGCGACGAGCCGACAAGCAGGATCTCTTCGGCAAGTTCGCCGAAAAAGGCTACCATGTGGCCCGAAACCGCGAAAGCTTGCTTGCACATCAAAAATCCAACTCCCGCAAACCCCTCCTGGGTATCTTCAACGTAGGCGCAATTCCCTATGCTTTGGATCGCGAAAACGATTCCTCGCTGAAAACAGCTACGCCTTCTCTGGCCGAAATGACAGAAGCAGCTATCCAGAAACTTAACCAGAATCCAGCGGGTTTTGTGATGCAAGTAGAAGGTGGTAAAGTCGACTGGGCTGCGCACGCAAACGATATCGGCGGTTTGCTCTACGATCAGTTGGCTTTCGATGAAGCGGTGGCCCGAGCCATCGATTTCGCCGAAAAGGACGGCGATACCCTGGTGATCATCACCACCGACCACGGCAATGCAAACCCTGGTCTGTTCGCCAGCAATAACAAGCAGTTTGAACGCGTCCTGGACTTCAAACATACCAACGACTGGATTTTACAGGGCATCGACCGGGATTTTTCCGCCGGTAAAGTGGTCGAACGCATAGAATTTGCCCAAGGCATACATATCAACGCCGAAGAAGCCATGCGTCTGCTAAACCATTATGTAACTGATCGAAACGAAGACGGCCTGTACAATCCCTATAAGCTTCCGTTTCACGATCTGGCCGACATTCAGCGCAGGTACACGGGCGTAGGCTGGGCAGGCACCGGACACTCGGCCGACTACGTTGAGGTCGCAGCCTTCGGTGCGGGCAAAGAACTTTTGCCTGCATTTATGCTAAATACCGACATGCATCAGCTTCTGCTGGAGGTCGCTGCTGTGCCGGCACGCTACCGATAACCCCCTTTAGAAAGAGGAGAGGTCTGGCAGGCCCAGCTACAGTCTAAATGCCTCTCCTCTTGATTTCTTTTTTCAACAAGAGCAACTCCCGACTGGACTGTCCGGCCACCGAGGTGTTTTCCTGGGCCCGGCGGAACAGGTACGGCATCACATAGCGAATCTCCCCGTAGGGCATGTATTTGGCCACATTATACCCATGTTCGGCGAGATTAAAAGTGAGGTTGTCACTCATTCCCAGCAGCTGGGCGAAATAGATATGGGGATGATCGCTGGGAATCTGCCGTACAGTCATCTCATTGACGAGCATCAGGCTACTTTCTTCATTATGAGTTCCCGCCATAAACGCAATTTTGTCCAGCTGATCCAGACAAAACAAGATGGCCAGATCATAGTCGCGGTCTGAGGCATCCTTTGTGGGTTGTATGGGCGATGGATAGCCTTTTTCCACAGCCCTGTCCCGCTCAATTTCCATATAGGCGCCCCGTACTATTTTTGCGCCCAGAAAAAATCCCTGAACACCCGCGTAGGCAAAATCGGCTTTCAGCGATGCAAGTTTATCATGGCGGTAAAGCTGGTAGGTATTAAAAACGATGGGCTTTTCCTTGTTGTACAGCTCCATCATTTCCCGGGCTATATCATCAAAGACATCCTGCACCCAGGAGTGCTCGGCATCGATCAGTACTTTGACGCCCTTTTCGTGGGCTAGTCTGCAAATCCCGTTTATCCGCGCTTTGGCACGCTCAAACTCAGCGCTTTCCCGCTCAGTCAGGGAGTGGCGGGCATTGATTTTGGCATACAGCTCAAATCGTCCCACGCCTGTAGGCTTAAAAACCGAAAAAGGTATCTGCTCCGGATGGTCCGCAGCAAAAACGATGGTTTTCAGGATTTCTTCATAAGTGGCGTCAAAGACGGTTTCAATCTCTTCGCCTTCGACCGAATAATCCAGAATTGTTCCTACACCCCTGGACGACAGGGTGGCAATGGATTTTTGACAGTCCAAAATCGTTTCTCCACCGCAGAAATGCTTAAAGATGGTCTTTCTGATCAATCCCTTGACAGGCAAGCCGATTTTGAGCGAAAAGTTGGCGATGGGAGGTCCAATCGTCGTTAGCAAGTTGCTTGAAATCAATTTAAACAGCCAATAAGCCTGTTTCAGATCCTGGTCGCTTTTGCTTTTAAATGCGATTTCCGTATCTTCGAAAGAAATTGAACGAGCGTTTGTCTTCATATAGCGTTAAATAATTACAAATTTAAACAATTTTACCTGTACATTTGTCAGATGACCGTTTTTAAAATTTCTGAAGAATACATACACCTTATTCAGCTGTTAAAAGCGCTCAATTGGGTGCAAACTGGGGGTGAAGCGCAGGTTTCCGTGCTTCAGGGATTGGTCAAATACAACGGAAAGGTCGATTATCGCAAACGGCTCAAAGTCCGTCCCGGAGATGTTATTGAATTTAACCAAAATATCGTTAGAATTGAAAAAGAAAATCCATCGGAGGTCTAGGTCGCGCGCACTCGCGTTTGTGGGATTGATGTGTTTCATGCAGTTCGGATTTCATGCTTGCCAAAGTGGCGGAAAAGGCCAAAAGCATGTGCTGATTCTAGATGCCTCCGGTGTACCAGATTCGTTGAGAAACCTTCCAATACTCTTACCTGACACCATTGAGGACAAGGATCCCTTACAGATTTACAGCAAGGCAGTACAACGTTTTGGCGCCGGCCTGCTGTATCTCGACCAGCAACTGGAGGAGGATTCCTGGGAATTGGATGGTGTCAAGATCCTGGACCTTCAAGGCCAACCCGTCACACTGTCACTCTCGCAGGAGCAGAGAGATAGCGTGGTCATGGAATACCTGCAATTTACCCGTACCTCCGCGACCCCTTACCGGCAAGTGAAGAATTTTGAACTCAGAGTGATGACTGTACGCTAATATGATGTTGAAAACCACAGATTATACTATTTTTTTTGATCAAGACCTGAAAGCCCTGTCCGAGTTTTTAGCACAGAATACCTATTCTCAGGTGCTTGTCCTGGTCGACCGGAATACAGCCGAATTTTGCCTGCCCCTTTTACAGGAGCGGATTCCAAGCCTTGAAGACTTCAATGTCATTGAGATCGATCCGGGAGAAGAAAACAAAAACATTGACTACTGCATTGGCGTGTGGAAAATGATGCTCGATTTCGGGGCCGATCGGCAGAGCCTGCTCATTAATCTTGGCGGAGGGGTGGTGACCGATCTTGGCGGCTTCGCTGCTTCTACATTCAAGCGGGGAATGGATTTCATCCACATTCCCACGACATTGCTGGCCCAGGTGGACGCTTCGGTCGGCGGCAAGACGGGCATTGATCTGGATGAAGTCAAGAACATTGTTGGAACCTTTGCACAACCCAAAGCTGTCTTTATCAGTCAGGATTTTTTACATACGCTCGATGCGCGTCAGCAGATTTCTGGATTTGCCGAAATGCTCAAGCATGGGCTGATTTCCGATCGGGCCTTCTTTGAAGATCTACTCCAAACAGAGGCATCTGCAGTGAGCTCGGAACAGATCAGGCACTCCGTTGCGCTGAAAAGCGAGGTCGTCACCGAAGATCCCCTTGAAAAAGGGCGGCGGAAGATCCTCAATTTCGGGCATACCATTGGGCACGCCATTGAAAGCCAGTCGCTGAAAGAAGATAGGCAGCCGTTGCTTCATGGCGAGGCTATTGCTATTGGGATGATCTGCGAAGCCTACCTTTCTCACCGATTGAATGGTCTACCTCAGGAGGAGCTGCAGCTTATTTCTGACTCCCTACTCAGGATATTTCCAGAATACGACCTTTCGCGCACCGATCGTCGCGCGCTCTTACAGCTGATGTACAATGACAAGAAAAATGATCATCAGCAGATCGGATTTTCCTTATTGAAGCAAATCGGTGACTGCGAATTTGGTTTCTTTGCGGAGGAACAGGTGATCCTGGATAGCCTGGATTACTATCAGGAGCTGGTCGGCGCATAGACTAGCGTCCGATCAGCGTCGGAGTTGCCACTTCACCCCCAGATGCATCCACCGTCCGGGGAGAGGCACACTCTCCGCTTCTATAAATGTAACATCTGTCAGGTTCTGCGCGTCTAAGTATAAAAGAACGGCACCAGGATCGTAGGTTATCCTCGTGTCCACCACGCTGTACACCTTCTCTGATATCCGCTCATGCACGCGGCCCGCTACCGTTATGCCCCATTTCCCCTCTTTATAATTGATCTGGGAAATCCACTGATTTTTCAGCGTCTGCAAGCCGTATTTAGATCGCAACGAGGCATGAGCCGGATCCAGAATATCAGGCCTGATTCCTGTGTAGGCAGTAGACACGGACCAGCTCTGCGACAGCGCGGGATCGGTCAGCTGCCAGTGCAGATCCAACGAAAGACCTTGGACCCTATTCTGCTGGAAATTGTCCGGAATCCAGGGAAGGTCGGCACCTGGACGCACCCAATCGATAAAATCATTGATGTCCCTGAGAAAATAATACGCCTGCGCGGATAGCCTCGAGCTCCGGTGTTTCAGCCCGGTTTCTATACTCCAGGAACGCTCGGCCAGCAGGTTTGCATTGCCCTGATTGCCCGGAAGCTGATTGAGATAAAGATCGGTGAAAGAGGGCAACCGTTGGCCCGTACCGCTGTGAGCGACGACCTTCCAGGCAGGATGGAACTGATAGCCCACATCTATCCCCGGAAACCACTGCCAGCCATAGTCCGTGTTGTAGTTTACATAGGTTCCGGCGTTCGCGTGCAGGTTTTTCCATTCCAGAAACTGTAATTCAGCGTACATGCCGATGTTCTGACGTTCGTGGGTGCCAATATTGGAGCTCTGGATTTCCTCTTGGCGGGCTTCCACGCCTAGACCCAGTGTTCCCAGCGTGGTTTGAAGAGCGCCGTTCAGCTCGCCATTGTAGGCAAGGGTTTTGTGCTGGCTTCTCGCTCTGGATAAATCGTGTCTAAAATACCGGTAGTCATCTTCATTGTGCCGAAAATTCGCGCGTATATTCCAAAAGAAACGAGGACTCAAAAAATGTTTCATGCCCACAGAAAGGAGGGAGGTCTGCACGATTTCGCGGGATTCCTTGTCTCCGGGTGCGGCATAAAAGCCATTAGCACCGAAATCATTATAAATGTAGCCGCCCATCGCCGAAAACTGCAGGTCTTTGGCAGCCTGACTCTCCCCCTGGTACCAGATGCGGTGGTTTTTAAAGGCCGTGTTGTAGCGGTACCCATTGCCCGATTCGTGCCCTGCGTAAAGTCCCTGATTCCACCCACCCACGGGATGGTGCAGGCCTAGCTGTACGCCCCGTCCGTGATATAGCGCTTGATTTGAGGTGTCCCGCTTGAAGCCCGAGCCCCCAAAGGCATGCACGGAAAGCGCCCTTTCCACTGGTTTGACGGTGACAATGTTTATCGCACCCGTCAGACTGTTGATCCCATATTTACGGGCTGCGGGACCGCGGATAATTTCTATCCGTTCTATGGCCGAAGTCGGGATGGGCAGATTCAAGTGATGATGGCCAGTCTGCGCGTCCAGCATTTTCATTCCATTGACCAGGACAAGGGTCTGTTCAAAAGTGCCGCCGTCCAGACTCACATCTGCCTGCGTACCAAAGGGCCCACGCTGCCTGATATCCACTCCAGCCACAAAGCGCAGCAGCTCGTTGATGTTATTGGCCGGGATGCGATCGATCTGGGCGCGATCGAGCACCGTCACATGTCGATTTTGCTGAGCAATGGGTATTTTCAGACGGTTTTCTTCTATCACTACCTCCTGCAGCTGGGTGGTTTGCGCATTTGCCCCCAAGCCCATCGCTTGCAGGACCAGCACTCCAAAAGCAATGCGAAACGCAGTATACTTCAGTTTCATTTCTGTTAAAATCTTAGTTAAATGCGATGATTTCCTTTTTCTTGTCCCATTCAAAGCGCGGGGGAATGATGGACAGGATCTCTCTTTCCAGCATTTGAATCGCTTTTCTCTTCACAAAATTGGTGTTGGTCACCAGACTGATCTCTCGGACCGGTTCAGGTGATCTGAAATACCTCACCCGAGCCATTTGATCCTCATCAAAGTCACTGATACTCCATTCCGGGAGAATGGTATTTCCAGAATTGATATCGACCATTCTTTTCAACGTTTCAACACTGCCGGTGTTATAGTGGAGCGAATCGTCGGGATCTACAAGCCTCTTTCGCTTACATATATTGAGAACCTGCCCGCGCATGCAATGACTTTTGTTCATCAGCCACAATTTCTCCGTGAGCAAATCTTCCGGGTTGATCAGTTTTTCTTTGAGTAGCCTACTGTCTTCGGCGACATAAGCCACAAAGGGTTCGTACATCAATGGCCGCTCCAGGATGTCTTTTTCCTGCAGAGGAGTCGAGATGATCCCGCAGTCCAAAAGACCCTGTTTCAGTTCGGTGACGATTTTTTCGGTGGTATATTCCCAAATATGTAGCTTCAGGCCGGGATGCTTGCGCATCAGACCACCCAGTACCTGTGGCAGCAGGTATGGAGCAATGGTCGGAATCACGCCCACGCGCAGTTCGCCTTCAATGCTCGTTTGCTGGTCCTGGACGATCTCCTTTATTTTTTGGCTTTCGGTCAGGACAATCCTCGCCTGGCGGATGATCTCCGCGCCTATTTCAGTTGGGGAAACAGGCTGGGTGCTGCGGTCAAAAATCCGTACCCCTAAAGATTCCTCCAGTTTTTGGATCTGCATACTCAGGGTGGGTTGTGTGACAAAGCAGCTTTCCGCCGCCATGACAAAACTCCTGTGGGTGTCCACAGCAATGATATACTCCAATTGTACAAGAGTCATATTATCCGTTTTCAGGTACGAAGGTATGTAATTTTTTTCATTACCTTTGGGGGACAAGAATGATTACTTAAGGATCCTATGAAAAAGAACAAGCAATTCTGGCTGCCGCTGATGCTCCTGCTCGCCGGCGTTTTCCATTTCTCAGCTGTTGCCCCCGATGAGGGGATGTACCCGCTGAGCGACCTGGATAGGGCCGGGCTTAAAGCAGCCGGTCTCAAGATAAGTGAAAAAGATATCTACAATCCCGGAAAGGTGGGACTGGTCGATGCACTGGTCCGGGTGGGAGGATGCTCAGGATCCTTTGTTTCGGACAATGGGCTGATCATCACCAATCACCATTGCGCATTCAGTGCCGTACAACTGGCCAGCACGCCAGCCAATAATTATCTGGAAAACGGATTCGTGGCCTCCACCCTGAATCAGGAAATCGAGGCCCGTGGACTTCCCATTCGCATTACGGAAAGCTACGAAGACGTGTCCGACAAAGTGCTGGGAGCCGTAAAAAACATCAGCGACCCTGTCGAGCGTTTGCGTCGGATTCAAGAGATGCGTCAGCAATTGGCCCAGGCTGCTCAGGCGGCCGACCCGAGCATCAGAGCCGAGGTTTCTGAGATGTTTATTGGCAAGAGTTATGTGCTTTTCCGTTACAAAACCATCGAAGATGTACGCCTTGTTTATATTCCACGCCAAAGTATAGGCGAGTTTGGTGGCGAAACTGACAATTGGGTGTGGCCCAGGCATACCGGAGATTTCGCTTTCCTCCGGGCTTATGTTGCACCAGACGGATCCTCAGCACCCTATTCCAAGGACAATGTTCCGTACAGACCCAAGAAGCATTTGAAGGTCAATCCAAATGGCGTTCAGGAAGAAGACTTTGTGTTTATTCTTGGCTATCCCGGCAGGACCTTCAGACATAGACCTGCCCAGTACCTGGAGTATCAGGAGCGCTTTCTGCTTCCCTATATTTCAGAATTGAACGACTTTACCAATCAGCAACTTGACGCAGCTGGAAAAAACGACAAGGCAGTAGAATTGCAACTGGCCACCAGGATCAAGCGCAATGCCAATGTTATGAAAAATTATCGCGGCAAGATGAAAGGCCTCCGTAACCTTTCTCTGGTCGAGGAAAAAAGAAACGAGGATAAGGCTTTGGCCGAATTTATCCAGAGCAATGCCAAACTACGCAGCCAATACGGCACGCTCATGGACGATATTGACGCGCACTACAATAGTGTCTTCCAGGATGCCAAAAAAGAACTCTGGATGGGGCAGATCTACGGAAGTACCACCCTGTTGCAGATTGCTGCCCAGCTCAATGCGGTGAAGAACAGAATTGCGGAAACGCAGGACCTGGATGAAAGAAAGCGGGTTTTTGACCAGCTTAAACCCCGGCTAAAGCAATTGCTGGAAAATGCCTATGCCAACTACCATCCTGCGGTAGATGAGACACTGTTCGGTCGCATGCTGGCGGACGCTCAGGAATTTACCGCTTTCAATGTGGTAGAATCCGTGGCCAATATGGGACTGGGTTCTCGCGATGAGGCGACGGAAGTGGCCAGACAACTGCTCAGAAATTCGGATCTTTCCGATCCGGCCGTTGTATTCAGTGGCATTCTGGACTCAGAGTCGTCTCTTCTGGCTTATGACGACGATCTTCTTCGCTTTCAACGGCATCTTCAACAGGAAATGTCGGCATTCAGTGCCGTGCAGGAGCGAAGGGAAGGGGCACTCAACCGTCTTATGGGCGACTATGTTGCGGTCAAAGAACAGTATCAGCAGCGCGATTTTGTGCCCGATGCAAACAGTACCCTGCGTCTGACCTACGGCTATATCCGCGGTTATTCGCCCGCAGATGCGACGTATATGCATCCGTTTACGACGATCAAGGGGCTGATAGAAAAAGGTGCGTCCGGAGATCCAGTATACGAGTATCCGGAAAAAATCAAAGAAAGGTGGCAGGCTCAGGACTTTGGCCCTTATGTCAAACAGGATTTGAACGACGTTCCCGTCAACATTCTCTATGATATGGACACCACGGGTGGCAATTCGGGTTCGCCCATCATGAATGCTCATGGCGAACTGATCGGGGTCAATTTTGACCGTGCCTATGATGCGACCATCAACGACTTTGCCTGGAACCAAAGCTATAGCCGGTCCATTGGCGTCGACATCCGTTTCGTTCTCTGGGTCGCCTCAAAGGTGGACGGTGCTGACTTCGTATTGAACGAGCTCGGCCTTTCTGAATAAGTTTCAGCTCGTCGCGTCCACCAAGCGGTAGCTATCGCCGGAGGCGCGAAGCTCAGGTCGGCCAATGGCAATATTGGTAGAGTGGTACATGAGGAAAATCCAACCCTCTTTGCTGCCTTTCTGCCAGTATTGCTCGCGCAGGCCCATGGATTTCCGTCCGTCATAGTCGTATTTGGCTGCAAAGCTGCGGAAAAACTGCTCCGGCTCCGGAGCTTCGTCACCTCCAAAGAAAAAGTGTTCGCCAGCGGTCTCTATATGAAACACCTGATGGAAGGCCGTATGTCCCCCCGAAACCTCATAGCTGATTTCATCATTGAGGCGGCCGTTGCCGTCTACGAGCAGTAGATTTCCACTGCGCTGGACCACGTCAAAGATTTCCGTCTGATAGGATTCGGCGCTCCCCGAAAAAGCCTCTTCCCATTCTCCCCGCTGTATGATGTATTCTGCCTTTGGAAAGGCAAGTTTGAACCCATCACCTGTATTCACAGCCATTCCGCTGGCGTGATCTTTATGCAGGTGCGACAAAAGCACAAAGCGGATGTCATCTGGCGTGAAACCCAGTTTTTCCAGGTTGGCGTATATCATGGGTTTGCCGTCGGGCCCATTCATCCCCAGTCCTGTATCCAGTAGGAGCATTCCCTGAGATGATTCGATCAGAAAGGGATGCACGTGTATGAATAGGGAGGCTGGCCGGTCTTTTTTGTCGTGGATGGCCGGGTCAAAGGGAATAAATTTCTTGGTCGTATCCACTGAAAATGATCCTTCGTAGAGTGAGTATGCGTTCATAGGAGAAGTTTTTATCTATTTAAAACTGTATATTTGCGTTTGACATTTAAACAAAGATATGGAAAAAAGATGGGTACGAAGTCCAATAGGCGATCGTGATGTTTCAGCTCGGTTGCAAGAGGAGTTGGGTGTCCATACTGTTATTGCGGAGTTACTTGCCCGGAGAGGAGTGAGGACTTTTGAGGAGGCGCGTTCCTTTTTCCGCCCAGAACTGTCTCAGCTGCATGATCCTTTTTTGATGAAGGGCATGGATGCGGCTATTTCGCGGATTGAGCAAGCAATTGTCCAAAAAGAGAAAATTCTCGTTTACGGGGATTACGATGTAGACGGAACCACGGCTGTAGCCCTTTTCTATGGGTTTTTTCGGCAGTTTCACACGGGGATTGCTTATTATTTGCCCGATCGCTATGCCGAGGGCTACGGATTGTCCTACCAGGGTATTGATTACGCTTACGAGAACGGCTACAGCCTGATTGTCACGCTGGACTGCGGGATCAAGGCTATCGAGCAGGTAGCATACGCCAATGAGCGGCAATTGGACGTGATTATTGGTGATCACCACCTGCCCGGCGATGTTTTACCCCCGGCTTATGCAGTGCTCGATCCCAAGCGAGAAGATTGTACCTACCCCTTCAAGGAGCTTTCCGGCTGCGGCATAGGATTCAAAATTATTCAGGCCTTTGCCCAGAAAAACCAGATGGACGTGGATATCAGCGCCTATCTGGATCTGGTAGCGGTCAGTATCGCTTCGGACATCGTACCTATTACAGGGGAAAACAGGATTCTGGCTCACTTTGGCCTCAAAAAACTCAATTCAAATCCCTGCTGCGGATTGCAGGCACTCATCGAACTTTCCGGCAATAGAAACGGGCATTTTACCGTCAACGATATTTTGTTCCAGTTGGGTCCGAGGATCAATGCTGCCGGACGTATAGACCATGCCAAGGATGCCGTCCGCCTCCTGTTGGCGGATTCCTTGCAAAAAGCCAATCATTACAGTGAGGGAATAGATCAGCAAAATACGGTGCGCAAGGACGTAGACTTCAGGATCACCGAGGAGGCACTTGCGATGATCGAGGCCGACGAGCAGCACCGGACACGCAAGACGACCGTGCTCTTTGGGCCGGACTGGCACAAGGGAGTGATCGGGATCGTCGCATCGCGCCTGATCGAAAAATATTACCGGCCGACCGTGATTCTCACACAGAACGACAACTCCGTGACCGGATCCGCACGCTCGATTGAGGGTTTTGACCTTTATGAGGCGCTCAGTGCATGCGCCGATTTGCTGGAACAGTTCGGCGGACACAAGTATGCAGCTGGGCTGACCATGAAACCTGAAAATGTACGGCAATTTCAGGAGAGATTTGAGGCCGTGGTGAGTGCTAGACTGACAGAGGACATGCTCACCCGAGAGCTTCTGCTGGACGCTGAGCTGCCACTGTCAGAAATCACCGCGCGATTTTATCGCATTTTGAATCAGTTCGAGCCTTTTGGCCCACAGAATGACAGGCCACTTTTTGTTTCCAGAGGTGTCCGGACAGTGGGCCGCGCGTTGATCGTCGGCGCAAATCATCTCAAGTTCAGGGTACAGGCCGATGACACCCCGATTTTTGACTGCATAGGGTTTGGGCTCGGCCATTATGCGGATTTGATCCAATCCCAGCAAAATTTTGATATTTGTTTTACATTAGAGGAAAATGTTTGGCGAGAAAAGCGTAATTTGCAGCTCAATATAAAAGGGATCAATCTATGTGAACCGTACGACAGCGTCCTTACGGAAGATGCTGACTACGCGGAAAGGCAAGAGCTATGATTTTAAAAGCGGACAACCTGATCAAAAAATACAAGCAGCGCGTGGTCGTAAAGGGCGTATCCTTTGAGGTCGCCCAAGGAGAGATTGTAGGTCTTTTAGGGCCAAACGGCGCCGGCAAAACCACATCCTTTTATATGATTGTCGGGCTCATCAAGCCCAATGAAGGCCATGTGTATCTCGACGGAGTGGAGATCACCGAGGATCCCATGTACAAGCGAGCGCAAAAGGGCATAGGCTACCTTGCCCAGGAAGCCTCGGTCTTCAGGAAGCT
>CAYNZH010000020.1:28050-32209 GCA_964401685.1 uncultured Sphingobacteriaceae bacterium
ATCGCAGTTGAGGAAATCCAGACCATTATTTCCAAGCTAAAAAGTCTGAACATTGGCATCCTGATCACCGACCACAATGTCCAGGAAACCCTTTCGATCACCGACAGGGCCTATCTTCTGGCAGAAGGCGAAATCCTTCTCACAGGGACTCCCGAAGAGATCGCTGTCAATGAGATGGCCAGGAAATTCTATCTGGGCAGGAACTTTGAATTAAGAAGAAAGAAACTATAGATGGACAATCTTTTAAAATAAATGGCGATTTTTAACTCGATATTCACCTGGATTATGAAAAAGCGCATTCATCAGATTGAGCTTTTCATGAAATACCCCCACGATGTCCAGGAAGAGTGGTTTCACAGCCTGATCAGCACGGCACAGGCCACCGAATGGGGAAAAAAATACGATTATAAATCTATTTTGACGCCCGAGATATACCGTCAGCGCGTACCCATTCAGGATTATGACAGTCTCAAGCCCTATATTGAACGCATGCTTGAGGGCGAGCAAAATCTTCTTTGGCCCACGGAAGTAAAGTGGTTTGCCAAGTCATCGGGCACCACCTCAGATCGGAGCAAGTTTATCCCGGTGAGCAAGGAAGCACTCGAAGAATGTCATTATCAGGGCGGCAAGGACATGCTTTCCGTGTACTGCCACAACAAGCCGACCACCAAGCTCATGTCGGGCAAGTCCGTCGTCCTGGGGGGCAGTTCGCAGCTGGTCAATGTCCATTCGGAAGCGTATTATGGCGATCTTTCGTCCATTATTTTGAGAAATCTCCCTTTTTGGGTGGAAATGCGCCGAACGCCCAATCTGGAAATCACGCTCAACCCCAATTTTGAGGAGAAAATCGAGTCGGTAGCGCAGATTACCTCCAAAGAAAACGTTACCAGTCTGGCCGGCGTCCCCACCTGGAACATCGTACTCGCCAAAAGAATACTTGAAATCACAGGCAAGTCCAATCTACTCGAAGTCTGGCCCAATCTGGAGCTATACAGTCACGGAGGGGTGAGTTTCAAGCCCTACCGGGAGCAATTTGCCAAACTGATTCCCTCAGACGATATGTACTACCTGGAGAACTACAATGCATCGGAGGGCTATTTTGGCTTGCAGGACCAGAGCGATTCCGAAGATCTGCTGTTGATGCTGGATTATGGGATCTACTATGAATTTCTCCCCGTAGAGAACCTGCATGATGAAAATCCCAAGGCCATCGGACTGGGCGAGGTACAACTCGGGGTCAACTACGCGCTCATTATTTCCACCAATGCCGGGCTCTGGCGCTACATGATTGGAGATACCATCAAGTTCGTGAGCCTGGATCCCTACAGAATTCAGATCACCGGTCGCACCAAGCAGTATATCAACACCTTTGGCGAAGAGCTCATCGTGGACAATGCCGATCAGGCCATCCACTATGCCTGCGAGGTCACCTGTGCCCACGTCAAGGACTACACAGCGGGACCCGTTTATTTCCGGGAGGGAAAATCCGGCGCACACGAGTGGATCATAGAATTTGACAAGCAGCCCGATGATTTTTCCAAATTCTGTGAAGTATTGGATACTCGTTTGCGAGAGATAAACTCGGATTATGACGCGAAACGGTTCAAGGATATGGCCTTGGGTTTCCCGATCATACACAATGCACCCGACGGTACGTTCTATCGCTGGATGAAGGAACGCGGCAAACTCGGCGGCCAAAACAAGGTTCCGCGCCTTTCCAATGAACGTACGTATATCGAGTCCATAGGCAAAATCCTGTAGTCCCGGCATCATTATACGGCAAAATCCGGATTTATCACTACCTTTACGGCAGTATTAAGTAGTAAAGCGCATAATTTTCAATTTTTTTTTAGGGTATGGCAAATATTGTTGCAATCGTCGGAAGACCAAATGTCGGGAAGTCGACCCTGTATAATCGTCTCACGGAGAGTCGTAAAGCCATTGTGGACGATTACAGCGGGGTGACCAGGGACAGGCATTACGGGCAGGCAGAATGGATAGGCAAGACTTTTACCGTCATCGATACCGGCGGCTATGTGCACGGATCTGACGACGTATTCGAGGCCGCTATCCGTGAGCAGGTCATGATTGCGATCGAAGAAGCAACGGTGATCGTATTTTTGGTCGATGTCAAAACCGGGATCACTGATCTGGACGATGAGATCGTCAACGTCCTCCGTCGAAGCAAGAAACCTGTACTTGTCGCTGCGAACAAGGTTGATCACGCAATGATCCAGCAAGAGTCCGCAGTTTTTTACGGATTTGGTCTGGGCGAAGTCTACAACATTTCCTCCGCGACAGGGTCGGGTACCGGTGAGCTGCTCGATGAGATCGTCAAGCACTTCGAAGACATCGAAGAAGATCCGGATGAGAAGCCAAAATATGCGATTGTCGGCCGACCCAATGTCGGCAAATCCTCTTTTATCAATGCATTGATAGGCGAAGACAGAAACATTGTCACCGCGATTGCAGGCACTACCCGCGATTCGATCAAGATACCCTTCAATAAATTTGGCCACGATTTTACCCTGATCGACACTGCTGGATTGCGGCGAAAAACCAAGGTGACGGAAAATATAGAATTTTACTCGGTGATGCGGACCATCAAAGCCCTCGAAGAGGCAGATGTCGTCATCCTGATGCTGGACGCTACCGAGGGAATCGAGGCGCAGGATATCAATATCTTCCATTTGGCCGAGAAAAACAAAAAAGGTATAGTCGTTCTGGTCAATAAATGGGATTTGATAGATAAGAACCACAAAACCACCAAGGTATTCGAAGAAATGATACGCGAAAAGGTGGCACCTTTCGACGATGTTCCTATTGTCTTCACCTCGGTGACCGAAAAGCAGCGCGTGCTGAAAGCCATTGACGCAGCCAACAAAGTTTTTGAAAACAAAACCAAGAGAATACCTACGTCCAAGCTCAACGATATCATGCTGCCGCTGATTGAGCACTATCCGCCGCCTGCAACCAAAGGCAAGCACATCAAGATCAAATACGTCACTCAGTTGCAGGGGAGCTCCCCCATGTTTGCCTTTTTCTGCAATTTACCGCAGTATATCAAAGAGCCTTACAAGCGTTTTATCGAGAACAAACTCCGGGAGAATTTCGATTTTCAGGGCGTACCGATTCAAGTGTTTTTCCGCCAGAAATAAGAACAGACTATATGTAAACAAATAGGGCGCCCTTGCAAATAGGGGCGCCCTTCGTGTTATTTGAGTTCATTTTAGTTCATTATTCTGGGGATGAAATCCGTGTGGCTATTGACCAGGTGACCTTCCTTGCCAAAGTAGATTTCTTCGAAACTCAGGGTTAGCTGAGAGTCTATTTTTCGGAAGAATTTATCCGCGGATACATCGTCCAGGGTTTTAAAACCACAGGCCTCCATGATTTCAATGGTTGCGCGTATGGTGTTGTTGTGGAACTGAGCGACACGGACCTGTTTGTCGTTTACATCCAGACCCTTGTAGAGTTTAGGATTTTGGGTCGCGACGCCCACCGGGCAGGTGTCTTCATTGCATTTCAACGCCTGAATGCAACCCAGCGCAAACATCATTCCCCGAGCACTATAGCAGGCATCGGCACCCAAAGCCACCACCTTCAAGAGGTCAAATCCAGTGATGATCTTTCCAGCGACAATGATTTTGATATCCTTTTTGATCCCAAAAGTGATCAGTGTTTTGGTGACGAAGCTCAGCGCATCGTACAGCGGCATTCCGATACTATCGGTAAACTCCAAAGGAGACGCCCCGGTACCACCCTCTGAACCGTCTATACAGATAAAGTCAGGAATGATCTGCGTCGTCGTGATCGCGTGACAGATGTCCACAAATTCCTGCTTATTCCCGATACAGAGCTTGAACCCAACCGGTTTATAGCCAGAAAGCATGCGGAGTTTGCCGAGGAAAGTCATCATTTCCACTGGAGTGGAAAATGCGCTGTGGCCCGGAGGCGACAAGACGTCAGTTCCGGGGATCACGTGGCGTATTGCCGCAATCTCGGGCGTGTTTTTCGCAGCTGGTAGAATCCCCCCATGTCCAGGCTTTGCCCCTTGAGACAATTTCAGTTCCACCATCTTGACTTCCGGTCTAGAGGCGTTTTTAGCAAATCGCTCCTCCGAAAAGTTACCTTGCTCGTCGCGGCAGCCAAAATAGCC
>CAYNZH010000020.1:32309-37216 GCA_964401685.1 uncultured Sphingobacteriaceae bacterium
ACCCATTCATTGCCCAGCTCGTTGGGGTTGGACTGCATACCAAAGGCCACCGTCTCCCTCTCGTTTTTTGCCCTCTGGTACACAATGGAGCGTTGCCTGCGGTTGAAAGGTGCGCCGTCCGTGTCAGATTCGCCAAAATACTGGCGGATTTCCGGCCGGAAAGACTCGAATAAATAGCGCAACATTCCCACGACAGGATAGTTCCGCAAGATTGCGTGCCGTTTCTGGTTGATATGCACAAAGGCCAACCACAAAATAGGGAGCGTCAGCACCAACCACCACAGGTAGTAAAGGCTAAAGGTAAACGCTAGTATCAAAACCAAAACGTTGATACCGATTATAGTGAAAATTATAATTTTACGTGTAGACATATTAAAATATGCAAAATGTACGTCAAAAACAGGATGATTTAATGCCTTTTATGATTCAGGGATCCCCGGTGAACACCTATTCAGCACGGGGTGAAGGTAGGAAAGTCCTTATTAGTTGATATTGAATAAAGGCGTTTATAGCGAAAACGTGTCGTTACTTTTTTCATTGCTCCTAGGGTTTGCATATTAACTTCCTTAGTACCATCAAAATGCAGGCCATTTTTTGGGATTTGACAATACTGTCACTTCCTTTTCATGATCAGCCTGCTCATCTCTTCATAAAGGGCCGCAAGTTCGGCATTTTCCTTCAGAAAATCGTGATGTTTGGACATTATTAGATGATCCGCTCTCACAGCAGGTCCGGTCTGCACTTCCTTGGGCGAAAAAACCATTGCCTTTTGTGCTGTCTCCCAGATCAAAGGCTTGATCAGGTCATAAGAAAGTTTATTTTCCTGAAGAATTGTTTCAGAGACGCTATATAGGAAATTTGCAAAATTACAGGCAAATACAGCGGACACGTGCAGGGCGAGCCTTTGCTTGCTGTCACAACTGAAGCTCCGATCCGTCAAGCCCTCGGCGATCTCGATGAGTTTCCCTTCGATCGCGGCACTTTGTCCTTCCACGGCAATCGGGATTTGCTTGAAATCAACGGACTTGACCTTGCTAAATGTTTGCAGGGGATAAAGCACGCCATAGGCAAATTCTGTTTGCGAAAACACGTCCAGGGCTGTACTACCCGAGGTATGAACGACGATTCCCTTGAGCGTGGAGGGCAGTTGCCCGATGACCTCCCCAATGGCCCGATCCGTCACGCAGATCACGTAGAGATCCGCGTCAAGGTCTACTGCTTCCAGCGCTGCGATGGGGTCAGCGTCCAGTGGCAAGGCCAGCGACCTGGCATTGGCGAGCTCCCGACTATAGACCTGCTTGATCTGGTGGCCGGCGCCTTTGAGGGCCTTGCCCAGGTGGGTAGCCACATTTCCACTGCCTATGAGAACGATTTCCATTAGTTATGCTACCTTGTTTGTGCGTTTCACATCCTTGTTTCTGCGGAATATGGACATCAAAAACCCGATGGTCATGATGATCGTTCCAGCCCAAAACAAGTTGATATAAGGAAACTTGATTGCTTTAAAGACCACCCATCTCTTTTCAGGAATGGGTTTTTGGTACACCATCAGCTCCAGTTTATCCCGCTCGGGCATGATATTGGAAAAACGCAACCGCAGCCCCTGGGCTTCTACGTCCTTGCCAAAATCATAGGTGTTTCCATCCTTGATCAGAAATACCGGTTCGACTTCCTGACTGTCCCCATCCGCAGGCAGCACCTGGAGTGTGAGCCCGACGGCAACGTCGTTGGCCTCCATGGGGATATTTTCTATGGTCGCCTCCCGGTTGACCCCAGTCACCACGATAATTCCATTTCTGTACCGCAGCGTATCTCCTATATTCACCTCGTAGGTCGCAGGCTCTTCAAAGTCCTCAAATCCTGTGAGCTCTTCACTTGTCTGCCCGCCCGCTTTATCGAAGGTGTCCGACATTGCTGCCGTGATCAGGGTATAAATATCGTGCGTAAAGTAGTGGCGTGTATCCGGCGTACCGATCAGCCCACCCATTGCCGGATTGTTCTGCGCAAAAGGGCGCAGCTGGAAACTTTCCTTGACACGTCCAGTTTCCTCATCCAGTTTTTCGTAGTTGATAATATAGTACACATTGGGAGGAGCTATGCTATCACCCACATAGGTGACCTGATATTCACCCATCTGCACGGGCTCGCCCTCGTTGAGGAAAAGATTTTCTCCCGGCGTCTCGACCTGGTCAAAACCTGCAACCTGTATGTAGTTGCTACTATTCAGGGAGATCACCTCATTGGTCGCTGCAGCAACCAGGCCGCCGATCAGCCACAGGCCAAATCCAATATGCGCGATGGACGACCCTGCCAGCTTCCATTTACCCTTGAACGCTTCGATGAGAATACTTCCGTTGGCAATGATCGCATAGACCGCTGAAAAAGTGATCAGTATATACATAAAGTTGGTATATACCTTGGTGAGGTAGACGACACCTGCCGACACGACCAGCGCGATGAGCAGGCACCAGAGGGTCGCTCTGAGAAATTTCTTAGGATCGGTCCTTTTGTACTTGACAAACTGGCTAAAACCAGCAAGCAGCGCCACGACCACGGCAAAGCCGGCCTGCCATTTATTGTAGTGTGCAATAGGATCTATGGGCGGCGCGACATTGGTACCGAAGGCGGCATTGAAAACAGGTATGGATGTGGACGCAATGATCTGCAAACACGCAACCGACAGTACTAGTGCACCAATGAACAGCCAGAATTCCCGGGAGTACAGTTCTTCTTCTTTCTCGGTAGATGGCATGCGCTTCTTATGCCTGACCAGTACACCTATCATCAGCCCCAGGAAAATGAGGTTGAACAGAACCAGCTGCCAGAACAGTCCCAAATCCGTAAAGGAGTGTACGGAGGTTTCGCCCAAAATTCCACTTCGGGTGAGGAAAGAGGCATAGATGACCAGAACAAAGCTGATCATTGCCAGGAAAGTCGCTATAAAATAGGAGTGACCTGAGTTTTTGTAGGCAATCATCACGTGTACCGCCGCAATTAGGGTAAACCACGGAATGATAGAGGCATTTTCAACAGGATCCCAAGCCCAGAATCCCCCAAAGTTGAGCGCTTCATAGGCCCAGAAGGATCCCATGATGATACCCGCTCCCAACGTCATTACGGCAAACAGCGCCCAGGGAATGCCAGGAGTCATCCATTCCTTGTACCGCCGCTCCCATAGTCCCGCAACAGCGTAGGCAAAGGGCACAATCATCGACGCAAAGCCTAAAAAGAGCATAGGAGGGTGTATGACCATCCAATAGTTTTGCAGCAAGGGGTTGAGCCCGTCCCCATCGACGATCATCGAAAGGTAGTTCGGGTTGGAAAACAGCGGCATGTCTACCGCGTCCCTCAACAGTATAAAGGGAGAACTGCCGAGTCTCTGACCGAAAACTTCTACACCGATGATCATAGATGCCAGTACCAACTGGCACAACATCACGACAGCCATCACCGGGCTTTCCCAGCTTTTTGCCTTGAAAAGAAGGACGATCCCTAATACCATTTGCCAGAACATCCACAGCCAGAAACTGCCTTCCTGCCCTTCCCAGAAACTGGAAATGATATAGTGCGTCGGCAGATCCATTGAGGAGTGCGCATAGGCATAGTGGTATTCGAAGAGATGGTTGTAAATTATATAGTACAGGCAGCAACCTATCCCCAACACGCCGATCACATTGATCCAAAAGGAGATCCTACCCAGCTTTTTCCACGAATCGTCTTTCAGCTGCGTGGAGAAATAATAGGAAATGCATGACAGTATAGCAGAGGCAAAAGTCAGTATGATGAAAAATTGTCCCAGTCTTCCAGGCCACAAGCTTTCACCCACAAAATTGATATCCATTGGACAGTTTTAAAAAGTTGATTTCTAAGGGAGCGAAAAAGTCGTCGAAGCAGTGCTGGCTTCGATATATTCGACTTCGTCTGTATTGTATTTGGATGGACATTTCATGAGAATTTTGCTCGCATGAAACTCATCGCCTACCATTTTTCCGGTCAGCACTATGGACTCGGAGCGTTCAATATCCTGAGGCTTTGCGCCCTTGAATACGACCTTGCATTCCGTGTTGTCGTGGTCAAACATATAAAAAGAAAAGTGATTGGCGTCGACAGTCGGCTCGTAGTACAATTCTTTTTCCTTGTTCAGCACACCCACCACATACAGCTCAGTCTCCTTCTCCTTGGCCTCGGTAAAGGTAGAATAAGTGCTCGAATCTGCGTAAATGACCACTATCATGGCAATGGCCAAGGCAATAATGAGGATTCCGATGATTGAACTTTTCTTCATATTTTACTCTTCCTTTGACTTCTCTATAAATAATACGCAAAAATACTAAATTTACCAGCGACCGTGGACCACATTACCAACAATTATTATTTTTTAGAACTGTTCTAAATAAGAATATTTGTATGTTTGTCACCATGTTACACCGGGGAATCAATGCCTTGCTCATCGTCGCGCTCACGGCCATCACGCTTCAGTTGGCTGCCCAGGCACCACCCCAGTCGACCCAGCCCCGATTCGAACTGGAAATCCGCAATGATAACGATATGTATCTCTTTATATTGCAGGACCAGTACTATACCAACGGAGTTTTTTTAAATTTACGCAAACGGCCTGCAGAAAGCAGGTTGGGCGCGCGCGAGCTCAATCGTATACAGGAGTGGCGTATCGGGCACCTGATGTACAATGCCTATACCGCACAGATCGACGATTTTGAGACCATGGATCGCCCCTTCACGGCGTTTTTGTTTGGCGGGTTTGGCCAGTCCCATTTTTACCGCAAGGAACAGCGCCTATCCTATGGTGCGGATCTCGGTGTGATCGGCCGCTGGGCCCTCGGCGAGCCCCTGCAGCGAGGCATGCACTACCTGCTCAATATGTACCATACCAAGGGTTGGGAGTACCA
>CAYNZH010000021.1:0-32195 GCA_964401685.1 uncultured Sphingobacteriaceae bacterium
CTAAAATCGAGGTTTTCATAACTCCCTGATTATCAAGACCCGCGCAGAGGGAAAAAATTCACATTCATCCCAATCCGATTGTTGCGTCAATCCATTGGTTTATAATGGCTTCCAGTTCCTCTTTCGCATTTTCAATGTCTTCCAAGCTTTTGAAAGTGATGATCGCTCTGTCGTTTTCCTTCCACGCCAACAACTTGCTTTTATTACCAATCATTTTCGCTTTAGGCTGCTCGTACTTTTTTGTTCCCCTGTGAAAAATAAGAAGCACCTGTTTAGCTGGAGGCTGTATTTTCATGGTAATTCTGTCCTCTCCTTCGTAGCAATAGTTCGGTCCGTTCCATTTAAGATTTTCGGTTAAACCCTTATTCGCCACCAATATAATGGCTCGCAATTGTTCAATTTCCCTTCGGAAAGGATGGTCGAGCGTATCCAGAAAAGCTGTAACGTCGCTGTTTTGATTATTCATAATCCGATCAATTTCGTGGCCATGGCAAATGGATGCCCTCATGGTTTGTCTCCTCGCCTCTGGCTGCGGTCACGCGGGCGACGCGGTGCGCGAGGAAATCGCCAGGCCAGGGCCGAATCAGGGATTTGATTTCGACGGGATCGCGGGCGTGGAGCCAGGCGTCTCGATCCAAGGGGTCGACTACCAGGGGCATGCGTTTTTTGACGTTGTGGATTTCCTCGAGGAGGGGGTTGGCGGCACTGGTGATGATCGAAAATGTGGGGTAGCCATTAAACTCAGCCCAGACGATACCTAGGGTGAAAATTTCTTTTTCGGGCAAGTGAATAAAGTAATTCTCCGTTTCCTTGACGCCGGTCACTTTGTGCGGTTCGAAGAATCCGGTGACGTAGAGCAGACCGCGCTGGGTGCCAATGTAGCGTTTGTAGGATGCTTTCTCAAAAATGCTTTCGCCCTCAGCATTGAGGGTGTTGGCATATTTGGCGGCATCTGCTTCGGTTTTCACCCAGAACGGAATGAGTTTCCATCGCGCGGTTTGCACCAGATCTGGCTCCACACCCAGGGTGACCGGAAGGTACGGGCGCTCAAACCCCGATACGTGAAAGATCTCCGGCTGTTGGTACGTAACGGTTTTTTTAGTCCGTTTCTTGAGCGTTTTCATCGAAGGCGTCGCGACGTGATAGCACATAATCCATTTTAATTCGTTTAGCTACGAAGATCGTTAAAATTTTTCAATAGTTGTACAATGTTTTCGGGCAGCAGATTGATTGCCAGTACAATAACAAAACCAGAAAAAGCGCCAAAAAAAATCCGCAAAAATGGTATTAGAATAAAGAAAATCGTATCGAAACGATACAGTTGAGTGTCCGAAATTGAACAGAATAAAAATGACAAAACAATTAAAGTAATTATTATCAAATAGTTGTGATTAGGCATCAACTTTGACACTAGCTTTGAAAGAAGTTGAATTATGCTAAGAGATGCTTTAAAAATTGCCATCCGGGTATTGTGGAAGAACAAACTTTTTTCCTTGGTCAATGTACTGAGCTTGTCGCTGAGCATGGCGGTTGGAGTGATACTTTTTACATTTATAAAAGCAGAATTTGATCGGGATCATTTTCACCCAAACTTGGAGCAAGTGGTGCGGATTCTCACGAAAGAAACGATCAATGGGGAACAAAATAAATATGCAACGGCGCCGCTAACATTGGCGAACCAGATCGAAGACGTTTCCTTTGTGGAGCAAACGGTAAAAGTAGGTTTCGCTGGGAAGCATAATCTACAGACTGACGGAGGTGATGTACCTCTTGACGTGAAATTTTCAGAACCATCGTTTTTTGACGTATTTGGTTTTACATTGTTGACAGGAAATCCTCAAAGCCTCACGAATAATTCGTCCACGCTGTTTTTGTCAGAAAAGGCAGCGAGAAAGATATTTGGAGAGACGAATCCCCTGGGACAGACGTGCTCCACACTTATAGCCGAAAATCGGATGAGCGTTTTCTTGAGTTTTTGGCCCAGCCTCTGGATGAGATAACGCCGCGCGACGTTGCCATTAAAAACGACCCGCATGCGGGTGCTGATTGGAAAAGTTTGAAGACGCAGCTTTGGATCATCTTGTCCCTGACACTTTTTTCGGCTTTCAATTATATAAGTTTGACCTTGGCGCGGGCATTTTCGCGAGCCCAAGAAGTAGGTGTTCGCAAAACGATAGGCGCAACGCGCGGACAAATTATGGGGCAATTTCTAGTTGAATCTACCGTTGTTGCGCTGATCGCTTTGATTTTCACGTTGCCTTGGGTGCGGATTCTAATGCATTATATTCCCGACATGCACGTGGGATTTTCCTGGGATGGAACCTTGATTTTGGGTCTGCTTGCCTATGCCATTCTTACCGGGCTAGTCGCCGGCGCGTTTCCGTCCTGGCTGTTGTCGGCCTTCCAGCCGATTCAGATTTTGCGCAAACTGAAAAATTTCAAGCTATTCCGCGGTGTTGCTTTTTATAAAGGTATACTTGTGGTGCAGTTTTCTGTGACCATAGTGCTCATGATCTTGGTCGTCACACTGGTCGACTACGAGATAAAAAACAGCTCCATCATCAACTCGACAGTATCGCCCAATGTCTTGACACTCGAGCTGAAAGGTGAAAAGCACCGGGATCTGCAGCACGAAATCGCCCAGCTCAGCCAAGTGCAGGCGACTATGGCCACTGATTGGTACTATAAACAGCTGAAAATGGGCAAGGCGACGCTGAAATCGGTAGATAAGCTCTTGGATATAAATTATGTAAGTATTGATCCGAAAGTGATTGATTTGGAAGGCATTCGCTTGATTTCCGGTCAAAATTTCCCGAATCAACTACCCCAGGGGACGGAGCAATTCATTTTGGTCAATCAAACTGCCGCAATGCTATTGGCCAAAGAACCCGGGCTCGTGGTAGGACAGGATCTATTGCTGGACTCCGCGTATGTGCAGGTAATTGGGATTATGCCTGATGAGGTCGTTGGTCAGACTATTCCCATGGTGTATCGGTATTTACCCGAAGAAGTGGGTACGCTCGCTGTAAAAATAAATCCCGACGCAGAGTTGGAGGTTACAAAAGCGATTCAAGCTTTATGGAATTCGCGTTTTCCTGACAAAACAGCTCATATTCAAAATCTGAAGGACGATTATATTGGTAAAAGCAGTAAAGAAAGGCTGAGCTTTTTCGGACTGTTTGCGCTAATTGTCATGATAATCGCTTCCCTGGGAATTTTAGGTATAGCGAGCTACTCTGTGGAAACACGGGCCAAAGAACTGGGTATACGGAGGGTGCTTGGGGCAAGCGATATAAAGTTGATCTGGACGATTACTGGAAATTTTGGACTCCTTCTCCTCCTTTCCGGGCTTATAGGTATTCCCGCAGGCCTTTTTGGGGCTAATTTACTGCGACAGGATATGGGTACTCAAGTTGATTTGAGTGTATTAAATGTTAGTATTGGCTTTATTTCGGTTGCTGTTGTCGGGCTGTTAACGGTTCTTTCCCAAACTGTGCGAGCATCCAGAATTGAACCCGTGAAGGTCTTAAAGTCGGAGTAGAACACTCCTTCGAGTGATGGGCGCTGCGACACTTTTCCCAGGGTTGTCCAATGTTTTCAGTCAAACAATTGATTGCCAGTAGATTAATAAAACCAGAAAAAGCGCCAAAAAAAATCCGCAAAAACACACCTCCCCAAAAGCTGCGACAAAATCGATAAACAAAGTAAAGATTTCGGTGTTGTAAAATAAAATTGGATCACAAACACGAAATCCCATGGACAAAGCCACCAGTTCGCCATTTCCGTTAGGTGCTACACTGAAGGAGAAAGGCGTGAATTTTGCGATATTTTCGGAGAATGCGACGGGCGTTGACCTGCATTTATTCGATCATGCGAACGACGACGAGCCGTCTGCCGTCATACCCCTTTACAATACTTTCAACGTGTGGCATGTGTTTGTCCCGGGCGCCACTGCAGGTCAGTTGTATGGCTATAAGGTGCACGGGGCTTATGAGCCGGAAAATGGGCATCGCTTTAACGGAAATAAATTGTTGATCGATCCTTGGGCCAAGGCGCTGTCTGGGACAATAGAATGGGACGATTCGTTGTTTGGCTATGAATTGGACAGTGACGACGAGGATCTCACCATGAGCGATTCCGATAGTTCGGCTTATTTGCCGAAGTCGATCGTCGTGGATGACACGTTTGACTGGGAGGGCGACAAGCCGCTGCAGATTCCGTACGAGAAGACAATCATCTATGAAGCACATGTAAAGGGATTTACCAAGCTAAATGCGAAGATTCCCGAAGAGATCAGAGGAAGTTATGCAGCGATCGGGCATCCCGTCACGATTGCGTATTTAAAAGACTTGGGTATCACAGCCATAGAACTGATGCCCATCCATCATTTTGTCACGGACCACTACCTTTTTAAAAAGGGACTGGTAAATTACTGGGGATACAATACGATCGGGTTTTTTGCGCCGGATGTACGCTACTCGTCCTCAGGCACGCTGGGACAACAAGTGGTAGAATTTAAGGAGATGGTGAAAGCCTTGCATAAAGCGGGGATCGAAGTCATCCTGGATGTCGTGTACAATCATACCGCAGAGGGCAACCATCTGGGGCCGACCCTGAGCTTTAAAGGGATAGACAATGCTGCCTATTATCGCTTGCAGGAAGATAAGCGCTATTTTATGGATTACACCGGCACGGGGAATACCTTGAACGCAGTGCAGCCCAATGTGCTGCGGCTGATCATGGATAGCCTGAGGTACTGGATAGAGGAGATGCATGTGGATGGATTTCGCTTTGACCTGGCCTCGACGCTTGCAAGGGAACTGCACGATGTCGATCGCCTGGGTTCCTTCTTTGATATCATCCATCAGGATCCTGTGATTTCCCAGGTCAAACTGATCGCGGAGCCCTGGGATCTGGGTGAAGGCGGATATCAGGTGGGTAATTTTCCGCCCGGATGGGCCGAATGGAATGGAATGTACCGGGATTGTGTGCGGGATTATTGGCGAGGAGCGGATAGTATGCTTGCGGAATTTGCCAGCAGATTTACAGGGTCTGCGGACCTCTATAAAGATGATCGCTATCCGACGTCCAGTGTCAATTTTGTGACGGCCCACGACGGGTTTACTCTGCGGGATCTGGTCTCCTACAATCATAAACACAACGAGGCTAACGGCGAGGACAATAATGACGGTGAAAGTCATAACAGGAGCTGGAATTGTGGCGTGGAAGGTCCCACCGATGATCCGGAGATTCTGTCGCTGAGAAAGCAACAGATCCGCAACTTTCTGACGACCTTGTTTTTGTCCCAGGGAGTGCCCATGCTCGTGTCAGGGGACGAGGCTGGACGTACCCAAGGCGGAAACAACAATGCGTACTGCCAGGACAACGAGATTTCGTGGTTTGACTGGCAGGACGTCGACGAGGATCTCTTGGCCTTTGCAAAAAAGATCATTCAAATCCGGAAATCCCATCCGGTATTTTGTCGCAAAAGATGGCTGCGCGGTGAACCAGTCAAGGAACAGGAGATCGAAGATGTCGGCTGGTTTCTGCCGGAAGGAAGGGAAATGTCTGAGGAGAACTGGAACCATGATTTTGCGAAGTCACTCGCTATCTTTTTTTATGGCAATGGAATTCACCACCCGGACGCCGAGGGCAAGCAGGTCCGGGATGACAGTTTTTACGTTCTCTTCAATGCGCATTATGAACCGGTGGAATATCACTTTCCGGAGGAAAAATATGGAAATGAGTGGGAATGTGTTGTCGATACCGCCTTGGCGCACGAGGAGGGGACGTTCTTTAAGCACACGGACACCATACAGGCAGCGGGACGGTCTGTGGTCTTATTGAAGCATTCTATGGTAAAAGTCTGAAACCATGAACGCATCGAGTATACATCAGCGGACGTTAGGCGTTACGTTCAGCGGCGAGGAGGCTGTGGTCCGGGTGTGGGCACCCGAGGCCAAAAAAATGTTCTTGTCCAATGAAACGCAAGGGGTGGATTTGGCGCTCGAGTCCGCCGATGAAGGCTACTGGCAGCTAAGGACCTCGAAAATAAGTCCCGGAGACTTGTATTTTTTCTTTGCGGACGGTGGGGATAAATTGCCTGACCCAGCAGCGACATCCCTACCTCAGGGGGTTTTCGGACCGGCACAGGCTGTGGATCTGGATAGCTACACGTGGACTGACAAAAAATGGCAGAACCCTGCCCTGGGGACGTACATCATTTATGAGCTCCACGTGGGAACCTTCAGCAAAGAAGGTGATTTCGCGGGCGTCATCAAGCATCTGGATGATCTGAAAGATCTGGGCGTCACGGCTATAGAGATCATGCCTATTGCGCAGTTTTCTGGTGCGCGGAACTGGGGATATGACGGTGTTTTTCCCTTTGCAGCCCAAAATAGCTATGGCGGGCCGCTTGCCTTTCAGCAGCTGGTCGATGCCTGCCACCGGAAAGGAATCGCGGTGATATTGGACGTGGTATACAATCATCTCGGCCCGGAAGGGAATGTTTTTGCGGAGTTTGGCCCGTATTTTACGGACAAATACAAAACGCCTTGGGGCAAGGCAATGAATTTTGACGATGCATACTGTGATCCGGTCCGGCACTATTTTCTGGAAAATGCGCTGATGTGGCTCCGTGATTTTCATGTGGATGCGCTAAGGCTTGATGCGGTCCATGCGATCAAAGACTTTGGGGCTACGCACATTGTCCGGGAACTATCCGATCTGGTGGAAGCCCATAATAAGCACTACGCGGATAGCAAATATTTGATTGCCGAAATCGATCTGAATGATATTCGCTATGTGGAGGACAAGACAAAAGGCGGATTTGGCGTCGATGCGCAGTGGTGCGATGAGTTTCATCATGCCCTGCGGGTGGCTACTGGCCAGGAACGCCAGGGCTACTATGCAGACTTTAACGGTCTTGGGGACTTGGCCAAATCCTACCAAGATGCGTATGTGTATACGGGTCAGTATTCGCATCACCGGCACCGCCGCTTTGGGGTGTCCACTCGGGATGTCCCCGGAGATCGTTTCGTCGTATTTGCCCAAAACCATGATCAGGTCGGCAATCGGATGAAGGGTGAGCGCCTTTCGCACCTGGTGAGTTTTGAAATGCAGAAACTGATTGCCACTGTAGTTTTGACCAGCCCATATGTGCCGCTTTTATTTATGGGTGAGGAGTGGGGGGCTGGATCGCCCTTTCCCTACTTTGTGGATTTTTCCGATGAAAGGCTACTTTCGGCTATTGTGGATGGTCGAAAAGAAGAGTTTGCGCACTTTCAGACCAGTGGTAATCCTCCTGTACCGCATGCTATGGAGACTTTCCGTAGCGCGCAATTGGACTGGGAGGAGCGGGCAACGGGTCAGCATGCGACCCTGCTCGAGTTTTATCGGTATCTGATCGTCTTGCGGAAAACCGAGCCGCCGCTTTCAAACTATGACCGGTCCGCTGTAGCTGTATCCTTTGATGAAGCGCTGGGCGTTTTAATGCTAGACCGATCCCTGAAAGAAGAACATATCTATTGCCTTTTCAATTTTTCAAAAGAAAAAAGGACCTGTCAGCTAAAGGATGAAACGATACCCAAAAGACTTTTGCTGGCGTCGTCCGACACGATCTGGGAGGGGCCTCGGGATATGCATGATGCCGAGTACACCAGCCAGATAACGCTTGAACCCGAATCCGCCGTTTTATTAGCCAATCGCCATGTATCAGCCTGATTGTACCTATCGCATCCAATTCCATAAGGATTTTACCTTTTCAGATCTGGAAAAGATCATCCCCTATCTGCATCAACTAGGCGTGAAAACGATCTATGCCTCGCCGATTTTTGCCGCGATTCCCGGGTCTCTGCACGGATATGATGGCTTGGATCCAAACCAGATCAATCCTGAGTTGGGAACCTATGAGCAGTTGAAAGAAATATCCCGGCGACTGAAAAGCCTGGGGATGGGCTGGTTGCAGGATTTTGTACCCAACCATATGGCGTTCTCTTCCGAGAACAAGTGGCTAGCGGATGTCCTGGAGAAAGGCGCAGACTCTGAATACGTCACTTATTTTGATCTCCAGCCCGATGAACGGCTCATGGCGCCCTTTTTGGGAAAGCCCTTGGACGAGGCCTTGACTGACGGGGAGCTGTCCATCGTGGTGAAAAATGGAGGCTTCAGGATGAGGTACTTTGACAACGAATTTCCACTGAATCAGGAGACTGTAGAGGCTATTCAGGCACGGGAAGCGGAGGGTATCGCAACGCTCAACCGTGATGTTGGGTTTCTGAAAGCCATAGTGGATAGGCAGCATTATCGCCTGTGTTCCTGGGAGGAAACCAATCACAGTATCAATTACCGCCGGTTTTTCACCGTGAATGGCCTGATATGCATGAATATGCAACACGATGAAGTTTTTCATGCGTACCACAAGCTGCTGGTCCGCCTGGTCGAGGAAGATATCGTCCAGGGGATCCGAATAGATCATGTGGATGGCCTTTATGACCCGGCAGCATACCTGCATAAACTGCGGGTGCTGGTCGGACATGAGGTGTATATCATCGTCGAAAAAATACTGGAATTCAACGAGCCACTTGCCAGTGACTGGCCGGTGGAAGGGACATCGGGCTATGACTTTATGACGCTGGTCAATAAAGTGCTCACCGATCACGAAGCGAAGCGCGATTTCGATGTGTTTTACCGGGAAGTCATTGGCGAAGGCGAGGATGTAGATCATATGCTCATAGACGCTAAAAGGCAGATTTTAGCTGAACATATGCGGGGCGAATGGCAAAATCTGCTTGATCTTTTTCTGGCCCTGACGCCGGCACGTCATTTCACGCAGACGGAGAAGGAAGATTTCAGCGCGATCATTGCTGCTGTGCTGGTTTATTGTCCTGTGTACCGGTTTTATCCGGAACGTATGCCCCTTCGCGGGGAAGATGCAGCGAACTTTCTGGCGTTGACCAAAAGGATAGGCGAGGAAAAAACAGTGGCCGCGCAGACACTGGCATTTTTTGAGCGGTGTTTTGTCGAGCCTTGTGACGGAGAGGATGTGGATGGTGCGCGGAAACGCCTTCATTTTTGGAGACGGTGCATGCAGATTACTGGCCCGCTGATGGCAAAAGGTATGGAGGATACCTTGATGTACCGTTATTTTCGATTCATCGGCCATAATGAAGTCGGAGATGATCTGCAGACCTTTGGTATGCCCACTGCGGATTTTCATCAGCGAATGCGCGAAAGACAGCGGTATTTTCCCTATTCGCTAAACGCCACTGCGACCCATGACACCAAGCGCGGGGAAGATGTGCGGGCCCGGCTGCACCTGCTGAGTTTTATGCCGGATAGATGGCTGCGAGAAATCAGGCGGTGGATGGCGCAGGAAGCGGGAAACGCAGGCGATCTGTCCAGGGCGGAGCAGTATTTTGTCCTGCAAACACTGTTCGGGGCCGTACCTTTTAGCGATGAAAGCTCCTTTGGGGCCCGGGTCAAAGAATATCTGGTGAAAGCAGCCCGAGAAGCTAAGCTGCAGAGCAGCTGGGACAAGCCGAATGAACGCCACGAAGATGCGCTCTCTCGCCTAGCCGTGCGAATCGCCGATCGGGAAAGTTCGGTGGGTAAAGCGATGCGAAAGCTCCTCAAGGAGTGGGAACAGCAGATCATTGCCAATTCCCTGGCTCAGCTAGCGTTGAAATGTATGTGCCCGGGAATCCCGGACACCTACCAAGGCACGGAATTGTGGGATCTGAGCTTTGTGGATCCGGACAACAGGCGTGAGGTAGACTATGAAAAACGGCTTGCTTTTCTGGAGGAAATGGCGGGCGGTACCACCAACCTGGCCGACCTGCTCAGCAAGGGGGCGGACGGGAGGGTAAAAATGTTCGTCTTGCATAAGCTCTTGCTGTTGCGGAAAGAAAACCCGGACCTCTTTAGGCAGGGCGCTTACAAGCCGCTGGCTACCAATGGATCGAACCGATATATCGCGTTTGCAAGATCGTACAAGGGAAAGGAGGTCGTCGTCATCCTGCCAAAAGGCGGATGGTCGCCCGATCAGGAACCTGCAACCCTGGCCTTGAGGCTAGAGGCCCCGGCAAAATGGCGGCATATTTTTACGGGTGAAGTCATTGAGAAAGGGACGTGGGAGCTAAAAACATTGTTAAGGGATTTTCCCATTGCGGTCCTGGAATCAATACCGGTCCCGCGGGAGCGAGCCGCTGGAATTTTGCTCCCTATCTTTTCGTTGAAATCAGATTTCGGAATCGGTGGACTGGGCCAGGAAGCTGTAGCCTTTGCGGATTTCCTTGCGGCCTCGGGACAAAAATACTGGCAAATACTCCCGCTAAACCCTGTGTCGAAATCGAATGCCTACTCACCCTATGCGGGCTCGTCTACGTTTGCCCTTGAGCCGCTGTACATAGATCCTGTAAAGCTCGCCACCCTGGGCTTGCTGACGCCTCAGGAGGTGGACAATGCACGTCTCCCCATGCGGGAGGAGGTAGACTATGCGGGCGCGAGGCACCTAAAGCAGGAGCTCTTGAGAAAAGCATGGAGGAGGTTTTCGGAAGGGAGTTTTTACAAATTGAAGCATGAATTTGAGGTGTTTTGCAAGCAGCATCACTGGCTGCGGCCCTATTCCCTGTATGTGGTGGCGAAGGGGAAATATGGGGATCAGGCGTGGTATGAATGGCCGAAACCCCTCAGAGACAGGGAGCCAGCGGCCCTGAGCGAGCTGGAAAACAATAATCCGGAGGAACTCGCCTACCAGCAATGGTTGCAGTTTATCTGCGCGAAGCAGTGGCAAGAACTAAAGCTATACTGCGAGCAACTAAATATCGGGCTGATCGGTGACCTGCCCTTTTACATGAGTGCGGACTCGGCAGATGTCTGGGTAAACCGACATTTGTTTTCCGTGGATGATCAGGGTGATTGTACGTTTTCTGCGGGTGTACCCCCTGATTATTTCAATGAGGATGGTCAATTGTGGGGGATGCCCACCTATGACTGGGAGGCGCTGGAAAAGGAGCAATATCGCTGGTGGATCGAGCGAGTGCAAAGAAATACGGAGCTGTACCACCTCCTGCGGCTGGATCACTTCCGCGCTTTTTATGATTATTGGGAAGTCCCGGCAGGTGAGAAATCTGCCAAAGAAGGAAAGTGGAAGGATGGTCCAAAGCATAAGTTGTTTGCACGGATGGCCGAGGTGCTTCCCGCAATGCCCTTTATTGCCGAGGATCTGGGTGATATTCACGAGGCGGTATATAGTTTTCGCCGCGAACTAAAATTGCCGGGAATGCGGGTGCTGCAGTTTGGCTTTGAAAATTATGATGCGGCAAGCCGGGATCTGCCCCATAATTTTGTCCCGGAAACGATCGCTTATACGGGCACGCACGACAATAACACGACCGTCGGCTGGTATCGTGATCTGGACCAGCACGCCAGACGTAAACTAAGCCAATACGCCGGCTATGAGGTCGATGGGGACAACGTCGGGGATGCGCTCATCGAGATCGCGTACCGTTCCGTCGCCCAAACCGTAATCATCCCACTGCAGGATGTTCTGGGCTTGGGCGAATCTAGCCGGATAAACACACCCGCAACCGTCGAAGACAACTGGGTGTGGCGGCTGGTCGGGGATCTGGATGGAACCCCGCCTATACAAGAACGTCTCGCTGCGTGGGTGAACATGTACAACAGGTGATCATCGCGCCTTGTGTCTTTCGGGTTTCAGGACAATGAGCGCCAGAGGCGGAAGGGTCAAGGTCAGCGAGCAGGCTCGTCCATGTAAGGGACTGTTCTCAGATACGATAGGGGAATTGTTTCCGATATGCCCACCGCCATAGTGGTCCGTATTGAAAATCTCGGTGAAAGTCTGTATCTCGTCGATGCCTAGCCGGTAGTCATGCAGAACAGTTGGCGTGGCATTGGCAATGAATACCAGGTAGTCCTCGGGCTTTTTGCTTTTCCTGATCCAGCAAAGGACGCTGTTGCTTGCGTCATTGAAATCAATCCATTCAAATCCTTCTGCAGCATAGCCATTTTCATACAGGGCGGGCGATGACGTGTAAAGCTGGTTTAAATCCCTGATCAATCGTTGCATTTCTTGGTGGAAGGACTGCTGCAGCAAATGCCAGTCGAGGCTGCCATCATGGTGCCATTCGTTGTATTGTGCAAATTCGCCTCCCATGAACAATAGCTTTCCACCGGGATGACCGTACATATACCCATACAATAGCCTGAGATTTGCCATTTTCTGCCATTCGTCACCGGGCATTTTATTGATCAGGGAGCCTTTACCATGTACGGATTCGTCATGGGACAGCGGAAGGATGAACCGTTCGGAAAAGGCATAGTTCAAGCTGAAGGTCCACTGATTCTGGTGATACGAGCGGTGGATAGGATCCTTTCTGAAATAAGAGAGGGTGTCGTGCATCCAGCCCATCATCCACTTGAAATCAAAGCCCAAGCCACCGTCGGTCACGCTGCGGGTAACTCCCGGGAAGGCGGTGGACTCTTCCGCCACGGTAAAGGTATCGGGGAAGTGATGGTGTACCGCGCTGTTGAATTCCTGTAGGAAGGCGATAGCTTCCAGATTTTCCCTTCCCCCATATTTATTGGGTATCCACTCGCCTGGATTTCTCGAGTAATCGCGATAGAGCATGGAAGCCACAGCGTCAACCCGAAAGCCGTCGATATGAAACTCTTCCAACCAATAAAGCGCATTGGAGATGAGGAAGGATTTCACTTCATGGCGCCCGTAATTAAAGATGTTGCTTTTCCAATCCGGGTGATAGCCTTCTCTGGGGTCAGCGTGTTCGTATAAATGGGTGCCGTCAAAAAATCCCAAACCATGGCTATCGTCGGGAAAATGAGAAGGAACCCAATCCAGGATGACCCCAATTTTAAATTTATGCAGCTCATTGATCAGGAATTTCAGGTCGTCAGGACTCCCAAACCGGGCGGAAGGGGCGAAATAGCCTGTTTGCTGATAGCCCCAGGATCCGAAGAAGGGATGCTCCATGATGGGCATCAGCTCTACGTGTGTAAATCCCATGTCTGCGACGTACTGAGGAAGTTGAGCCGCCAACTCGCGGTAGCTCAGCCAGCGATTTCCCTCTTCGGGTATCCGGCGCCAGGAGCCTAGATGGACCTCATAGACACTGATAGGTTTCTGGGCTACAGGTGTTTTCTTGCGACTGTTTGTCCAGCGCTTGTCTGTCCATTTGAATTGGGATCTCGTGACCCTTGACGCGGTATTGGGCGGCGTTTCCATCAGGAAGCCAAAGGGATCCGCTTTTTCTGCCTCAAAGCCGGATGGGTTGCGTATATGGAATTTATAAGCCGTACCGAGCGCAATACCCGGTATGAAGGTCTCCCAGATGCCGCTTTCATCCCAGCGTGGGCTCATGGGATTTTCGGCTTTGTTCCAATAATTGAAATCACCGATAACAGCGACATGGTCTGCTGCCGGTGCCCACACGGCAAAATATACGCCGTCGACGCCGTTAAAAGTCACCCGATGCGCGCCGAAATGCTTGTATAACATGTAGTGCCTGCCACTCTGAAACAAGCGGACGTCAAAGTCGGAGAAGAGGCTGCAATGTGCTGCTTCTATGGATATGTTAGCTCTCACACTCGATATTTCTCGATTCATTTTTAAAAATGCTTAAAATGCCTTTCAGGGGGATCATCACCCAGTCGGGACGATTGTTCAGTTCGTAGTTGAGCTCGTAAAATGCTTTGGACAGCAAAAAAATATGAATCAGAGTCTCTATATCTTCTTCGGCATCTGGGATCAATGCACTTCCCTGTACTTTTTCCAGATAGGCCCTCAAGAAAAAACCTGACATATAATAGCTCCACATTTCCGAGTACGGGATCAATTGTTGGATATCGCCTTCCCGGGTGTGACCATCGAGGAAAAGGCTGGCAAATGCGGCATAATGAAAGGATCGGATCATGCCTGCGACATCCTTGAGGGCTGAAAATTTTAGTCGCCTTTCGCTATAGCGTTTGGCGGGTTCGCCTTCGAAATCCAGAATCATCAAATCCTTGCCGGTAAATAGTATTTGCCCCAAATGGTAATCCCCATGAATCCTGATCTTTAAAAGCTCCATTTTGTGATCGTAGACCACTTTCATGGATTGAAGGATGGTTCCTTTCATCTCCAGAACCTTTCGCGCCGCTTGTTGAACATCGTCCGGCAAACTATGAATATGTTTTTCCAAATTTTCAAAGGACTCCCGGACCAACGTGCTCAGCGAGGAATAGATGGATCGCTGATAATGCAGGGTGTAGGGCTCTGGTTTGAAATCTGGCGCGTGCGTTGCAGAGGCCAGAAGTAGATGCATCTCCGCTGTCCGCTCGCCGATGAGCTCCGCCTGCCGCGCGACGCTGGTATTGAAAAGCGCCTTGATGTGATCGGGGAGGTCTTCGTATTTGCAGGGTTTGGTAGCGGTTCCATAGTACTGAGGAGGCTGTAGGTCTTCGGTTGCAAGGATGAGCTCATTGAAGAGATCTAACTTCTCCAGCATGTTTTGCCAGGCATCACCGGAATTCTCCACCATTTCCTGCATCATTGCCAGCGTTATTTTCCCTTTTTGTGAATTGAGATCTATACTCCCTAAAAACTGGGGTGCATGCCTGAACATTTGCTCCTCGGTGAGGAAGCGTGTCATTTCCTCGTCGGGGTTGATGTCGTAGTCCACTTTACGGTAAAATTTCAGGTAGAGCTTGTTCCCATACACAATAGAGGTGTTGCTCTGCTCTGCATTTAGTACCCTGGACGCCAGTTCTTCGGTATCTGCGAGCAAGGATTGTAAGCTTTCCGTGCTTTGATACACAATTTGGCTGTGCGTAGGAGAGGTCGCCTTGGACAGTTGCCTCAAAATATACGCATGCAGACGCTGATCAAAAAGCGCATCGCAAAGGAATCCTTCCCGTTCTCCCAACTTGATAGCGCTGAGGACGCTTTGGGGATTTCCTTTGAGAAACTCCTCATTTTCTTTGGGTACGAAAATCAAAGGGAGCTGGTAAATCTCAGGCAAGCCATAGAAATAATTTACTTTCAACAGCACCCAGATGATCTCTTCGTCGTCACTCAGACGTACCGGCACCTTTCCCTCGATTTCGATGTCCCGGATGTCCCTATTCTTGCCGCCAAACCAACGGACGTTTTTGAGCCATTCGGGCAGGATATTTTCCAGGAATGTTTTTCTAAAGTTGCCATTCCAGATGTCATCCAAGCCTTGAAGCTGGTAATTGGATGGGTGTTTTTCCTGGTCAACGCCTAAGGCAATATTTACCAGGGAAAACCATTGAAAATCGTATCCTCCGAGGGAAAGAAAGTAGCGGGCGTCTTTGATGACCGGAAATTTATTCCTGCTCTGCAATTCCACCGGCTGGTAGCCCTCAAAAGCCTTTAAATCTATTTCCGCGGGCTGTGGATAGCGAGAAAGGTTGACGACAACGAGGATTGTTTCCTGTTTGTACGTGCGGGTGAATGCCAAGATTTTGGCGTTGTCGACGAAATGGATCTTGAAGTCGCCGCGGCCAAACGCGGGATGTTTTTTGCGCATGTCGATGAGCCGTCGCATGTACCACAGCAGGGAAGAAGTGTTTGCGGCTTGCATTTCCACATTGACGGATTCGTAGTGATAATCCTGATCCAAAATCAGAGGAAGGTACATCTTGTGGGGCATGGCCTGGGAGAAGCCCGCATTGCGGTTGGAGGACCACTGCATGGGTGTACGCACGCCGTCCCGGTCGCCGAGATAGAAATTGTCGCCCATGCCGATTTCGTCTCCATAATAGATGACCGGAGTCCCGGGCAGTGAAAACAGCAGCGAATTGATCAGCTCGATCTTCCGGCGGTTGTTCTGCATCAGGGGTGCCAGCCGCTGACGGATGCCGAGGTTGATGCGGGCTTTCGGATCGTTGACGTATACTTTGTACATATAGTCGCGCTCTTCGTCGGTCACCATTTCCAGCGTCAACTCATCGTGATTGCGCAGGAAGATCGCCCACTGGCAGGATTCGGGTATTTCCGGTGTCTGATCGAAAATATCCGTGATCGGATAGCGGTCCTCCATCTGCATGGCCATGAACATCCGGGGCATGATCGGAAAGTGGTAGTTCATCTGGCATTCGTCCCCATCGCCAAAGTACGCTGCGGCATCCTCGGGCCACATATTGGCCTCTGCCAAGAGCAACGTCCCCGGATAGTGCGCATCTACCCGCGCTCTCAGCCGTTTCAGGAAGGCGTGTGTCTCCGGGAGATTTTCCCCATTGGTGCCTTCTCTCTCAAAAAGGTAGGGTACAGCGTCCAGGCGAAAGCCGTCAACGCCCAGCTCGCACCAAAAATCCAATACCTTAAATACTTCTTCCTGCACGTCCGGATTGTCAAAATTCAAATCGGGCTGATGGTGAAAAAAACGGTGCCAATAATACTGGTTGGCCACCGGATCCCAGGTCCAGTTGCTCGTTTCGTAATCCTGAAAGATGATGCGTACATCCTTGTACTTTTCCGGGTCGTCCGACCAGACATAATAATCCCTTTCTTTGCTTCCTTTTTCTGCGGTCCTGGCTCTTTGAAACCAGGGATGCTGATCCGAGGTGTGGTTGATAACCAGCTCGGTGATCACTTTCAGCCCTCGGGCATGCGCCTGCTGCAAAAATTCCTTAAAGTCTTCAATAGTGCCATAAGCGGGATTGACGCTGTAATAATCCGCGATGTCATAGCCATCGTCACGCAGGGGGGAGGGATAAAAGGGCAGTAGCCAGATGGCCGTGATCCCCAAATCCTTTAAATAGTCCAGTTTCCCGATTAAGCCTTGCAGGTCTCCGATGCCGTCCGCATTACTGTCTGCGAAAGCTTTCAAGTGCAACTCGTAGATAACGGCGTCCTTGTACCAGTAGATATCGTTTTGTTCCATAACGTGTGTTTAGCTCTCAACAGTAAAAATATGCGCGGGTTTTGTATGGGGATCCAATACGACGTAGTTGCGATGGTTGTCCCAGGTGTAAGTTTCCTGATTTAACTGATCGGCCACTTGGAAAGTGTCTCCGAAAAGCCTCCTGGAAACGTTCTGGTCAAAGGCGACCCATCCACTTTGCTCATGTTTGGGATCCAGATTGATGATAATAATTAGATGCTCGCGTGTATGCTGGTCGATTTTGACAAAGGCAATGAGCTGATCGTTGGTAGTTTCCAAAAATTCGATATTGTTGGTCTGCTGCAACGCGCTGAACTTGTTCCTGAGACGATTGGTTTGCTTGATAACAGTCCAAATTCTCGTATCTGCCATTGGCGGCCAGTGCTTTATTTCGTACTTTTCATTGTCGATGTATTCTTCTTTCGCGCTTGCAGAGGTATTCACGGCCCTTTCAAATACAGGTCCATATATTCCATAATTGGAAGACAGGGTTGCGGCCAGCAGAAAGCGGATGATATGCGCGTTTTCACCTCCTTCGACCAAGTGTGGGGGTAAAATGTCCGGCGTATTGGGCCAGAAGTTTGGTCTGAAAAAGTTTCGCTTGGGCCCTTTAGTCAGCTCTCTAAGGTACATTTCTAGCTCTTGTTTGGTGTTTCTCCAGGTGAAATAGGTGTACGATTGGGTGAACCCGATCATCGCTAAATGCTCCATCACACGCGGTCGTGTAAACGCTTCGGCCAGCAATAGTACATCTGGATCTTTTTTCCACAGCTCGGCAGTTAGCCATTCCCAAAAGCGCAGGGATTTGGTATGCGGATTGTCTACTCTGAATATCTTCACCCCCTTATCGATCCAAAATGTAAAGATGCTCAATAATTCCTGCCAAAGGGATGCCCATTCTGGGGAGGCGAAATCAAAAGGAAGTATGTCTTCGTATTTTTTTGGTGGGTTTTCGGCGAATTGGACCGTTCCGTCGGGACGCCAGCTAAACCACTCGGGGTGTTCTTTGACATAGGGATGGTCGGGGGAACACTGAAAGGCGATGTCTAGCGCAATTTCAATTTTGTGCTTTTTGGCCTCTTTCATCAGTTGCTTGAAGTCCGTGAAGGTGCCCAGTTGCTTGTGAATGGATTTATGTCCGCCTTCTTCGTTCCCGATAGCCCAGGGCGATCCTGGATCTTCGGTAGTGGCTGTCAGACTATTGTTTTTTCCTTTGCGTTTGGTCTTTCCGATGGGATGGATGGGGGGCAGATAAAGTACGTCAAACCCTGCTTCTGAAATCCTGGGTAAGGTCTTTATGACGTCTTTGAGGGTTCCGTGCTGGCCGGGTTCGGGTGCGCAACTGCGGGGAAATAACTCGTACCAGGTGCTGAAACCGGCTTTTTGCCTTTGTACTGCTATCTGGAAGGTTGGGGATGTGCTTGTCGCGTCCTTGGGGGCGACTTCTTTTAGTTTTTGCCTTAGTGCACTTGGGATATCCTGGATCTTTACGCCTGTTGCCTCATGCGCGGACAGAAGGGTTTGGATTTCGCGCTTGAGCTTTGCGTCTGGATTTTCTTTGAGGAGGTTCTGAAGGATTTCAAGGCCTTTGAGCTGCTCGATCGAGGTATCGGCTCCTGCACTTTCCAGTTTGGTAAAACTGTCTTCCCAGGTTGCAATGTCACTCATCCATGCCTGTATTCTAAATTCCAACATGCCGACGGCTTCAGGGACTAGTGTGGCCTCCCAAATGTCATTTCCCATCAATTTCATCTCCAGCTCCTGCCATTTCTTTTGTCCTGGAGCCTTTACCTGCACCTTTGCATATAACACGGCATGTCCGTCGGCGAAAATTCCTGCGCTGAAAACTATAGGCGAATGAACGGTTCCTTTTGCCGGATATTTTCCCCCTGCGACCGAAGGGTTGACCTCCGTAATGATAACTCTTTTTAATCCTTCCAATAAAATTGGGGTGCGCGATTCTGTCAGCATATGGGTGTTTTTTTTTACAACGTCTGCTGTGAACAAAATGTTTTTGGTGGGCGCATTAAAAATAGAATATTTCGCGCAGGAATCGTCTCTTTTGTAGTTTGTTGAATATCAATGCATGGCAAGAAAACATTGTACAACCCTGATAGCTTACTTAGCAATCTGTCAAGAGTCGCTGGCGTTTTTTCTTCCGAAGAATACGACGTATATTATGGGCATGACGATCAGTCCGCAGATAGTTAAAGGTAGAATCCACACGCTAAGACCCTCTGCTTCCCCTCGACTGACGCGCACGGTCTCCAGCACGATCAGTCCGAATATCAACACGATAAACAGCTTCACCATGCGCAAAAGGCGGCTTGCAGAAGAGGGATAATTTTTCAACACAGTGAGAAGTACAAAAGTAAGGGTGCCGACTACCGGTAGCGTGATAATAGCTGATTTATTGCCAAAGGCATCTGCCTCGCCACTAAGATTATAATGCGTTGGGATCGTCTCTGGCAGTGTCCCGTAAACGACTAGGGTAAACACCCATGTTGCGATCAGCATCAGGTAACCCAGGAATTCAATAATCCGGTCGGTCAATGTTAGTTTTGGCTTTACATATTCACTTTTCTGCTTTCCCACGAGTGTAAAATTAAAAACTTTCTTTCTGATAAGCAATGAGGAGGGACAAATTTCCTATATTTGAATCATCGATAACTTTGTGAATTTAAATCTTATGGAAATAACCGAACTGAATTCACGGCCGGAAATTCAACAAGATAGCAAGTTGGCAGAAGTTTACTCGCAGTTTGTACGACTGACTGGTGAACTGAGTAAGAGGCCATTGCATGACGACGTTGTGGTACTTATTAATCGGGAAATTGCTGACCTGAACTCAAACGTTCTAGAGGATAAGGAGATGATCAAAATGATCAAAAAAGCTCAGAACAGGGTGGTCAAATTGGTCGAAAAGGAGCAGAAGTTGGTGCCAATCAATTATTACCGCAATCTTTGGCTTGCGCTAGGTATGAGCGCATTTGGCATTCCGATCGGCGTGGTTTTTGGAACAACTTTGGGAAATATGGGCTATCTAGCACTCGGAATTCCCCTCGGTATGGCGATCGGTCTGGGCGTTGGGGCAGGACTGGACAAGAAAGCAATGGAGGATGGTAGGCAGCTTGATGTGGAGCTAAAGTATTGAATCTAACTTGTACAACCTGCCCGCTTGAGTGATGACGTAAAGCGCGCCGTCGGCACCTTGGATGATGTCCCGGAAGCGTTGATTTTCCCCTTCTAAAATGCGCTCTTCGCCGACAACTCTGTTGTCTTGGATGACGATTCTGGCAATGTGGTGACTGTTAAGTCCGGTGATGAAGAGGCTGTTTTTCCATTCGGGAATGCGATCGCCTGTGTAAAAGGCCATGCCGCTCGGTGAAAGCACGGGATCCCAGTAGTAGATGGGTTGCTCCATCCCCTCTTTTTGCTGAATGGGCGGGTTGCCGATCTCTTGGCCGCTGTACTCCAGTCCGTAGGTAATGACCGGCCAACCGTAGTTGGCACCGGCTTTTATCAAATTCAATTCATCGCCTCCTCGGGGGCCGAATTCATTGCTCCAGAGCTGCCCGGTTTCGGGGTGGAATGCCAATCCCTGTGGGTTGCGATGTCCGTAGCTGTATATTTCGGGCCGTGCATCTGCGCGGTTCTCAAAGGGATTTCCTGCAACGGGTTTTCCGTCGGTCGTAATGCGAATTATTTTGCCCAAGGCTGACTGCAAATCCTGTGCCTGAGTCCTGATTTGTCTGTCGGACCGTTCACCAATGCTAATAAACAAGTTGCCGTCGTGATCAAAAATTATTCGCCCCCCATAGTGCTTGTCGCCATCGTAGGTCGGAGTGGCTCTATAGAGAACCCGAGCATTTTCTATGCTTTTTTCATCGTCTGCTAATCTTCCTTTCGCAACTGCCGTATGGTTTCCGCCTTCTACTCTTTCGGAGAATACCCAGTAAACCATTCTGTTGGAGGTAAAATCAGGATCCAGTGTCAATCCGAGCAATCCACCCTGGCCTCTGTCATCCACCTCAGGAATACCTCTGATGGGATCGCTAATTTCTGCGCTCCCGGGATCCACGATCAGCATATGCCCTTCGTTCTCAGCGATAAGTAGTCGCCCATCCGGTAGTGCCGTAATGCCCCAAGGCGATTTGAGCTCCCGAGTCACCAAAGTGGCTTCGTACGGAGTCGCTGTAGATACGCCCGCCACCCGGGTCTGCCCCTCGAATGCCGGCTTGTAGTCTGTATTGGGCTTCTTCGTTTCCACTGGCTGAGCGCTGCTTGTCGTATCTGAGATCGTCTGGCTCGCCGTTGAATCGACTCCATCGCAGGAAAGTATTGCACTAGCCAAGAATGCTGCTGTCAAGAAAGGTTTCATATTGTTGCTGAGTTATAGTCCTTCCTAGATAGTACAAATAAAGTTATCATTTTGTTTCGCGGTTCTGATTTGGTGCAATGTGCTTTAAAAAACCGTGTGCGTTAGCCCTGATAATCAGATAGTTACAAAATGGTTGATTTTAGGGTTAACGTGGTGAAAATCAAGGCTTTAACGAAAAATCATTGTACAATACTGGGCGGGCCTTTTGTAACAACGCTGACTTTCAGTAGTTTCCCCCAACATTGTACAATGATTCATTCTAATATGCTTTATATCAATTTACTACAGATAATGAAAATCCTTAAAAAAATATTCACTTCAGCGCACACCCCCAGACATCCAAAATATTCACTACAGCGCTGAAGACTTTTTTCGTAGTTTTGCCTCCCTAGTTCATGAAAACATTTAAAGCGTGCGATGATGGAGAGTTGATTGCCAGGGTCAAGAATGACGATGAGGGGGCTTTTGGTGAGTTGTTTGAGCGATATAAAAGTATTCTTATTATTCACGCATATAAGAAGATGGGGTCGCTCGATGAGGCCGCTGATTTGGTTCAGGAGTTGTTTGCCACGTTGTGGGAAAAAAGAGCCGCGCTTCCCTTGCCTATGCATGTGTCATCCTATTTGTACCGCTCGGTACGTAACAGAGTGATCGACTGGTATTCCCGGGAAGAGGTCCGCGCCAAGTATATCGAATCATTTTTGAATTTCTATCAAAGTGAATCTCCTGAGACAGATGAACTGGTCCGGATTCGTGAGCTGTCGAGGCAGATCGAGGCAGAAATTTCTAAATTACCTCCGAAGATGCAGGAAGTTTTCAGGTTGAGCCGAATGCAGTATTTGACGAACAGGGAAATATCCGAACAGCTTGACTTGTCGGAACATACAGTAAAAAATCATATTAAGAAAGCGCTGAAAACGCTAAGGAAAAAATTGGGTGAGTTTGTTTTGACACTGTTTTTCTGATTTATTTTTGATCGGAGTAGCCCCTCGGTGCGTCTCGCCCGTTATAGAAGTACCAATAGGACCGGAATATGAATCATAAGCGCGTTTGGAAAATTTTCGAGAAGTACCGGAAAGGTAAAAGTTCCAGGGAGGAAAATAGCTTGGTTGAGTCCTGGTATTTGCACTATGAGAACCCGAACGCCGAGCCTTTGACCGAGGAACAATTTGCAAGGATAGAAAATCAGCGTTTTGTGTATCCGGAAAAGAAAGTGAGACCGATACTACGCTGGCGGGTGGCTGCGGCGGCTGCGGTGTTGATTTTGTCCGCTATCAGTGTAGTCATCTATAATGGGGGCGGAGCGAGCGAGGAGCCTTTGCCAGCAGTAGAGTTTGTGGTGGACTATGAGCCGTCAGCCAACCAGGCGGTGTTGAAAGTGGGAGGAAGGACCTTTGAACTGAATACGGAAAAAGCTGGAATTCGTGTTTCGACCGATGGCGTAAGCTATCTGGGCCGGAATACCGAAGACATGTTGGTCGCGATTAACGACAAAGACGATGAAGTGCAGACGATGACCGTCGAAACATCTAAAGGAGGAAAATTTCAGGTGATACTACCGGACGGATCGGCCGTTTGGCTCAATTCGAGTTCCCGATTGACCTACCCGGAGCGTTTCGCTGCGAATGAACGCGTCGTCGAGCTTTCGGGTGAAGCATACTTTGAGGTGCATCACGTTGATGAAAACTATCCTTTTATGGTGAAATCGGGTGGACAAACGACAGAGGTGTTGGGAACACGATTTAATGTGAACGCCTACGACATCGACACGAAAATAAGCACGACGCTGCTGGAGGGCCGCGTTCAGGTCGCTGTGCATAAGTCGGAGTCGACGCCTCAGATTCTATCACCAAACCAGCAAAGTGTCTGGGACGGACAGTCGACAAAGATCCAGGTACGAGATGTGGATGCGAGCCAGGCAATTTCTTGGCTACGAGGACTATTCAGTTTTGACGACATGAGACTGGAAGATATTTTGGCGGAGATTTCACGCTGGTACGGCGTGGACGTGTTTTTCGAAGAAAAGTCGCTGAAAGACGAGCGATTTGGGGGATCCGTCTCCCGGGACGCTAGTTTGTCGGAAGTGCTGAAAATATTGACATTGACCGAAACAGTCAAATTTAAGATTGAAAATAACCAAAAGAGAATAATTGTTAAAAAGTAAAACAACCATGTTTAAACCTACTTCACATCAGGTGCGCCGAACACGCAGTCTTGATCTTTTTATGCGAGCCACGATACTTGGGATCGGGTTTTGTTGTTCTCTGCTACTTATGGCCCATGCCAATAGTTATAGTCAACAGATCACTTTTCATAAGAAGAGTGACTTGAAGGATGTGTTTAAGGAGCTTGAGAAGCAGTCAGGAATGAATGTGATCTGGAATGAAACGGACATCAAGGGCTTTGGAAAAGTAGAATATCATTTTGAAAATACGCCACTTCAGCAGACGCTGGATGTGATTTTCAAGAATATCCCTTTAGAATACACGCTATTTGACAACACGATCGTCATAAAGAAGAACCGGAACGTCGCGCCTGAATCCACTGTCAAGACGCGGCAGCAGGTGAGCGATGGCGTTGTGGCAGGCGTCGTGTATGAGCGGGACGACCAAGGCAGGCTGATCCCCCTTCGTCAATCTACGGTGAGTATCGCGAGATTTGGTATGGTGACGGCGGCGGATGCTAATGGTGCTTTTGAGTTTAGAAACCTCCCTCCAGGTGAGGTGGTGCTGAATGTGCAGCACTTGGGAAAATTGACCGTCGATACGCTCGTCCGTACCTCTGATGCTTCTTCCAGAGAGCTGCGGATTGTGATGGAGACCATGACTTTTAAAGTATCGGCAGTGGATGTCATCGCACGAAGACCGGTGAATGCCATCGGTACGACGTCGTCTATCAGCAAAACGGCCATCGAGCACTTGCAGGCCAACAGCCTGAGTGATGTGATGGCCTTGATACCGGGAAATACCACAGCAAATCCCGATCTGACCGGGGCAAAGCAGATCAATATTCGGGCGGTTTCCGGGGATGTGTCCGGTACGAATGCGTTTGGCACATCTATTATTGTGGACGGAGTTCCTGTTTCCAATAATGCCAATCTACAAACCTTGTCTTCGGTCACGGGACCGGACATTAAATCCATGTCCGGCGGTGCCAATCCAAATGGAGGGTATGATACCAGGAGCATTCCGACGCACAATGTAGAGCGCATAGATGTCATTCGCGGGGTGCCTAGTGTGCAATACGGTGATATTGGGTCCGGGGTGGTCATCGTGCATCAGAAAGCTGGAAGGCAGGATCTGTACGTAGAAGCAAATACCAACCCCAACCTGTACAGTTTTACGGCCTTGAGAGGGTTTGAACTCGGAGAAAGGGGAGGGGCGTTGAACATAGATCTGAACTATGCGCATAACACCGACGATCCCGTCCAATCGTACCTGTACTACCAACGTCTGGGCGCCAATAGCTTGTATAGCAACAGTTTTTTTGACAATAAATTGCAGAGTACCTCGTCCATCCGTTTTGCCCTAGGCAAGAATACGCAGGAGATCAATCCAGATGACTTGATCACCTTTACCGAATCGAGTGGCAAGGATGTGAATACGGCATTTTCTACCCGAGGAGTATATAGTGTCCAGAACAGATGGCTGACCAATATGGAGTATATGGCCAGTGCGTCGTATACGTTGAAAGACGCATATTTTCAAAGGCAATATACCAGTGCCAATGCGCCCTACGGGATGACTACCCAGGATGGAGCAATACTATCGGGTAGGCCCGGTTTTTCGATTTTCGATGAAGACGGTAGCGAGCTGACAAATATTCCTGTCGGCCAAGATCACTTGCGCGCTATTTATCTGCCCAGCACCTATCTGGGACAGTATAACATCGACGGAAGAGAGTTTAATACCTTTGCGAAGGTCGTCGGGAACTTTTTCAACAGAATCGGCAATACAGATCACAAATGGTTGATCGGCGCTGACTTCAAGCTAGATAAGAATTTTGGCGAGGGGAAAACCTTCTCGGACACCCTGCCACCGTATCGGAATCTGGAGTACCCCAACGCATCCTTTAGGAGGAGAGTTTTCAAGGATATTCCTTCCATGAACCAGTTTGGTCTGTTTGTACAGGAAGATTTTTCTACCATGCTCGGGAAAAACCGCCTGCAAGTAGTTGCCGGTCTGCGGTATGACTTGTATTCGGAGAACAAATCCGTGCTTTCACCGCGGGTAAACATCAATGTAGATGTGATTCCAGGAGTGTTGCAAGTGAGGGGGGGCTACGGCTTACTAGCCAAAGCACCAAGTCTGATGCACATGTATCCGGAGGATGCGTACTTTGATTATATCAACATCAATGAGTTGGCCTCCAATATACCCACCGAGGAACAGAATTTCATGACGACAACAAGAGTGTTTAGCACTGCGAATGATGACCTGAAAATTTCCCAGAATGAAAAGAAAGAGGTAGGACTGGACCTGCGTTTTGGTGCGGGTTCACTCAATGTGACAGCTTTTGAGGAAAACTTGAAGAACGGCTACGGAATCAGTGAAACGTTGACTTCCTTCATGCCCGTACAATACGACGAGTACAGAAGGGTAGCCGGGACTGATCGCTATGCCTTGCATGAAAGTAATCCTACGTTGGCCAAGTTCACCATGCCGCATAATCATGTTAGGCTGGACAAGAAAGGCGTAGAAATGGAGTTGAATTTCAATAGGATAGAGGCGATCCGGACCGAATTTAGTGTAAACGGAGCATTTATCACCCAGAAATCTTATTCCTCAGACTATACGTTCTTCGATGGTTTCAGCGAGACAAGCGGGGCTGGCCGAACGCATATCGGACTCTACGAGAAAGGGATGGTCGTCGCGAATAGTCAATCCCTGGTGACCTCGCTCAGGGCCGTTCACAATATTCCGAACATAGGCTTTGTGATCTCCCTTACTACTGACTTTATCTGGAGTGAGATGGGCTGGAACTCGTTTGGAAACGATTCTATTCCTGTGAAATATATTTCAAAGCACAATGGACAGGTATTGGATTTTGATCCAAGCCGTATGGATGAACCCGAATTTAAAAGTCTCTTGAGACCCGTAAACCGGATCACTGAAATAAAAGAGACGAATCCGCTTTTGGTCAATTTCAACGTCAATGTCACTAAAGAAATCAAAGAGTTTGTGAAAGTCTCGTTTTTTGCAAATAATATGTTCAGATATTATCAGATTGTACAGTCTGACCGCGTCAAGAATAATTACCGACAGCGGAATATCCCGTTTTATTTCGGATTGAAAGTCGGTGTCAAACTTTAAACAGATCATAGAAAAATGAAAAGATATTTAGCAACAATAGGGATTGCATGCACGATGATGTTCAGCGCCTGTGATAAAATGGAAAGTGCTAGGAAAGTCGAGGATATTCAATATCTTTCGATAGCACTCACGGCCAACCCGGTCGTGTCGGAGATTTCCACGCCCGAAGGACTCACGGTCACTTTTGAAAATTTTACCGAGGGCTTTAAACTGGAAAAAACCCTGACCGAAGGCGTGAATGTCATCGACAGTTTGATCCCCGGTATCTATAGTATCAATATTACGGGTTCGCTGGACTTGGGAGATCGGCAATACATCATCAACGGGAGCAAGGTCAATCAGGCGCTTATGCAACAGGGTGAGGCGATCACAATTGATATTTCAGGGTCTTCTGTGGGGAAACTGGCGTTCAGTGAAATCTTTTTTGCCGGAAGCTCGCCTCGGTACTTTAGGGATCAGTTTTACGAAATTATCAACAACTCCGACGACGTCATCTACCTGGATGGGATCTTTTTTGCCAACCTCACCCCGACAACAGCAAGCACTGACTTGCCTACCTGGCCTGCCGAGGACAATGGCAGATACGTCTACGCTGAACGTGTGTGGCAGTTTCCCGGAAACGGACAGGACTATCCACTGCTCCCGGGTGAGGCTATAAGTATTGCGCAGTTTGCAGCCAACCACAAGTTGCCTCAATACAGTCCTGACTCTCCGATTGACGCATCGACCGCTGAATTTGAGTTCAATATGGGGAATGCCAACTTCCCGGACCAACCTGCGCCGGACATGATTCACTTCTTTTTTGATGGTTCGAGCTCCAAGGGGACCGTCCCCCAGTATCTGACGTCGGTCTTTGGAGGGGCATATGTGATATTCCGTGCTCCTGAGGATGAAATCTATGACCCGGTCAATAATAAGCAGCTACAAACCCGGGATCTGGGCAGCACATTGGCCAGAGTTTACGCAAAAATCCCTCTCGAATACGTGATAGATGCGGTTGAAGCAGGGCACAATGAAAATATGATCGCCGCTAAACGTGTCGCTTCTACCTTGGACGCGGGTATGACGTACGTCGGCGCGACCTACAACTCCTTGGGCGTCCGCAGGAAAGTAAAGGACACAAGAGAAGATGGCACGCCCATATTGCAAGATACCAATAACAGTACGGAGGATTTTGAGCGAATGGTGGTTCCCGCCTTTAGATTTTATGGATCCGGTGTCCCAAGTTGGAGTCATTCGTTGAATTAAAAAAAATATTGAATTGAAAATGAAGTCATTATATAAAATACCTTTGGCATTGGTCGCTGTTTGTTTCATGGCCACGCCCACCCATGCGCAACAGGAAAATGTCACGGTACAGCGAAATGCACAAGAATGGGCACTCTGGGGTAATTCTCAAAATGCCGCAGGTCTGCTCAAGGATCCCAAAACCAAGAAAGGCCTTCTGGAACTGGGATGGGAAAACGTCTGGGGTGATTTTAAACGTCCCCAAATGGCCCAATCCGACCAGTTGCTTTCGATGAAAACATTGGGAAATATGAACATCAAAAACACCTATGTCGAAGGCTACTTCAACTATGGAAGGAATGAAAAGAAAGATGTCCTATATAACGCATCCCTAATCGATCCACTGAGAAACATGCCCTACATGGTTGCTGACACGAACGCCAGTGACTGGATCAACCAGCATTATCATCTAGGGTTTTCGGTTGCGACACCTTTGGCCGACCGCTGGCAGCTGGGATTGTCCGTTGACTACGAAGCGGTGAGTGGAGCAAAACAACGGGATATCCGCGCTAACAACTTTCAATACGGCTTGGAGTTGAAACCTGGCTTGGTATTTACATCCGGAAAACACTCCCTGGGAGCCAACCTTCTCTACCGAAACTTTAAGGAAGAGAGCACAAATTCGAATGTCAACTTCTATTATGACCAAGGATTTTTTAACCTCTATGGATTGGGACGATCGGTAGCCGGTATAGGATCAGGCCAGGACGCAACCAATTACATGGGCGATGCCTTCGGAGGTGGATTGCAATACCTGTTTGAAGGTGCCTGGGATGTTATGGTCAACGCTACCTATGAAACCTATGTGGAAGATGCTCACATCACCTTTACCAGCCAGCGCACAGATGGCACGATTTTAAATGAAACCCTTGGAGGCGGATTGACCCTCCAAAAGCAATCGACAACCTGGCATCACAAGGTAGGATTCGGCTATGAAAATTCGGCATCCAGAGGCATCGAATACATCAATCAGTTTGAAAGTGGCCTGGAAAGCCCGGGCTGGATAGCGCAGTTTAGGAGCGTAAGGTCAACGTATGACCGCCAAAACCTGCATGCGGACTACGTCCTCTTGTCACCAGCCAGTCACGGACACGATTGGCGAATTCAGCTATCGATGAACTACCATGAGCTGAACGATCGGTATCTGATACCAAGCTCGGCAATGTATTCCGAAAACATAGGGTACGGGGTGTCTCTAGATCGGGGCTGGTCCTTTGAAGGCGCTTTGGATCCCAGCCTATATGTCGGAATCGGATTGCAGGGTTCGCAGAATTTGAATGGATACTATGACTATAAGGGTAGTCATCCTCAATCACTGATCGTGACCGACCTAGAGGCCAAAAATTCCGCATATTACAACGCAGAGTACGTCCGTGTACAGCTCCCTATAGTCTATAATACCAAGTTGAGAGCGTCCCATGACACGCATCTCTTTTTGAAACTGAACACGTATTATACACTGACTTCGGATTTTATGTACCAGGACCGTCAGCGTGTATCCTTTAGTATTGGAACCGTATTGTAAAATTAGAAAAAACAGACCCATGAAAAAAATACTTTTGTTTCTGGCAATCAACCTCTTTGCTTTGAGTGCGTTGATGGCCCAAGTTGAGATTGTGAAGCCGGCGCTGCAAAGCAATCACAAGGCTTTTGCCATTATTGTCGACCTGCATACCTACGCGCAGACCAAAGATGCGGTCATGGCCTACAAGCAGGCGGTGGAAGCCGACGGTTTGCCTACCTATATTGTGGCTGCTGATTTTACTACCCCCGATCAGGTCAAAACCGAGATCGAAAAGCTATATGCGAGCCCCCAATCGCTGGAAGGCGTGGTTTTTATCGGAGAAATTCCCATTGTCAAAATCCGCAACGCCCAACACATGACTACGGCGTTTAAAATGAACGAAGAGACCTTCCCGTTTGAGCAGTCATCTGTCCCCTCGGACCGGTTTTACGATGATTTTCACCTCACCTTCGATTATTTGAAACAAGATGAGACCAATTCTTTGGTCCACTATTACAAACTGCGGGAAGACAGTCCACAGGAGCTTTCACCGAGCATCTATTCGGCCCGCATACGTTACCCAAAAGGACGGGGCGGTGATCCTTATCAAGCAATCAGTGAGTACCTCTACAAGGTCGCCCGAACCAAGCGCGACAACCTGCTGGATCATTTTGTCGCCTACACAGGGGTGGCCTATAATTCTGAATGCATGGTTGCCTGGAGAGACGATGTCAAAGCTTACAGGGAAGATTTTCCATTTCTCGGGCAAAGTAACAAGCACTTCAGGCAGCTGAATTTTCGTATGGATCCGTTTATGAAATACCCGCTGTTTGATGAAATGCAGAGAGAAGAGGTCGATCTTATGCTCATACGGAAGCATGGCACACCGACCAAAGAACTGATCGGATATGCTCCAGAGAATAAAGGTCTTGCAGATCTGTTGGAAAGTACCCGGAGAGACCTGTACAATCGCCTGCGCCGCGCGAAAAGCAACGGCCAGAACGTCGATTCCCTCAAGAACGTCTATATGACCAGCTACATGCTGAACGCCGATTTTTTCGCCAAACTTGAAGACGAATCTACCCGGCTACAGGACAGCACCATCCAGGCAGACGAATACATCAGCACGGACGATCTGAAAAATTTGCGGACCAACCCCCTGTACGTCATCCTGGACGCTTGTTATAATGGATCTTTTGATGAGGACGATTATATTGCCGGAAGCTACATTTTCAATGAAGGTAATACCATCGCCGCTCAAGGCAATACCCGAAATGTACTTCAGGACAAATGGACAATGGATCTCACCGGTCTTTTGTCCTACGGCGTAAGGCTCGGCTGGGTGCACAACCAAAACCCGACCTTGGAAGGCCATCTGATCGGCGACCCGACATTTCACTTTGCCCGTCCATCGGGTATGGACTTGAACCACGCGCTTTCCTCCGAAGCCGGGAACGGCGCATTGTGGAAAGACCTCTTGGCTAAAGACAACCCCGTCTATCAGTCATTGGCTCTGGCTCAACTGGCGGCAAGCGGGCAAGTATCTTCTGATGTCGTGGGGGAATATTTTGCGAATTCGCCTTATCATACAGTGCGCATGCAAGCATTGAACGTTTTGAGCATGTATAACGATGCCAACTTTTTGAACGCTGTGAAAGCAGGCCTGGATGATGACTACGAAATGATCGCCAGGCAATCTGCTATTTATGCGGCCAAGATAGGCGATGATTCGTTGTTGCCCGTGATGGCTCGGGTGTATGTGGAAGACAAATCCCGAATGAGAGTACTTTATAATCTGGAATCAAGATTTCAGGTATTTGCTAAGGAAAAGTTCAAAGAAGCAATGATCGTTGCTTTAGCGCAGAGCGATAGGGTAGAAAAAGAGAAGGAAATAGCCGAACTAAAAGAATCGCTAGCAGTCCAGTCGTATTTCGAGCGAGGCTTTAGCGATCTGATGAATGCCGAAACCGATCTTGAGGAACGCTTAATGCAGGCCCGAAGTATCAGAAACTATAATTATCACGACCGCGTCGGCTCCTACTTATCCTTGATGGAGGACAAAAGCCAACCCGAGGAATTGAGGGTAATTCTAGCTGAAGCGCTGGGCTGGTTCAATCATTCGGTCAAAAGAGACGAGATTGTCGGTCGCATGAAGCGGATGATCGAGGATTCGTCCCTGTCCGTGGCGCTGCGTGGGGAACTCGTACAATCGCTGATCCGTCTGCAATAAAATCGTTTTCTGGACAGGTAAGGTGCGTTTTTTGTCTTTACTTTAAGTGAAAAGTTGCTTTCCAAGAAACGCCTGTATATCAGTCGTGTACAGAAGATCATTGTACAACCCTCGTATAGTTTGAGTGTTGTACAATGATTTTTCGACGCCCGCTCCTTAAGGGCAGGGCCCTCGGTGAATTATTCATTTCCTTTAATACTGACCGTAGCATGACTTTGTAAATCTGTCTGCAACGTACCCGTATGTGCTTGGCTCAGCTCAAATTTTGTCCAATCTGTGCCTTTGATAGAAAGGACTTGGTTAAAGTGGTTGGTGTGGTCAATAGCAGCTTTTGCTTGTCCGTCCATGACAAGCTCCATGGAATTGACATTTAAGTCTTTGAATTTTATACTTCCCGCATTCAGCATCTCGACCTGTAAACGATCTTTTTGGAATCCTTCGACCAAGATGTTGTAACCGTAATACACGGTCATGAACCGAGTGGTGTTGAAGTTGGTTCTTTCCTCCGTGTATGCAGTTCCTTCGTTGGACAGGCGTTTCAAATCACGGAGATGAATAG
>CAYNZH010000021.1:32295-33381 GCA_964401685.1 uncultured Sphingobacteriaceae bacterium
TCCGTGTATGCAGTTCCTTCGTTGGACAGGCGTTTCAAATCACGGAGATGAATAGTGATGCTGCCGGTTTTTATGGCTAAAGCCTGCAAAGAGTCCAGATCGGGAGTTTCTTCATTATATGTGATGCGCAAAGTTTCGCCTTCCTGCGAGATTGAAACGGGGAGGTCCTTTGTGAGATCCGCATAGTTGACGGTATCGTATTGAATGTGGATATCCAGTCCGGATAGCGGTCCATGCAACAATACTTCCGAGATGCCGGAATCCAGCGCTATCTGTTGCCGTTCATTGTTGATGTTGAATGCATGTGTCGTATGATTCCAAAGGGTGTAGTCTCCATTTATGAGTTTGTGCTGCAACCCAAAGGCGCTGATAAATATGGACGACAGCAGCAGGACGCCCGTTAAGATCAGTAGTTTATTGCTCGTTTTCATCTTTATTTGTTTTATATGTATGGTCAATGTACGCGTTATACCGTTTTTGAATGTCCTCCGGACGGATTTCCAGGATGTACATCTTTCGGAACAAAATGGGTAACTCTTTTTGTAGAAAGTCTTCCCGTTGCTGTTTCAGAATTAATTGATGCGCATCCGGACTCACAAAGAAGCCAATACCCCTTTTATTGAAGATAATTTCGGCCTGCTGCAATTGATCGTAGCTGCGCATCACCGTATTGGGATTGACCTCCAGTGCTGCGGCAGTCTCACGAACCGATGGAATCTTGTCATTAACAGCCCACTTCCCCAGTAAAATCTGTTCACTTATATGATGAGCAATTTGAACATATATAGCTTCATTGTTTCTAAATTCCATTTAGATTTCCTTTTCTTTTAATTTGAAAAATGCTGTAGTCCATATGAGTAATGCCAGAGCGATTATCGACGTGATGCCTATGATTTCTTCATGGGGAAAACTTATTCGTACCCACTGATTGTCTACAAACGTACTCACCGGGCCGATTGGAAGCGGTGTCCCACTTCGGAAAATTAACGAGGTGACCTGAAAGTTGATAAAGATATATAACACTGTCACGCCTATCAAAATGAGGGCTGAAACGATCACCGCGTTTTTCTTTAGTGTGGCTGAACC
>CAYNZH010000021.1:33481-37160 GCA_964401685.1 uncultured Sphingobacteriaceae bacterium
GCAGCCAATACCAGGCAACTGATCAGATAAGTCCGCATATTTTCACTAAAATGTTTGCGCAGCAGGAGGCCAAGACGCGATAGGCTAAAGTTGTTGTTCATGATGGCAATTGATTTAGGTGTTTGACGAGTGATTGATTTTCAGAAATAACGGCATTGAACAATAATTCCAGGTCTGGCTTGCTGTGTAGATTTTGATCGTTGACCCCAATTCCTACTGTACCCCGCAAGGTTTCTTCGTGATAGAGCGATGTACCTTGAAACTCTCCATTCAATAGGCCAAAATACAACTGCTGCCCTAGCTCTTCGTAGCTTTTATTTAGGATGATCTTTCGGTTGTGCAGAATCAAGACGCTATCAATCAGATTGTCCAGATCCCGTACCTGATGCGTGGATATGACCATGCAGCGGTCAGGACTGAAGGCATTGGCGATCACTTTTCGGAACTTCGCTTTTGAAGGAATATCGAGCCCGTTCGTTGGCTCGTCCATGATTAGTAGCTGCGTGTTGCAGGCCAGGGCAAAAGCGATCATAAATTTCTTTTGTTCGCCCAATGATAGTTGTGTGAGCCTTCTGTCTTCGGGAACATCAAAATCTTTCAAGAAGTCATGGAGTTGCTCATGATCAAAGTTCGGGTAAAAGCGCGCAGTATTTCGAACGTAATCTCTGGCTCTGATATCGGGAACATAAATCTCCTCAGCCAAATAATAAATTTGCTGTAAGAACGCCGGTCGCCGTTGACCTGGCGTCATGTTACTGACCACACAGGTTCCGTTTTTAGGATTCACGAGCCCCGCAATGTTCTTCAACAAGCTGGTTTTCCCGACGCCATTCCTTCCGAGCAATCCGTAGATATGCCCCGTAGACAGCTTTAAATCAAGGCGTTCAAAAAGCGGAGCTTGCTTTCTGTAGCCAAATTTAAGGTTAGTTAGTCTGATCATGCTACTGTATTAGTTTAATAGTACACTACAAAGATAGTGTTTAAAATCATTTGCGCAAATTTTTGTGTATTTTTTTCTGCGCTCTGCAGGGAGAGTTTTAGTTATGAGCTGAAATTCAGGTTATTGAGGTTAATCCGAAGAGAGGAGTTTTTTGAGTTTATTTTAGGCTACACCTTTCTCTTATAGAACCGACTGTATATCAGCCGGGTAGGCTATATCATTGTACAGCACTCGTTTAGGTCGAGTCTTGTACAATGTTTTTTCCGCACAGTGCTGGTTTACAGGTGCTTAATCCCAAAAACACACATTTCGTAAGTGCCTGATCCTCAATGCCAGCGCACACGGTTTTTTTGAGAGTACCCCGGAAAGAGAAAAACAACTTTAACGCTTGGATTTCACAGCGATCTGGTCGATCAGCTCACCGCTGCGATCGTAAAGACGCAGAAGCAAACGCTTTTTGTCAGCTGTCATCGTCAAAGCGCCAACGGTATTGCTACCTTCGGTCCAGCGAAATTTGATCAGATCTTGGTTGTGCACCAAGTCGCCGTATGTCCGCCCTCTTTCGTTGTCCGAAGAAGGCGTCTGAATGTAGACGGTTCCTTTGGTCCCGTCAGTTTCCTGGCCGGCATAGAGCGCATTGGTGCGAACGTAAATATGGTTGTTGCCACTGATAGCGAGGTCGACATTGTATTCGTCAAAAAGATCCTTCCACCTTCCGTATTGCGAGCTCCGACCGTCGTCCCCGATGAACCACTGATAATGTGAAACGACAATGACATACTGCGCGGGATTGTCGGTGACTACTTTCCGAAACCAGTCTTGAGCGCGGGAGAGACCTTCCTCAGTTTTCATGCTTTCGTTGTTGAGCATGATAAAAAGTGCGTTGCCATAAGTGAAATGATAGACGACGCCCTCTTCACCCTGATAACCGTTGTCCGGATTGTTGTTGACCAAGCGGAAGAACTGATTGTTTTGCGCGTTTTGGCGAGTCATATTGTCATGATTTCCGTTGACACCGGCCCACACATACTTGCGGAAAGCAGGCTCAGCGTACAAGGTCGGCCAAAACGAATAGCTGCCGCCCCAGGCCGACAGGTCACCGACATGGATCATGGCATCGAACTCCTTTTTGCTCTGTTTTTCCAGCTGCGCGATCATCTCCATCGCCGCTTGTTGCCTCTTTGGCAGGGGGGCATACACGTGTATATCGGAAATAATGCCCATATTCCATCGCGCGCCTTTGGGGGCGGTCTTGAAGTACCGGATTTCGCTGGATTCGTCCGAAGAAAACTTGTACATATACTCGGTGCCCGGCTTCAACCCCTCGAGTGTAACGGTATTGCGCGTGAAAACCGCATTTTCATAGAAGTCCTCACCATTAGGTCTTTTGGAATAAATGCTGTCAAACACCGTGCAGAGCTCCTGATGCGCGTTGACAATGCTGGCTTTCTTCCATTTTTTGTCTGATTTTTTCGTGTAAATAATCTGCGAGTCGCCGCCATCAAGGTCAGTATGCCAATTGAGGCGAATTTCACTCGACGCGTTCTCTCCCGGATTTGCAATGACCGTATATACAGCCTTTTGAGCGATCGCGGGTTGCATCACAAACGAGGCAAGCAGCGTGGCTACAACTAAAATCAGTTTATTCATAATTTCGGGCGCGCAATTTTATACCTTGGAGCGCCGTCAAATATACGTTTTTTTCCGATTCTATGGCAACGGACTGTAACGCTCGTATCGGGATCGGAGTTTTACGAGCCGCCCGTCTTCAAACAACAGATCCAGTCGCATAACCTGGTTACTGTCAATGGAAAAATTGAAATTCCAAAGGAGTGATCGTTCCTGGAAATGATCGTACGGCTTGCCCAGATTCTTCTCGAACATCCCAATATACTGAAACAGCGAAGTATAGCGTCCGTCCGCGTTCAGTTTGACGAGCTTAGGGTAAATGTTTTCGACCGGGTCGCCCACCCGAAGTGCATTTGAAGCGCCTTGAGGCCAGGACGTCAGCTGTTGTCCATCCCGGTTGTAGATCGATTTGATCTTGTGATTCTCGAAGTAAATTTGCCCTCCATGTTTGCTGCTGGGTTTTTCATCAAATAACAAGGAGTTGTACAGAGGAATTCTATCCTTGAGATCTGCAATACTGTTGTTGAGAAAACCGGTAACGGCCAGGTAGGCGGTCGGGTCATTTTCTTGAGCAAAGGACTGAAGATCGGAATACACTTTTTCAGCTGGATCGCCAATGTGAACATTATACCTGCTGCCTTGCACAAGACTGTCTAGAATGATCTCTACCGGTTCTGGTGGTTCGACAATAATCAATGGCACGGTTGGGTTTTTTTCGCAGGAACCCAACGCGAAAAGGAGCAACAAAAGAAAAGGGGAGTACTTCATGGTTATCGTTTTTATCCCTTAAACGGAGTAGCCGCCCAAAACGCTACAATCCTCACGCGTCAGCAGCCACCCGAAAAATTAGAGACCTCTTTTGGCGCTTTCCATGGAAATAAATTCCGGAAGGTAATCCGGAGTGCAGCCTTTGGAAACCATTTGGCCCTTGAACAAGCCTGTTTCTCTCCCGATGGCGATACAGCGCTTGCGGAATTCCTTCTCGAAAACCCCGATCCAGCCTGTCGTGAAATTCATCGCCCACTGGACTTCCTTGGCTTCGCTTTCTATGCGCTCTTCGACAATTTCCAAAAGTTCCTGGCTATTTGGCTGAATCTTCCCCATCCACCG
>CAYNZH010000022.1:0-12288 GCA_964401685.1 uncultured Sphingobacteriaceae bacterium
TATCGTTTTACTCAGTCAAATCAAAGGTTTCCATAAATTTAGTGGTAAAATTACCGGCTCTGAAATTTGGATCCTTTAATAGTCGGAGATGCAAGGGAATTGTTGTTTTCAATCCTTCCACAATAAACTCACTCAGTGCACGTTCCATAGTGGAAATCGCTTCCTCCCTGGTTTGAGCGGAACAGATAACTTTTGCGATGAGCGAATCGTAATTGGGCGGAATGACGTACCCGGTATAGGCGTGCGTATCCACCCTGACACCGTGACCTCCGGGTGTATGAAAATTCGTAATTTTTCCCGGCGAAGGTCTAAAATTATTGAACGGATCTTCCGCGTTGATGCGGCATTCAATGGCATGCAACTCGGGCTCGTAATTTTTTCCGGAAATGGGAATCCCCGCAGCAACGCGAATTTGCTCCTTGATCAAGTCGTAATTTATGACTTCCTCAGTCACAGGATGTTCGACTTGAATCCGGGTATTCATTTCCATGAAATAGAAATTCCGGTGCTTATCTACAAGGAACTCAATGGTACCCGCACCTTCGTATTTTACGGCCTTGGCACCTTTGATCGCGGCTTCGCCCATTTTCTGTCTCAATTCAGGAGTGATAAAAGGCGAAGGCGACTCTTCTACCAATTTTTGATGGCGACGCTGTATGGAACAATCCCTTTCGGAGAGGTGGCACACTGTACCGTACTGATCACCAACAATCTGTATTTCAATATGCCTAGGATCTTCGACGTACTTCTCCAGGTAAATCCCGTCGTTTCCGAATGCTGCCCCGGCTTCTTGCCTAGCCGAATCCCAGGCACCCTGAAAGTCCTCGTCCTTCCAGACAATACGCATTCCTCGCCCGCCACCGCCGGCTGTTGCTTTCAATATAATCGGATAACCAATTTCACTTGCAATCTTTATCCCTTCCGAGACGTCCTTTAGAAGCCCATCGGATCCCGGAATTATCGGGACTCCGGCTTTGCGCATGGTTTCTTTCGCTGAAGCCTTGTCGCCCATTTGCTCTATCTGTTCGGCCGTCGCACCTATAAATTTGATTCCATATTGGCTGCAAATAGAGGAAAAACGTGCATTTTCAGATAAAAATCCATATCCCGGGTGGATTGCATCCGCATTTGTTACTTCTGCGGCGGAAATAATATTAGGTATATTGAGGTAAGAATCCTTGCTCGGAGGAGGACCGATACATACAGCCTCATCCGCAAAACGAACATGAAGACTATCACGATCTGCTGTAGAATAAACGGCAACCGTTTTGATTCCCATCTCCTTGCATGTACGGATAATTCTCAATGCAATTTCGCCTCGATTGGCGATCAATATCTTTTTGAACATAGAATTTAGCTTGGATCAACCAAAAACAAGGGTTGATCGTATTCAATCGGTTGCGCATTGTCAACCAAAACTTTAACAATTTTCCCAGAGACTTCGGATTCGATCTCATTGAAAAGCTTCATGGCTTCCACAATGCAAACAACTTGCCCGACAGAGATCTCGTCGCCTACATTTACAAAAGGCGGCTTATTGGGATCCGGTGTGCGGTAAAAAGTCCCGATCATGGGTGATTTGATAGTCACAAGCTTGGAGGTTTCCTCCGCAGGTGCCGGACTTGCGGGCGCCTGAGGCGCGTTCGTAGTGGCAGGCGCTGGTGCAGCTACCTGAGGCGCAGACTGTGCAACCATTCCTGCAGGAATGCTTGCAGTCACATAAGTTGGCTCCTGCGCCGTTTTTATCGTGATCTTAAAATCTTTCTCCTCAATCGCTACTTCATTGACTCCTGATTTGGCGACAAATTTAATCAGGTCCTGAATTTGTTTAATATCCATACTCATAGTTTGCAGATTTTATTATAGGAATCAAAATTAGTCCATTAAATTGATTAAACAAAACGTTAGTAGGCCCACCTGATGAAAACGGAACCCCAGGTGAAGCCTCCTCCGAAGGCGGCGAGGACAAGATTGTCCCCTTTTTTCAACTGGCTTTCCCATTCCCAAAGACACAGCGGGATAGTCGCGCTGGTGGTATTTCCATAGCGCTCGATATTTACCATGACCTTGCTTGAATCCAAGCCCATTCGTTCTGCGGTGGCGTCTATTATGCGTTTATTGGCTTGATGGGGCACCAACCAGGCGACATCATCTGCCTTTAAGTTGTTGCGTTCCATAATTTCCGCAGAAACATCTGCCATATTGGTTACGGCAAACTTAAAAACGGTCCGCCCCTCCTGATAAGCATAGTGAAGGCGCGCGTCGACTGTTTCATGCGAAGCAGGCATCAATGACCCTCCGGCCTTAATATTTAGATAGGGCTTGCCCGACCCGTCACTTTTCAAAATCGAGTCCATGAACCCCAGACCTTCTTCATTGGGTTCCAGTAAGACGGCACCGCATCCGTCTCCGAAGATTATGCAGGTACTACGATCCGTATAATCGACTATAGACGACATTTTATCTGCGCCTACGACCAATACTTTGCTATGCTTGCCTGATTCAATAAATTGTGCCCCCGTTGTCAGGCCGAACAAAAAACCAGAACAGGCCGCCTGCAGGTCGTAGCCCCAGGCATTGCTTGCACCGATTTTATCGGCTAGCACATTGGCTGTAGCCGGAAAGGGCATATCTGGTGTAGACGTGCAAAAAATAATCAGTTCTATGTCTTTGGCAGAGATACCTCTTTTTTCCAATAATCCGTTTACTGCGATCACCGCCATGTCAGAAGTGGCCTTGCCCTCACCCTTTAAGATACGTCTTTCCTTGATTCCGGTACGGCTGGTGATCCACTCGTCATTGGTGTCCACCATTGTTTCCAGTTCTTGATTGGTCAGAACATACTCAGGCACGTAGCCGTTAACTGCAGTGATAGCTGCATGTATTTTGCCTTTTGTCATTTCTAATTGAAAGCGGATTTTATCTTTTCAACAATGTTAGATTCCTTCATATTTCGGGACAAAAGAATCATACTTTTTATAGCTTCAGGATTGGAAATCCCGTGACCAATCACTACAGGAGCATTGACACCCAAAACGGGAATTCCACCGTATTGCTCATAATTGAACCTGTCAAAAAACTCGTCTTTAAATCCCTTCCTCTGGGTCATCACGTAGAATGACTCAGCAAGTTTGAGAACCACATTCCCCGTAAAACCGTCTGAGACAATCACATCGACTCTATCGTCAAACACATCCCTTCCCTCGATATTTCCAATAAAATTGATCCTCGGGTTGGCCTTTAACAGCGGAAATGCAGCTTGGGTGAGTAAATTGCCCTTTTCTTCTTCCTCGCCGATGTTCAACAAGCCGACGGTAGGTCGTTCCACACCGATAACATGCTCCAGGTACAAACTGCCGAGTAGACCAAATTGCGCAAGCATTTCTGGTTTACAATCCGAATTTGCACCCACATCCAGAAGAAGGCCTGAACCGCTTCGAATCTTTGGCACATTGGTCGCAATCGCCGGGCGAATTACGCCCGGGATATTTTTTACACTAAAAACCGCACCGACCAACATCGCTCCCGTGCTTCCTGCCGATGCGAACGTGTCGATTTCCCCGTCTTTCAGCATCTGAAAGCCTCTTGCAATACTGGAATTGGGCTTTTTTGCCAAGGCCTTGGTCGGGTGTTCTCCCATCCCGATGATATCGGGGGCATGTACAAATTCAAAAAAAGCAGGGTCTCCTCCTGCTTGTTCTATAATTTTGTGTGCAACGTCAGAATCTCCAAAGAGAACGATTTTGTGGTTTAGGGCCAACTCTTTGGTGGCAAGGATTGCTCCTTTCACCGTCGCTTCTGGAGCGAAGTCGCCGCCCATAATGTCTAAACCAATCTTCATGTGCCAAGAAATTTGAACCCAATTATACGAAAAGTCCTAAAATAATGAACCATTAAATGTCATTTTTCGTGAATGGGCCGTGAAGGCCTGTTACCCCGACCCTGAAATCAGGGTGGACAGCCAATTTAGGCAACCGTTTCCTTTTCGATAATCAATTTGCCGTTATAATAGACATTGCCATCGACAGTATAAGCACGATGTGGCAAATGTACGGCGCCTGTCTCGCCACAAACTGTCAAACTTGGTCTTTCAGCCTTATAATGCGTCCGTCTTTTGTCTCTTCTTGATTTGGACGTCTTACGTTTTGGATGTGCCATTTTATATTTTAATTAAAATTAGTTGTTTTTTGTTATATTCTTTAAAGCTGCCCATCGCGGATCAACCTGATCCTTTTCTTCCTGGGGAGCCAGTTTTTGCAATACCTTTATCATGTCTTCATCACATTCCAAGCCCTCCTGAATGCTACAGCGCAAGTAGGGAGGTATGGACAAGACGATATGTTCGTAAAGAAACTCACCTAAGGGAAGCTCATGATCATTTTTTCCCAATATCATGATATCATCCGTAAGCTCCTCTATATCCGCATCCTGAAATTTCACAACCAATTGCTCTTCAATCAGCGTGTCCTTTTTAAAGTTTTGAAGACAAACGTCGCAGGTCAACTCTACAAACCCACTGATCTTCACTTCTGCAACTAGCATATTGGCCTGTTTATCCAATACGACATCTACTCTCAACTGACTGTCCCGAATATCCTCATACCCGAAACTCTCAAAAAAATCACTCCCTATATCAAAGTAAAATTGATGCTTCCCGGGGTTTAAACCCGAAAAAGGGATGCTATATTCTTTTAAATGTTTCAAAATCCCACAAATGAGCCTGCAAAGATATGCAATTTTAAACGAGGATGGAAATCTTTTAAAAAGAATTTCTCTCTTCAATACGCTTAAAAAAATCGTCTTTATACGTCTCTCCAATCGGTATCACTCGATCTTGAATATAAATCCTGGACTTCTCAATACTGGAAATTTTATCCAAAGCTACAATAAAAGAGCGGTGAACCCGTGCAAAACGCGCTGATGGCAAAAAGTTTTCTACATGTTTCAGCACGAGTAGCGACACTAGTCTCTCATTCCGGGTATATATCGACACGTAGTCCTTCAAGCCTTCAATAAATACAATGTCATCAAACGCTACCTTCTGCAATCGGTTTGTCGTCTTTACGAAGAAAAAATCCTGTTTTCCGTTGAACGCAAACTTTTCCAAGACCTTGCCTACCGCTTTCTGAAACCTCTCAAAGGAAATTGGTTTGAGCAGATAATCCGCAACATTCCATTCGTAGCCCTCAAGCGCATACTCGGGAAATGCTGTCGTAAAAATCACTTCGCATCGCCCCGCTATCGCCTTTGCCAATTCAACTCCGGTTATTCCCGGCATCTGTACGTCTAAAAAAACCAGGTCAACCTCGCCGCGTTCTATAAAAGACAGGACTTCGTTTGGATTGTTCAGACTAGCCACCAGAGTCAGTTCCGACACCTGGTCTATGTATCCCGCAAGTATTTCCAATGCCAGTGGTTCATCGTCTACTGCCAGACAACGCACAGGTTTATTCATTTTCCAGTAAATTGGTATTTCATCACGAAGATAGCAAAGATTTCCCGTTGGTCGAAAAATTCGGGCGATTGGTCGAATATATTTTTGGAAACTGCCTAAGATTTCTTTACTTTGTGGTGTATGAAAAAGCTGATTAAACATATTTCACCTTTCGTATTGTTGATTATTCCCTTCTTTGTGGCAGGTATACTCTTGGCGGTTTATTCGTCAGGTAGTGGCACAGAAGAGAAAATCCAACTCTCGGCCTCATTCATTGAGCTTCCAAAGTTCAATATCTGGCAGGTGCTCTTTCGTTAGAAAGCTATCGCTTGAAAAGTTTGATTTCCCTACCTTTGCATTATGGTAGAAACAAATCCAGCGCTTCAGGAGTTGCTATTCAAATTTGGGCTTGACGAACAGGTCATCCATCAACTTGCACATCATGAACCCTGGCAGGAATCAGCTTCCTTGCCGGTACCCCAAAGACTTATCGAGCAAATCACCATTTTGGGCGAAATTTCCAATCGTGTTGATTTGGCTACTTCCCTGACCGAGGCGATCGAAGAGAGCGTAGCTATCATCGTTCACAAGCTAAAGTTCATCGAGCTGGAACACAGGCCGCTCGTATACTTCCTGCATGGTATAGAACCTGTTTACAGTGAGCCGAGCGACTATCTGGAACAATTGACAGGCCTCGCTGGCGGGCGCGTTGAGGTTCTTGACGATACAGCAGAATTGCAGCCACAAGTTTTGATAGTTGCTTCAAACCAACCGGTCCAAGAGGTATTGGGAAAACTTCCGCTAGTACTCTCCACTGCGTTCTGGCAGGGCACCCCTGCGGTGCAACAAGACAATGTCTATATTGTGCAGCCGGAGGTTTTCCGTAGCCCGGGGATGAACTTTATCGAAGATTTGGAGATACTTGCTGAAATTTTACACCCTGGGTATTTTATTTTTGGTCATGAATCCCGAGCCTGGCTGTCATTTCAATCCAGCAAGTAACGCTTAAACGCTTGATAATTCGCCGCCATGGGAACAGTGTGGCGTTTGCCCTGCCCCAACTGCGCATGTTGCGGTAGCGCAGGAATACGTGCGGCGAGTTCGGCTGGAAACACCTCTGGAAATTTACTGGGATGGGCCGTGGAAAGAGTTACCGTTGAATAGGCTCCCGGGTGATTTTCTCGATACACTTTAGCTGCTAACCAGGCAATTGCGGTGTGTGGACAGGCGATATAATTATGTTCCTGGGCTAGACTCAGCATCCCGTTCCTGGTCTGCTCGTCGGTAAAGGAAAAGGCCGAGACTTTCTCTTTGATGAAAGATCGCTCATGCTGAAACATGTCCTGGATACGGGCCCAATTACTGGGATTACCGACATCCATCGCATTTGAAATAGTTTGCACAGATGCCTTGGGGTGGAATTCCTGGCCTTCCAAATAGCGGGGAACAATGTCGTTTGCGTTGGTTGCAGCGACAAAATGCTGCACGGGTAGACCCATTTTCTGTGCGAGCAAGCCTGCGGCCAAATTCCCAAAATTGCCACTGGGAACCGAGAAAACAAGCTCTTTCATGCCCTGTGAACGCAGCTGGGCGGCGGCGAAAAAGTAATACACACTCTGAGGCAGCAATCGTGCGATATTGATGGAATTTGCCGAGGTCAAACGAAGTTTACCTTCTAACTCGGGATCACCGAATGCCTTTTTAACCAAATCCTGGCAATCATCGAAGGTTCCTTCAATTTCAATGGCCCTAATATTTTGCCCATGACCTGTCAACTGCAACTCTTGAAGGCTACTGACCTTGCCTTTTGGATAGAGAATCGTCACTCGGGTGCCGGGAACCCCCAAAAAACCAAGAGCCACTGCGCCTCCTGTGTCGCCAGATGTTGCCACAAGAACGTCCAGCAACCTTTTTTCATCGCCTAAGTACGCCATGACCCTGCTCATAAATCTGGCCCCAAAATCTTTAAACGCAAATGAAGGCCCGTGAAACAACTCCAGAACGGCATCCGAGGAACCCAGAAATCTTAGAGGGACTGGAAAATTAAACGCGTCCTCGACGATCTTCCTTAGATCTGCTGGAGGAATTTCGTCGCCGACCACAGATTTTGCAATTTCAAATCCGATTTCGGGAAGGGAAAGCTGCTCAAGCTGGCGCAGGAATAGGGCGTCCAACTTCGGAATTCTTTCAGGCATATAAAGCCCCAAATCCGCGGGAAGGCTGTGAAATACCGCATGCTTAAAACTCACCAAATGACTACGATTTTTGGTACTATAATATTTCATAAGGTCCTTGAGTGTTGATTTTTGATAAATACGATGAACTTTGAACTGAAAATTGTTCCAGATGGATATTTTGGGCGTCCAGAATAGACTGCGCAGTAGACCTGGATCGGGCAAATGAGAAAACGGAAGGACCGGAACCAGAAATACCGAAACCCAGCGCACCTTTTTCAAGCGCCAGCTGCTTCAGGGCAGAAAATTCTGGAATCATAAGGGATCTCACCGGTTCGGCAACCAAATCCTGCATGCTCCTGCCCAGCAAATCGTAGTCCCGGGAATAAAGCGCCGCCACCAAACCGGCCACATTTCCCCATTGCTGGACGGCATGTTTCAATGGAATCTGTTGCTTGATCATTTTTCTGGCCTCGCTCGTGGGTACATTGACGTGCGGATAAAGGACAGCAACATACAGATCATCGGGTACGGGCAGCGAAACCACATCTAAAGGCTCATAGCTTCGGATCAGGGTGATGCCTCCCAGCAAAGATGGAGCGACATTATCCGCATGTGCATCTCCGCAGGCCATCGCCTCACCCTGCATGGCAAAAGGCAATAATTCTGGAGCGGTCAGCGGACTACCAAGGAGTAGGTTGGCAGCAAACACACCGGCAACTGCGCTGGCAGCGCTGGATCCCAGACCACTTCCTATGGGCATCATCTTGTGCAAAGTGATTTCTAGACCCATATCGTTAATCCCCAAATGATCAAGAAAAGCTTGAATACTCACGCTCACCGTGTTTTTCGAAGGGGAGGTAGAGAGTTTCCCGTCGTCACCGATGATCTCACGAATATGGAGCCCGGTCTTTTCAGTTCGCTGAAGATGAACTTTGTCTCCTGGCTCATCGAGCGCAAGGCCAAGAATATCAAAGCCGCAGACCAGATTTGCAACGGTCGCCGGTGCGAAAACACTCACCCTTTCTCGGAATTTGTTCTGATTTAATGCCATATTTTTTGTCGTTTAGACTCGCTTACTAAGGCTAAGAACGTTTGCAAACACACCCGCAGCAGTCACTTCAGCGCCAGCGCCAGGTCCCTTAATCACCAGAGGGGTTTCGCTGTAGCGAGTGCTTTGTATAGAAATGATGTTATCACTTCCTGACAGCGCATAGAAAGGATGCGTGTTGTCCACGATTTGCAAAGAAATGCTCATATGCCCATTTTCCAAGGTGCCAATATAGCGCAATACGCCGTTTTGTTTTGCGGCTTTATTCTTTAATTCTTCAAAGTATCGGTCATGTTCGCGCAATGCGCGGTAAAAGTCCGCTACGCTTTCTGCCTCCAGACACTGCAGAGGCAAAATCGGCTCCACTTTCCCCTGGGCAAATTCCACTTCATGACCACATTCTCGAGCCAAAATAAGTATTTTTCGCATAAAATCCGTCCCATTGAGATCATCCCTGGGGTCAGGTTCGGTGTAGCCGAGTTGTTGGGCTTGCATGACGACTTCATGAAATTTTGCCTCTCCATGGAAGTGATTAAATATATAAGATATTGTTCCTGACAGAACAGCTTCAATCTTGAGGATCTCATCCCCCGTCTGCAGGAGCTCGTTCAATACGCTGATCACCGGAAGCCCCGCACCTACATTGGTTTCATAAAGAAATCCAACCCTTTGTTGCGAAGCGGCCTGACGAAGTTGCCTATATTGCGCAAAGCTGCTGGAATTTGCGATCTTGTTACTCGTAACCACGTGTATTTCGTTCTTTAGTAGGGACAAATATGCATCCGACACTTCGACACTTGCTGTATTATCGATAAATACCGTGTTGGTCAGGTTATGATTTTTCATGCGGCGCAAAAATTCCTGCAGATTAGAGGCCTCGCCATCCTCAGTCAACACTTTTCCCACTTCCAACGGCAGTATACCATGGGGATTGAAATGCATCTTCCGACTATTTCCGACTCCGACCAATCTGAGATCGATGCCCTGAGTCTTGCAAAGATATTCTTGCTGCTTGGCGATTTGCCTGAAAAAGGCACTTCCTATATTACCCGTACCCAAGGCGAAGAGGTGAATTACTCTATTTACGCTAGAGGAATCTGTGCTTTGGGTACGCACTCTTGAGAAAAACGCATGATGCACAGCATTCAAGGCGCGGTGAAGTTCGGATCGCTGGATGATGACGGAAATATTGTACTCTGAGGAACCCTGTGCGATTGCCCTTACATTGATTTTATTTTCCCCGAGTGCTTGAAAAAATTTTCCCGCCATGCCTGGGGTTTTCTTCATGTTTTCACCGACTATTGCAAGCACTGAGAGGTCGTTTTCCAGATGAGGCTGGTGCAATTTTTCGGCGTTTATCTCTAGTTCAAAGGCCGAATTGATTGCCGAAAGTGCTCGTTGGGCATCCGCTGGGTCCAAAGCCACGGTGATACTGTGCTCGGAAGATCCCTGAGTAATCATAACTATGCTGATTTTCTCCTGGCAAAACAGAGAAAACAATCTCCCGCTGAAACCGGCCTCACCGACCATGCCACTGCCGGCTAAGTGTATTATGCTGATCTTATCTATGGAAGAAATGCCCCGGATAGGATGTGGGCTGCGTTTCGCTTCGAATTTTATAAAAGTCCCTTCAAAATCAGGATTAAAGGTGTTTCGGATCACGATGGGAATTTTCTCGCGGAAGGCAGGAATCATCGTTGGCGGGTAAATCACCTTGGTTCCGAAATAGGACAGCTCCATGGCCTCAGTGTAGGAAAGCTCTTCAAGCGAAAAGGCCGGGCCGACCAGGCGAGGATCGGCTGTTAGCATACCATCCACATCGGTCCATATTTCTATCAGCTCCGCGTGCAATGCAGAAGCGATCAGCGCTGCCGAATAATCGGAACCTCCCCGGCCTAGTGTCGTGGTGCAACCCTGCGCGTCGGCACCAATAAAGCCGGTGACAAAACACACAGTGCTTTGAAGCGGTTCAAAGTATTTCTGGATAAGCTCATCACTAATCCCTTGATGAACACGAGCATGGCCAAAACGACTATCCGTCCTAATGATCTGTCGGGCATCCACAAACTGTGCATTCGGAATGACGGTCCGGGCGATTTGGCTCATCATAAAGGCAGAACATTGTTCGCCAAAGCTCATAAGCAAATCGCGGCTTCTGGGACTCAGTTCCCTGAGCTGTTGGACTCCCTTGAGAACATTTTCCAACTCCTGAAAAAGTAATTTTAGCGGCATCAAGGCGCTGTTTTGCTGGGAAAGCGGGATCAGGGATTTAATCACTTGGAAATGCCTGTTTTCCATGTTTTCCAGCGCAGCTGAGAAATCCTGTTGGTCAACGGCAAGATCCGCCATTTCGAGGATCAGATTGGTCACCCCGCCCATCGCGGAAAGCACCACAATTTGTTCCTCTCCCGAATCGTAACCTTGTTTAACAATTTCCAAGACGGCTGCGATGCTCTCGACTGTGCCAACCGATGTGCCTCCAAACTTTAATACTTTCATGTTTTTTTGACAAAAAAAAAGCCTTCCTCTGCGGGAGGAAGGCTTTTCGTGAATATTTAAGGTCAAACATTTACACATCGAGTCCCTTCCTCCGGAAAATCCCGGTGGACATAATGGACGTAATGATGATGTTGTTATTAAATGTCATAATTTTTTAAATTCTTGCTAGCAAAGGAACATATATTTTTTGTAAAACCAAAGCGAATACCTGAATTTATTGACAAATTTATAAAAATCACTTTTTATAGGAAGAATAGAATTATATTTTTATATTTGCACGTTGCCAAAAAAACAAGTTTGTTGATGGCAGCGATACCACGTGTCAAAAAAACAGTTTGATGAAAAAAATAATGTGTTTTTTTGCGTTACTGTCCTGTTCGGTGATCGGGGCTAACGCTCAAACCTTGGCTAATCAGCCGAAAACTGAGGATCCAGACAACTTGGCAAAGGAGTATTTCTCTCAGGTCATGGATGTTGCTATCTCCGCGACAACAAATACTAAATTGTATCAGTTTATCTACGAATGGATAGGAACTCCCTACCGTCTAGGAGGAACAACAAAAAAAGGTGTAGATTGTTCTAAATTTGCGTACGAATTGTACGACAAAGTGTTCAATACGACCCTTGGCTACAATAGCAGGCATATCTATACGCAGGTCGAATCAGTAAAAAAAGAGGACCTCAGGCCCGGTGATCTGGTTTTCTTTAAAATTCGTAGCCGCAATATCACGCATGTTGGTGTGTATATGGGCGAAAACAAATTTGCTCATGCTTCATCCAGTCGCGGAGTGATGATCAGCAATTTGACTGAGGCCTATTGGAAAAGATATTACTTCGATGGAGGACGCATGCTTTCAGCACAATACGTCGAAGAATTGCCGGAATTGAAACCCCCGGTCGTCAGTTTGTTTTAGGAAGGCGCAAATTTTTCTTTATCTTTACACCAAGTCAAGAGAAAGAACGCATGGCCGAAAAAAGCATATTGATCATCGATCAAGTCCAGATAAATAAAAAAATCATTCGATTAGCCTATCAAATTCTCGAAGATCACTTCGAGGAGGAAGTTTTGGTTCTTGTTGGCATCGCTGACCGGGGCTATGCGCTGGCAGGAAGGCTGAAAGAGCAATTGG
>CAYNZH010000022.1:12388-17064 GCA_964401685.1 uncultured Sphingobacteriaceae bacterium
GTTGGCATCGCTGACCGGGGCTATGCGCTGGCAGGAAGGCTGAAAGAGCAATTGGAAAAAATTGCACCATCCAAGGAATTTCTCCTCGTCAAGGTAAGCATTCACAAAACAGGTAGCGCGCTTGCGTCAACGCTGGATACACCCATTTCCCAATTGGAACACAAAGCCATCTTACTGGTAGACGATGTTTTGAATAGTGGGAAAACGCTCACCTATGGAGTTGGCACATTCCTAAACATTCCGCTGAAGAAGATGCGCACTGCGGTTCTTATAGACAGGAGTCATCATCAATTCCCGATTTCTACAGATTTTTACGGACTGAAACTCGCGACTACTCTTAGAGAACACGTTCTGGTTCAACTGAGAGAAACGGATGAGGTTGAGGAAGACTCCGCCTGGCTTTCCTAGCCTCTTTTCTCAGTCCGCTTCGTCCCGTGTTAGAACGTGGCTATCTTGAGCTTCATACCGGGTTTGATTTGATTACTGGTCAGGCCATTAGCTGCTTTGATTTTCGATACTGTCGCACCCGTGTGCTTTTGAGCAATTCCGGACAGCGTATCGCCTTTCTTTACGATGTAAATGTCCGCAACTTCGGACTTTTCCGCCACCCCTCCCTTTATGAGTAGCTTTTGGCCAGGCACGATCAGGTTTGTCCGCAGGTTATTCCAACTTTTAAGGTCTTGCACCGTCACCCCATAGTCAACTGCTATCTTTCCGAGATTTTCACCTCGTTTGACTCTATGATGTGCATCCTCGCTTAGGGTTGGCTGGATATCGCTTTCGTTCATAGAAGCAAAATGGTGGGTCATCTGTGGATCGGGGCTTTCGTGAAGCACTACATATAGGCTTTCGTAAAACTCAGGATTGACCTGAGGTAGTACCAATCTTTTCGGCGTCGCCGCGGAGCCGTTTACAATATTTCTTTTATATCCGGGGTTGAGTTTCTGGATAAGCGTTTCCTCCACCTGAAGAACGTTGGCAACCATGGAAAAAGGAATATTTTGCTGAACATTGACAATTTCCACATGCGCGGGAAGGTTGGATTCCACAGGAAAAATCCCGTGTTCTTCATGGTATTCCAGCATGTAAGTCATCGCAATAAACGCGGGAATGTAATTGCGTGTTTCCTTGGGAAGATACTGGATAATGTCCCAGTAACCGGGATTTTCCAATCCCGATCTGCGAATGGCCTTCATCACGTTGCCCGGGCCGCAGTTGTAAGCGGCAATCGCAAGTAGCCAATCATCAAACTGCTCATGAATTTGCCTCAGATAATTAGCTGCGGCATAGCTGGAAGCGATGGGATCCTTGCGCTCGTCTACATACTTGTCCATTGTCAACCCGTAGGCTTTTGCGGTCGCAAACATAAATTGCCAGGGCCCTGTAGCCCCCATCCTGGATACCGCATGGGGATTAAGAGCAGATTCTACAATGGAAAGGTATTTAATTTCCTTAGGTACACCGATATCTTCGAAAACCCGATCGTAGATCTTGAAGTAGTATTGACCCAATCCAAGCATCCGGGAAAGATACCCCTTGTAACGCTCGCTGCTATAGGTATCTATGTATTGCTGAACGAGTTCATTATGAATAAAGGGAATCGGCGTATCTAAGGCGCTCAATCTGGCCGATACCGATAGCGGAGGCAATGCTGGAAGTATTCTATCTTGGGAATCATCCAGATGAAAAGCGGCCGCCTCGGAAATATTATCCAGTGACTCGTATATCTGTGCTTTGGTAGAATCTGGACGTTGAACTGTGAGTTCTTTCTTGAATTTTGAAGTCGATTGAGTGGCAAACGAGGGTTTGACCGTAATACCAATTAATCCAATGAGGACCAATAAGCATACATACTTTGAAAATGTATGGTTCATTGCGTGCAATTCATTGACAATAAAATGCCGTTTAGGTAGGATCACCGCTACAATTTTCCTTACCTATGGCTAGCTAAACGAGAGAACTAGTTGTTTTTCTCTTCCAATTCTTCTTTTGGCACTTCCTTCTGCCCTTCCTTAAATTCGCGAACGCCGCGACCCATTCCGCGCATGAGCTCAGGAATTTTCTTTCCACCAAAGATCAGCAAAATCGCGAAAATAATCACCAAGATCTCCGTGGTACCCAAAAACAATAGATTATAACTCAACATATAATAAAGTATTAACGCAATCACAAAGATAGTGATTATATTTTTATTATCTGAAATTTTAACATTCAGATAAGGATTACCTGGCTAGCCAGTGCTCCGGATTGGCCCTGGTAACATCCTCAGTTACTTCAAAATAGACTTCGGTAATGTTCTCCCCATCGGTGATTGCCACCCCTAGTTGTTGTCCGGTAGTCACTTTGTCGCCTTTTTTAACGGTGAGCGATTTGAGATTTCCATACAATGTGTAGTACTTTCCATGGTTGATGAGGACTACATAACCCAAGCCTGGAAAAGGCATCGCTCGACTCACTTCGCCTGAGAATACCGCGGTGACAGGCATATCGACATGAGTACGGATGCGAATTCCGGTATTGTCCACGACGACGTCCCGTCCGAGGGTTTGGCGCCCAAAGCTAGAGGTGACGACGCCGTTCTTGACGGGCCAGGGAAGTCTTCCTTTATTGCCTTCAAATTCGGCAGACAATTTTGCCGCTTCAGGTGTGGCTGTAAGTAGTTCTGCATTGGTTTTAGGGCGAAGTTCAGGATTTTCAGCCTCGACCTCCTCTAAAGTTTTCCCAGTTCGCTGCGCTTCCAGCTTAGCAGCTGCCAAACGGGCTTCCTCTGCCTTGCGGCGCATCTCTTCCCGTTCCTGGGCAATAGCCGCATCGATCGCCCGAGCTAAACGTGCCAGCTCTTGTTGTCGCTTCGCGATTTCATCCTGAAATTGCTTTTCCTTCTGTGTCAAGGTCTTTAAAATCCGGGATTCTTCTCCCCGCTCATTGGCGATCTCGCTTCTTTCCTGCTGCTGCTCTGCGAGCAGGGCCGCTTGTTCCCTCTTACTTGCTTCCAGCTGGGCGACCTGCAATTCGATTTCTTTCTGAGTAGCCTGGATTTCGTCACTTTTCTTCTTTCGGGATTCGTTCAGTTGCTGCAGAAATTTAACCCGCTTAAAGGCTTGATTGAAATCGCTTGACGCAAATATGAACATCATGACATTATATGAATTGCGATTTCTGAACGCGAAAAGGACCATTTGCTCATAATCCTCTCTGAGCTGCGTCAGCACACCTTCCAACTCTTTGATGGCCCTGATGTGACCATTGATTTGAGTGGTGAGAATCCTTATTTCACTATTTATGGTTGAGATTTTCTGTTCTCGTAGTTTCAGCTGCGCATTCAACGCGCTAACCTGCTGTAGGGAAAGTGATTTGTCAGTGGATGTAAGTTTAAGGCTTTCATTCAATTGGCGGATTTCCCTATCCAGACGCTCCCGTTGCTTCTGCAATTCGGCGCTGCTCTGGCCAAACGCCGGTATTCCCCCCAACGCTGCGATCAAAAATACTATAATGGTTACCGCTCTATTTCCCATGATTTATGCGAAGGTAATAGATTTTTGTAAGAATTTGGTATAGAAAACGGCAAAGAAACTTGATTTTCATATTTGATCTCCTGATACTCAAGTGTCGCCTGTACCTGGGTGGAATCTGCGCGGGACAGTACACTCCACTTTGTCGGGAAACCGGAATTACTTTTCTCAGCATATTCATATGCAGCGCTAAACACCTGATTTTCCCTACTTTGCATATAATAAGTCAACATGCTAAAAGCTGGACTGAGTTGGACGTGGATGGAATGCTCAGGAGCTTGGGAATGCAGCACAACCCCTTTTTCGGACACTTTCTTGGACTCAAATAAGGCTACAGACAGCGGTAATTTTCCCAAAAAAAGATTTTCTAATTCCGGGTAAGATAGCTCCCAACCAGAATAACGGCTCAATTGGGGTAGCGTCTGGCGAAAATAGGTGGATTCCAGTCGATTCATAAAATAGACACTATCCGGTGTTAGCAGAATTCTGCCTACCTCCCGGCCCAGCAATGCCGTGGCGGAAATCCAAATCCCCTGCCCCGATTGAATGCGAATCTGCAGTGTGACTTCCTGCGAGTTTTTGTCCTGCAAAGTCACAAAGCCCGTAGCCCGGATTTGGAGCGCCGAATAGGGTGCTGGTGGATCATCATCGAAAAAAGCAAGCAAATCGGCGAGCTCGGATTTCGTGATCGGCCTCTCCGTCCTGTTTTCTGGCTTCTCTAAAGTGAGATGCTTTTTAGGTTTGCAGGATGCGCACAGTAAAATTATCAGAGACAGGCTGCTAATCCACCAAAGTCCTTTCATTGATCTTCCTTTCTAAAATAGGGAGGCGGTCATCGGAAGGATCCAAAGCAGATCTGGACTTCTTCCATTGAGTAACAGCCTGCCTCAATTGGCCGTTCATATATAAGATATCGCCGTAGTGTTCTAGCAATACTGCGGATCGACCAGTATCATTCTTCAGCGCCCTTCGTATCCACGTTAGTGCTTGATCATACTTTCCTTGTTTGAAAAGCACCCACGCATAGGTATCTTCATAGGTGGAAGTGTTCGGCGACAGCGCTACGACTCGTGATGCCATTTTTTCGGCTTTCTCAAGCTCCTCGTCCCTTTCAGCCAAAAAATAAGCATAGTTGTTCAGAGCTCCGAGATTATCTGGGTCCAA
>CAYNZH010000022.1:17164-32876 GCA_964401685.1 uncultured Sphingobacteriaceae bacterium
GAAACGAGCGTATATAAAATACTTACTTTACGTTCGTATTCCAAGGCAGGACTCGAATAGGCCTTCTTCAAGGCATCCATAACCGCGCGATGCTGCTTACGCTGCAAAAATATGTCGACTTTGGCCAGCTGAACAAAGGGGTTCTCCGGTTGCTTAGCTTCAAATTGCTCGAGCAATTGCAAAGCCTCTGCCTGACGCTTGTCCCGCCTATATATATCGCTCAGAAAAATATGCGCACCCGGATTTTCCGGATTTGTCGCAATCCATTCCTGGAGTACCTCTATCGCTTTATCCTTTTGTTCAGTTTCCAAATATTGCTCAGCAAGCGCAGATGCCAATGCTTCAGAAGCGCCGAATCGCTCGCGTATAGAAGCGTACTCTTCAAGCGCTTCATCTGGTCTGTCCAAGTAAAACAGTGCAAATGCTCTGTCAAAATAATATTTTTCTTCCTCTGGCTTTAGGCGAATAAGCTCATCCAGTGCATCTAAAGAGGTCTGGGCGTCACCTTGATGCTGGTTTAGCTGAAGCCAAATATCCCAATACCTGGCTTCGTCTTTTTCATAGGAAAGCGCTTGTTCCAATGATGAGTGGGCAAAGTTTAAGTCGCCGGCTTCTATAGCAATCATTGCGATTTCGAAATACGCCTCGTGGTTTCCAGGTTGCTGCTGAATCAATAATTCAAGTAGTTGAAAGGATTCTTCGATATTTCCAGCGTTTTTGAGGGCAGCAGCCTGTGCGAGTTGCTGTCGGGAATACGCAGTGCTGTCAACCTCCTGGGCGGACAAAGGTAAGCCGCAGACAAGCAGTATCAGCCCGGCCATCAGCGATTTAAATTTTTTACACATCATTTTGATTATCATTCTCTCCTACTTTGGTGACAATTTCCATGCCTTTACGCAGCTCAATATAGAAATAAATACAAAGATATAAAATTGATTAGATGGTCTTTGATAAATAAAAGTATTTGTTGTACCTTTGCAGTCCCTTATATTAAAGGGTCATAATATATTAGTTTATTTAAACAAATCAAAGCAAGTGAATACGTTAAGTTACAAAACTGTCTCTGCCAACAAAAACACCGTCAACAAAGAATGGATCGTTGTTGATGCTGAAGGCGAGATCCTGGGGCGCTTGACTTCTGAAATTGCTAAACGCATCAGAGGAAAACACAAGCCATCGTTCACCCCACACGTAGACTGTGGCGATAATGTGATCGTTATCAATGCAGACAAAATTAGGTTAACTGGCAACAAATTGGGAGACAAAGTGTACGTTAGATACACTGGATATCCAGGTGGCCAGCGTTTTATTACTCCAAAAGAATTGATGGAGAAGCACCCGGAGCGCGTCATTGAGAAAGCCGTGCGTGGTATGCTTCCTAAAAACCGTTTGGGGCGGGCGCTATTTAATAACCTCTACGTTTATGCTGGGAACGAACACCCACATGCAGCGCAAAATCCACAAACCGTTAAATTCTAAGGAGAGTATTTATGTCAACAACGAACACTTCAGGAAGAAGAAAAACAGCTGTCGCCCGCATTTATTTGACTGCAGGTGAGGGCAACATTATTGTCAACGGGAAGGATTATAAAGAATACTTTCCAACATTGCCATTGCAATACATTGTCACCCAAAGTACAGAGGTTGCTGGTGTTATGGGCAACTTTGATATTAAGGTTAACGTAGCAGGTGGTGGAGTAAAAGGTCAGGCAGAGGCGATTCGCTTAGCGATCTCTAAAGCATTGATCGAGCTCGACCCGGAAGTAAAGTCGGCTTTACGTGCAAAAGGATTGGTTACCCGTGATGACCGTATGGTTGAGCGTAAGAAACCAGGCCGTGCGAAAGCCCGTAAGAAATTTCAATTCAGTAAACGTTAATCTTTGGAGGACCATAACATGGCAAGAACAACATATCAAGATTTATTGGATGCAGGTGTACACTTTGGTCACCTTACCCGCAAATGGGATCCGAAAATGGCTAAGTACATTTTCATGGAGCGCAATGGCATCCACATTATAGACTTAAACAAGACCCTTTCCAAACTAGAAGAGGCTGCATCTGCAATCAAGCAGATTGTCAAATCCGGACGCAAGGTTTTGTTTGTTGCAACAAAAAAACAAGCTAAGGACATCGTTGCCGAATATGCAAAAGAAGTAAACATGCCCTATGTCACTGAGAGATGGCTGGGTGGAATGCTTACCAACTTTGCAACTGTCAGAAAGTCGATCAAAAAGATGTCAAATATTGACAAGATGACTAAAGATGGTACGTATGACGTATTGTCCAAAAAGGAAAAATTGATGATTCAGCGCGAGCGGATTAAACTGGAAAGCCTTTTAGGCGGTATTGCGGATCTAAACCGTTTGCCAGCGGCAATCTTCATCATTGATGTTAAGAAAGAGCATATTGCGGTGAGCGAGTCGTTGAAATTGAGCATTCCTACTTTCGGGATGGTCGATACCAACTCTGACCCCTCTCCTATCGATTTCCCTATCCCTTCAAACGATGATGCGACGAAATCGATCAATTTGATTTGCTCCATCATCACCAAGGCCATCAAAGAAGGTCTGGACGAGCGCAAGCGCGAGAAGGAAGACGAGGCTGAGAAAGAAGCAGCCGCAGCAAAAGCGCGGATTGACAGTGGCCAAGGCGACGAGGACACGTCCGCAGCAAGTGGTGCTGGGGAAGCAGCCGAAGCTGCTCCCGGTGGCAAACGCCCACGCAAATCAAAAGCAGAAGAAGTTTCGGCAACAACCGATTCCTCAACTAGCGGAGAATAAATTTATTGAAGCCGGATAGTTTTAGGAGGTTTCGGAATTTTTCCGCAATCTCTGAAATTATCCGGTTTTTTCAATTCAAAATTTAGCAGGAATAAATCATTAATATAAATAAAAGAACGAAAATGTCTAGTGTACAAATATCTGCGTCAGATGTAAATAAACTGCGTCAAGCTACGGGAGCTGGCATGATGGATTGCAAAAAAGCATTGGTTGAAGCTAATGGAGATTTTGAAGCCGCAATTGACTACCTGAGAAAAAAAGGAGCGAAAGTTGCTGCAGGACGTCAGGATCGTGAGTCAAACGAAGGTGTAGTCATTGCAAAAACTACAGAAGACAATAAAAAAGGTGTCATCGTTGAGCTCAACTGTGAAACAGATTTCGTGGCGAAAAACGCTGACTTTGTGGCGTTCGGCGAGTCGATCGCAGACGTAGCCATCAGTCAGAACCCAGCCAATCTTGACGAATTGCTTCAGCTGGAAATTGACGGCACGAAGATTTCTGATCTTCTTTTGGATCAAACAGGGAAAATTGGCGAAAAAATCACCGTTTCTACCTATGAAATCCTAACTGGAGATAAGATTGTGGGTTACATTCATGGGAATTATCGCCTTGGAGTGCTTGTTGCCTTGAATCAGGACGGAGAAGGTGTAGAAGAAGCCGGTAGAGACGTTGCGATGCAGATTGCTGCAATGAACCCGATCGCTGTCGATAAAGACGGTGTGAGCAGCGAAACAATCGAGAAAGAGCTTGAAATTGCGAAAGAGCAAATCCGTGCCGAAGGAAAACCTGAGGAAATGGTTGAGAAAATCGCAAGTGGAAAATTGAACAAATTCTACAAGGACAACACGTTGTTGAACCAGGAGTTTGTCAAAGACTCTTCGAAAAACATCGCTCAGTTTTTGGGCAGTGTTTCCAAAGATTTGACTGTGACTGCATTCAAACGCGTGCAGTTGGGCGCATAATACAGCGCTTCAATCTAGTTAAGGATCCCTTTCCAGCATTCGTTCATCCCATAGGGTTTGTTCGGTGCCAGAAAGGGATTTTTGTTTTTTTTTATGGATATGACCACAAAAACTGATAATTATTATGACTTTTTATGGGTATAACCCGAAAAACTTTCAATAGCGATGTCAATACGCGGTTGTTGGGTGGTGCACAAAAAAAACGGGAGAATAGATTGTAGAAATCGCTTCTCCCGTTTAGTAGCGGAGACGGGAGTTGAACCCGTGACCTCAGGGTTATGAATCCTGCGCTCTAACCATCTGAGCTACCCCGCCAAAAATTGTTTGCAAATATAGTTTATTTTTCCTTTCTTTAAAAAAATAAGTACACCTATGTGCGTACTTTTGGCTAAGTTCGTGTGTTTCATTAGATTTAGTTTTACTATGATGCCTGAAAAAATGACAGAAAAAACAAAATTCCACCTAGAATATGAAATAAAGTCGTCTCCACGTATTCTATATCCCTTCCTTGTGGAGCCGAGTGCGCTCTCACAATGGTTTGCAAACGACGTGACCTACAAGGAGAGCTACTATGATTTTACCTGGGATGACGAGGTCCGGACGGCCAAATTGGTAGCATCGCGCGAAAACAAATATGTAAAATACAAATGGGTGGACGACGAAGAGAGCTTTTTCGAGATGGAGATTGTGACGGATGAGCTCACCAATGATGTAGCCTTGTCTATTACAGATGTCACGTCAGACGACAATCTTCAAATCAGAAAAATGATTTGGGACAATCAAATCGAAACCCTTCAACAGGTAATTGGTGCTTAAAATTTCGTAACTTTGTATGAGTTCGCAGGTGGATTGAATGAAGAAGATACATAAACTCATACTGACGTCGTTTATCAGGCCGTTTTTGGTCACATTTTTTATTGTGATGTTTGTCCTGATGATGCTTTTCCTGTTCAAGTATATAGACGACTTGGTGGGGAAGGGATTTGAATGGTATGTCATTCTTGAACTGCTGTGTTATGCTGCGGCGACTAACGTCGCTATGGCACTTCCTCTTTCTATGCTTCTTTCGGCCATCATGACCTTCGGAAATCTGGGCGAAAGCTACGAGCTGGTGGCCATCAAAGCTGCTGGCGTTTCCCTCCGAAAAGCGATGATGCCCCTGTTTATTATTGTGGCTCTGTTTGGCGCAGCAGCCTTTGCGTTCTCGGACCGGATATTGCCTGTTGCAAATCTAAAAATGGGCTCTCTGCTTTATGACGTTCGGGAGAAACAAGCCGACTTTCTGATCAAACCCGGTATTTTCAATAATGCTATCCCGGGGTACTCAATTCGCGCACAAAGTAAAAGCAAGGACGGAAAAATCCTGTACGACCTGATGATTTACGATCACCAGTCTAACACCAATGCCAATAATGTCCTGCTCGCGAAGGAAGGGTATATGTACAATTCTCCGGACAACAATTACATGATCCTCAAATTGAAGGACGGTGTGCGCTATGAGGATAGCCGTGCAAGAAATGCACAGCACTATGACCCCCGGCAGCAGTTTACCCGCTTTTACTTCGAAGAAACGGAGCAGAAGTTCAATATGGAAGTCTTTCAGATGAAGCGTACGGACGAATCGCTCTTCAAGAGTCATCATGCCATGCTGAACCTCAAGCAACTAAATCAGTATACGGACTCCACAAGCAGAGAGCTGGACAGCGTGCGTGCCACAGTATATCCGGAGATCGAAAGCTACTATTTTTTCTTTAACACGTATTACAATAATTCAGAAAATCTGACTTCTAAGAAGACGAACACGGCAGAATTTGAAGGCGCGATAGTGGATCAGCTGCCCAAGGGTACCAGGGATCTCGTGCTCACCTCGGCCATTAGTCAGGTGTCGTACATTACAAATACCCTAGATATTAAGGCTACCGAGGAAAAGATTTTTTTGGACAGAAACCTCCGTTATGACATAGAATGGCAGCGTAAGTTTACTTTAGCTGTATCCTGCCTGCTTCTTTTCGGTATAGGGGCGCCTCTGGGTGCAATCATTCGAAAGGGTGGGCTGGGCCTCCCTGTTGTCGTTGCTATCGTTTTCTTTTTGATCTATCATATTCTCTCCACTGTGAGTGAGAAATCTGCTAAAGAAGGAAACATTGATGTTGTTTTCGGGATGTGGTTGGCGATCATTATCCTCACTCCTCTCGCAATCTTCCTGACCTACAAAGCGACCACCGATTCTTCGCTTTTCGATGCCGAACAGTACAAACTAAAACTTGAAAAATTCTTGAATTCCATCAGGCAAAAATGGAGTCGGGCTAATCCACGGACCACGAATTAATTTCCGTATCTTTGTGATAAAATTTACAAAGATTTCAAATTATCATGGAATTTAAATTAGACACGATCGAAGATGCGATCGAAGACATAAAAAAAGGAAAAGTCATTATTGTTGTCGATGACGAAGACAGGGAAAATGAAGGTGATTTTGTGACTGCGGCTGAAAATGCCACGCCAGAAGTGATCAACTTTATGGTAACTCATGGACGGGGGCTGGTGTGTGCGCCACTGACGGAAGATCGCTGCCAGGAGCTGAATCTTGGCCTGATGGTACACAATAATACGGCGGTGTACGAAACAAATTTCACCGTATCTGTAGATCTTTTGGGCTATGGCTGTACGACGGGAATTTCCGCTTCTGATCGCTCAAAAACCATCAAAGCACTGATCAATCCAGACATCAAACCTGAAGAGTTTGGCAGACCGGGACATATATTCCCCCTTATCGCTAAGAACGGTGGTGTATTACGGCGGACGGGGCACACGGAAGCAACAGTAGATATTGCTAGACTAGCCGGGTTTGAGCCCGCTGGTGTTTTGGTCGAAATTCTCAAGGACGATGGAGAAATGGCACGACTTCCTGACCTAATGGAAGTGGCAAAGAAATTCGACCTACGAATCATATCGATCAAAGACTTGATCGAATACCGCCTCAGAAAAGATTCGCTGATACAACGGGAGGTTTCAGTCAGTTTGCCCAGTCAGTGGGGCGATTTTATCTTGACGGCTTATACCGAGAAAATTAGCGGTGAGCAGCACATTGCCCTACACAAAGGCAGTTGGGAGCCTAACGAGCCGGTCTTGGTACGGGTACACAGTTCCTGCATTACCGGAGACATTTTTGGTTCCTGCCGTTGCGATTGTGGGCCGCAGCTTCATAAAGCTATGGAAATGATAGAGAAGGAGGGCAAAGGCCTTATTGTATATATGCATCAGGAAGGCCGCGGAATTGGGCTGGTCAACAAATTGCATGCGTACAATCTCCAGGAAGAAGGTCTGGACACGGTTGATGCAAACCTCAAACTAGGATTTAGGGCCGACCACCGTGATTACGGTGTTGGTGCTCAGATACTCAGAGATTTGGGCGTCAGCAAAATGCGTTTGATGAGCAACAATCCTACTAAGAGAGCCGGCTTGATTGGTTATGGCTTAGAAATCGTCGAGAACATTCCCATCGAAATACTTCCTAACAGCTACAACACCAATTACTTAATGACAAAACGAGACAGAATGGGTCATACCATTCTAAAAGATATTTAATATTATCCATATTATCTCGTTTTATTAATTTATTATTAATATATTTGCTCCACTAGAAAGATCGCGAAATATTCAACGTATTTTACCAATTTTTTTAGTTTTCTACGTTTTAATTTTTATATTTGTCAAACAAACACTAAAAACATGAGCAATCAAGATAAGTTAAAAGCTTTGCAGCTGACCTTAGATAAGCTGGAGAAATCATACGGTAAGGGCGCAATCATGAAATTGGGCGATTCAGTCGTAGAACCTCTGGACTCTATTTCTACTGGTTCTCTAGGACTGGACATCGCCTTAGGTATAGGTGGCGTGCCCAAAGGCCGCGTGATAGAGATTTATGGTCCGGAATCATCAGGTAAAACGACCTTGGCAACGCATATCATCGCCGAGGCACAGAAAGGCGGAGGGATCGCAGCATTTATAGACGCAGAACATGCTTTTGATAAGTATTATGCTCAAAAACTCGGTGTTGACATCGAGAATCTCTTGATTTCTCAGCCTGACAATGGGGAACAGGCCTTGGAAATTGCTGACAACCTGATCCGCTCTGGAGCTATCGACGTTATCGTGATTGATTCTGTCGCTGCACTGGTTCCCAAAGGAGAAATCGAGGGCGAAATGGGTGACTCAAAAATGGGATTACAAGCGCGTTTGATGTCACAGGCACTAAGAAAACTAACAGGGACGATTGCAAAGACAAATTGCTGCTGCATCTTCATCAATCAACTGCGCGAAAAAATTGGGGTTATGTTTGGCAATCCCGAGACCACGACGGGTGGAAATGCACTAAAATTCTATGCATCTGTCAGATTGGATATTCGCCGAATGGCTCAAATTAAAGACGCGGATGAGGTAGCCGGCAATCGAGTCAAGGTCAAGATTGTAAAAAACAAAGTTGCTCCGCCATTCAGGATTGCAGAATTTGATATTATGTTTGGTGAAGGTATCTCAAAGGTCGGAGAAATTATCGATCTGGGGGTAGAATACAATGTGATCAAAAAGTCAGGTTCATGGTTCAGTTATGGGGAGACCAAATTGGGACAGGGTCGCGATGCTGTAAAAAATCTTCTGCTGGACAATCCCGACCTAATGGATGAACTTGAAAATAAAATCAAAGCGGAATTATCTCCAAACTAATCTTTGTATTTATTTCGTTAGATTAGCCGAAAACACGAGCATATCGGATTAATTAGTTAGATTTACGACTTTAACGGTTGGCAAAACTGCTATTTAGAATGATGTTCCGGCACAAATTGAGGGTTTTATTTGCTTATGCACAGGCATTGCTACTAATGACAATCATTGGTAGTGGGATGCTCTTTATGCATAAGCATCAAACCTCTACTGGTGAGATCGTCATTCACGTTCACCCTTATAATCTCAAAACCGATCCGGATGCGACCAAGCATCACCAAACGGAAGACGAAATACATTTCCTGGATGTAGTTTTCAGCGGTTCGTACTTACACCTTGAGTGGGTAGGTTTTGAAGCGATAGCCCCGAAGCTCATCGAAGAGGAAAAATCGGCTTACACGGACTATATTCCACTTCTAACCGAACACCAGTTTAATTCAAAAAGAGGACCTCCTCTTTGCTAAAATAATCAAAAACAATTTTTAGTAATTTTATTTTTATTGATTTTTTTTAGCAAAAGAATTAAACTTCTATGTATAAACATATTGTTATTGCCCTGTGCTGTCTCTTTACAGCTGCAGGTTTGAATGCCCAAGAAACGGCAACACTGACTGGAAGAATAGCCTTATCGGACGGAACTCCGATTGAAGGCGTAACAGTTACATTAGAGAAAACCAATTTTGTAACGAAAACGGATGAGCAAGGTACATTTCATCTAGCCAACATACCTGCAGGAAGCTATCATTTACAACTTAGTGCAATTGGATTCCAACAGTATAGAAAAAACATCAATCTTCGCAGCGGCGAGTCTCTAGATCTACAGGAAACCCTTCACGAGGATAACCTGAGCATCAATGAAATTGTGGTAAGTGCGACCCGGTACGGCGTCAATCGGCGTGAAGCACCGGTTATCGTCAATGTAATCAGCCCGAGGATCTTCAATGCCACCCAGTCTGTGGCCATGTCAGAGACGTTGAATTTTCAGCCAGGAGTGCGGGTTGAAACAAACTGCCAGAACTGCGGATTCTCTCAAGTCCGATTAAATGGCTTGGAAGGTGGCTATTCTCAGATTTTGATCAATAGCAGGTCGGTGTTCAGCGCGTTGAACAGTGTCTACGGACTGGATCAGATTCCGACCAGTATGGTGGATCGTATTGAGGTGGTTCGCAGTGGAGGTTCCGCGCTTTTTGGCTCTAACGCTATTGCGGGGACGATTAACATTATCACAAAAGATCCCGTCGAGAACAACTGGCAGATCGGGATGACCAATTCCTTGATCGATGGGCAGGCCTGGGATAATACCCTGGATTTCAATTCTTCGCTAATTTCGGACGACTTGATGAACGGCGTGACCTTTTACGGCATGAACCGAAACAGACAAGCCTACGATTACAATGGAGATGGATTCACCGAGATGACCAAAATGAGCAACACAACCTTCGGCTCAAAAGCATTCTACAGAACCAGCGAATTTGACAAGCTGACTCTAGATATGAGTGTGATCAATGAATTTAGACGTGGAGGAGATCAATTGAATTTGGCGCCTCATCTTACAGATATTACCGAGCAATTGGATCATAAGACCTTGATTGGAGGTCTGAGCTATGATAGATTTAGTCGGGATTTCAAAAACAAGTTCTCCGCTTATGTATCGGCTCAAAGAACAGATAGAGGTAGCTACTATGGTGGTTTAGCGGGCAATTATACGGCAGCAGATAGCTTGGCCGCAGCTAATGCCTATGGAGATACCGATGATTTTTCAATTGTCAGCGGCGTGCAGTTCACAAAAACATTTGTCAACGACGTGATCACGGCAGGCGTCGAGCATCAGTACAACAAAACCCGAGACGAGATAGGCGGCTACAATAGGTTGGTAGATCAAAAAAATAACAATATTGGAGCATACGCGCAGTACGAATGGAAACCCTGGGAGGATCTGACGGCTCTGATCGGAGCGAGATACGACCAGGTAAACGTAGATGGCACCTACCGCCTCAAAGATTTGAACCGAACCTCCGACGTTAGTACGCATTCATTCAGTCCGCGCTTCACGTTATTGTACGATATTACATCCGAACTTCAGTTTAGAGGAGGATATGCACGCGGTTTCAGAGCACCACAGGCCTTCAACGAGGACATGCACGTCTCCTCCGCGGGTGGACAACAGGTATTTGTGCTTATCTCCAACGATCTGGACACCGAGTATTCAAATGCTTACACCGGATCCTTCAACTATACAAAGAGTTTTGGTGCAAACCAGATAAATGCTTTGGTAGAGGGTTTCTACACGGATTTACTAAATCCTTTTACGACCGTCAGAACCAATATTCTGGACGAAGTAATTCTGGACGAAATGCGTAATGGTGAAGGAGCATATGTTGCCGGAACAAACATTGAGTTTAGCTTTGCGCCATCGTCAAAATACAGCTTTCAAGCAGGAGGAACCTACCAGCAATCAAGGTATAGAACACCCCAAACAATCATTGAGGAAGACGAGACAACAGGTGAGAATGCCATCACGGTGACGAGGTTTGTGCGTTCACCGAACATGTATGGATTTCTGAATAGCAATTGGAAACCAATAGAACCACTATCCCTCGATGTGACCGGAGTTTACACAGGTTCTATGCTCGTTCCTCACCAGGTCAATCGTACGTTGACCGAGTCAGGGAATTTTATGGAAATCAACTTCCGATTGGGCTACCTGTTTTCAGTGAATGAGCATTTTAACATTGAAATGAGCGCAGGCGTGCAGAACATGTTCAATAGCTATCAAAAAGACTTCGATACGGGGCCAAACCGGGACTCTGATTATGTTTACGGCCCCTCACGTCCGAGAACATTCTTTTTTGGCTTGAAAATTGGGCACTTTCATTGATACAAAACGGAAAGGATGACCTGAAATGGTGAGGTATATGATAATGCTTGCTGTATGGGCAAGTCTCGTCGGGCCGCAGACCGTAAAGCACTCCTCCTGGAAGGAAAAGCACCAGATAAATTGGCTGGCGTTTGACCAATTAGAGGAGAGTCTGTCAAAAAACGAGAACAAGGAAAAATTGATCTTGATCAGTTTCCATACGGACTGGTGCACCTATTGTCGGAAAATGGACCGGGAAATCTATCCCGACCCAGAGATTTCAACACTTGTCAACGATCATTTTATCGCAGTGAAATTTGATGCGGAAACCCGGGATACTATAGCCTTTGATGGTCAACTATTCACCAATCCGAATCCGCCCAGAAGAAATGGCCCACACACATTGACCATGCTGTTGGCATCCAGAAATGGTCGTTATTCAGTACCCGTGACAATGATCCTGGACGCAGAGTTTAACGTACTCGCCAGGAGTTTTGACTACATGGGCAAGAAAAAAATGCAGGCATTTCTACGAGAATCACTGAAACATAAGCGCCCATAATGAAAAACAGGAAGTTAAATAGTGTTAATTCCTAAAAAAATCATATTATTTAAATAACTTTGCGACGGCACTTTGTGCGTTGATTACCATAAAAAGAAAGAAAGAATGACGAATTTTAGAACGATGTTGGTTGCTGTACTGGCCGTCTCTCTATCACTTACATCTTGCATGAAGGACGTAGACGTCTATGACCTGCAGGGACGTTTGGAGTTGGAGAAACAAATGATAGAGGAATATGTGGAGGAGAATATGCCAAACGCGTTGTTTAGCGAAGAAACCGGCATTTGGTACGAACTTATCGCAGAAGGTGAGCCAAACTCCTATGAATACAAAACCATAGGTGTAGGTGGAAATCTAGAGGCGCCCATCATCTCGGTTAAATACAGAGTCGAACTACTGAACGGAGTCCTGATCGAAGAAAACGTCAAAGGGATGCAAAGCTCCCTTGCGAACATGATTCCTGCCTGGCAGATTATGTTCCTACCGAAAGTTGTTAATGGAATGAACACGACAGGGTTGACAGAGCATGGCATGCAAAAAGGATCCCATGTGCGGTTTGTGACCCCCTCGCCCTGGGCTTACAGGGATGCTGAAAATGGAAACATTCCCCCCAATTCACCCCTGTACTTTGAAATAGAGGTGCTTGACATCAATCCACCATCCGGCAACTTTCAATAATTGACAGATTAAAAAAAAATGAAATTTAGAAATATTTGGGCACCCCTGGCAGCATGTATGTTGATCGCTTCGGTTTTCTCCTGCGAAAAGAGAGAATATGAAACGATTGAAGAATTAGATGCGCGCAACATCAACGCCTATATTAGCAAAAACAACCTTCAGGTACACCGCTACAAGGAAACCGATCTTTACTATGAAGTCATCAGACCGGGCACGGGAAGGGCATTAAGCTACAGAGAATCCTATCCGATGGTATTTTCGGTCAAAAGCCTGGATGGACAGTATCAAGCGACAGACACATTTAAGATGACCAATCGGTACTACGATTTTCTTGGTTATTTTCCCTTTGGCAATGGAGCGGCAGGCGGAAGTAATTCGCCTGTAGAAAGAGTCAACGATCTAAAAGACGTTGTCAAAGATGTCTTGCAACAAAGCGGCGGAAGTATACGCATCATCGTGCCGTCGCGCTTGACCGCCTGGGGGCGTCAGGGCAACCGAGATTTGGGTATTCCACCAAATGCTTCCCTAGACTACACCATCAATGTTCACGATGATCTTCCGACCTATGAAGACGAGGTCCTGAAGACTGCGATAACACGTGCGGGCTTTCAACTGAGCGAGTTTGAGAAATCAGAGGATGGTATTTATTACAAAATCTTATCGCCCGGAACTGGCGCAGTGATCACCTCGGATTCCACAGTGGTGACAAATTATGTGCTAAGAACTCCAGACGGCGCCATCATGGAGCAAAATACGGACATGCGCATCAGTCTGGCGGGCGGTAGTATCGTTTCCTGGTCCAAGATGATCCCTCTTGTCAGAAAAGGTGGGAAAATTCGCTTTTTCACGCCTAGCACACAGGCATACGGTCCGTCAGGGACTACTTCGATCGCTCCTTTCCTGCAATTAGATTTTGAAGTCGAAGTAAAAAACTAAATGGCGGTGGGATTATTTTTTTGTAAGACTAAACTTTATCGGAATTTTTGCGTCTTACTATAAAGAGATTATATCGACAGAAAAACGACATGGCCATGAAAACACTTTGGAAACCATTGATGGGATTGTTTGTGCTGATTTTCGCTTCTTCCTGCGAAAAGACGAACATTATTGAGAATTTTTATCCAAATCCTAATACTTCGTACATTTATACGATCAATCCGGGGCAGTGGACTGACAACGGAAACCAGATCTTCCACACGATCAATCTGCCGGAATTGACAAATTACTACATCAAGCAGGGCGGCGTGAGTGTCGCGATCAGCTTCGATGACGAGGAGTCGTATGATATTTTGCCAGCTACTTTTGACGGAGTTGCTTATTCGGTCAGGTACAGTATCGGGCGTGTGACCATTTATGGGGAGGATCCTATTATGGATTCTTCGATTCAGGTTCCGATTCCTGATCAGGTCAAGATCAAAATCGTGCTTTCTGAGGCAGATTACATTGAGTGATTTCGAACGGAATCCAAGGCCCAGCCAAAAAAAGCGGGAAATTTAAAAATCCCGCTTTTTTTGGCTGGGCCGATCGCGTTTATTTGGACGAGAACTCGTCAATGACCGCCTGGCTCACACCCGTAAACGAGAATCCACCATCATGAAAGAGATTCTGCATGGTCACCTTTTTGGTCAAGTCCGAGAAAAGCGTTACCGTATAGTCGGCGCACTCATCAGCCGACGCATTGCCTAGCGGTGACATTTTGTCTGCGTAAGAAATAAAACCATCGAACCCCTTTACGCCGGATCCCGCCGTTGTAAGTGTTGGCGACTGACTAATGGTATTGATCCTCACCTTCTTCTTGACCCCGTATTGATATCCGAAATTCCGCGCTATGCTTTCCAACAGAGACTTAGCGTCTGCCATGTCATTATAATCAGGAAATACCCTCTGAGCGGCGATATACGTCAGCGCTACAACCGACCCGCCTTCATTGATCGCGTCCTTTTTCATTGCCGCGGCGAGCACCCTATGAAGGCTGATCGCAGAAATATCAAAGGCCTTATGCATAAAATCATAGTTGTTCTCCGTATAGTGAAGGCCTTTACGCACATTGATACTCATGCCAACAGAGTGTAAAATAAAATCCACCCCGCCGCCAAAATGAGCCATAGCCTGATCCAAAAGATTGTCCAGGTCTTCGGCGCTGGTCACATCCGCAGGGATGACAGGTGCGTTGTTGCACTCTTCAGCCAACTGTTTGATGGTTCCCATCCGCAACGCAACGGGAGCATTGGTCAATACAATTTCCGCACCCTCTTCCACACATCGTTTCGCGGTTTTCCAAGCAATTGACTTTTCATCCAATGCTCCAAAAATAATTCCTTTCTTTCCTTTTAGTAGGTTGTATGACATAACTTCAAATTTAAATTTGGGTAAATTTAACACTTTTCTTGTGAATACAATGCTTTTAGTCTTTCAATAACTCGGCTGCATGATTAAATGCAGCGTCGCCGGGTTCTGCACCACTCAACATCTCGGCAATTTCAGTGATCCGTTGCTCATTTTCCAGACGCATGATTCGGGTGATTGTTTTATCATCGCTTATTTCCTTGTATACTTTAAAATGATTCTTCCCCTTAGCCGCTATTTGCGGCAGGTGGCTGATGGCGATGACTTGCATACGTGTACCCAGATCTTCCATGACCTTGCCCACCTGCAAAGCCACTTCTCCCGAGATACCCGTGTCTATCTCGTCGAAAATGATGGTTGGCAAGGATGAATGGCTCGCAACCAAACTTTTAATTGCCAGCATCAGGCGGGAAAGCTCGCCACCGGAGGCGACCTTGGCTACAGGTTGTAGCCCCTGACCTCGATTTGATGAAAACAAAAACGCAACGGTCTCGCCCCCATCTGCTCGAAAGGCCTCAGGTGCGAGACGGGTGAGGACGATCTCCAGTCTGCTCTCGGCCATTCCAACCTGACGCAGGGTCCCTAGTATAGCATCCTGAACCATAGGAACAACCGAAGACCTTCTTCCGTGCAGCTCATCGGCCAGCTGTTGAAGCTCCTGCTTGATAGCATGGATGTCACCCTCCGTCTCTTCGATCAATGTAGTATTTGAAACGGTTTGATTCAATGACTCCTGAAGCTCGTTTTGGATAGCGATCAATGCAACCTCCGAATCGACTCTATGTTTCTGTTGTAAAGCGTACAG
>CAYNZH010000022.1:32976-36385 GCA_964401685.1 uncultured Sphingobacteriaceae bacterium
ACCGATTGCCGGAGCAAAATTTTGAGTTCCTCCGCGTTTTCCAGTCTTTGTTGCTCCTCTTCCAAAGCAACCTGTTCACCTTCGACCAAATTTGCTTCCTGAAGTTCATCGAATAAAAACTGCTTGTAATCGACGGTTGCTGCGGCTGCGGCCGCTTCGTCCTTTAGCTTTTCCAGATACTGCTGCTTGTCTTTGAGAATCCGGAGTTTGGTGGCAAAGGAAGCCTTCAATCCACCCAGGCCCGCGACTATATCCAACACGGACAACTGGAAATCCACTCCGTTCAGCTGATGGGTCGCGTGCTGCGAATGTATATCAATCAAACGCTCAGCAAAGATCCTCAGTGTGCTCAGTGTGACAGGAGTATCGTTGATAAACGCCCTGGATTTGCCGTCGGCTGTTAGCTCCCGTCGAAAAATTGACTCACCCTCATAGTCCAGATCAAACTCCCTAAACAAATCGCCTAGATCATAGGCAGAAATCGCGAAAAACCCTTCAATCACACATTTTTTGTCAGGGTCAAACAGAAAGCGGTTTTCGGCTCTGGCACCCAAAATCAAAGACAGAGCCCCCATAATAATAGATTTTCCGGCACCCGTTTCGCCCGTGATCAGATTCAAACCCTGACCAAAGGATATATCCAATTGGTCGATCAACGCATAATTTCGAATATGAAGACGATTGAGCATACTTACCTATTTCTTAAAACCTCGTACTTATTTCCGTTGGCAGGATCCACCTCCATCAATAATTGGTAGGCCTGCATCCTATCCTGATGATTCATTCCCCCAAATATTCCCACGAGTTCGCTGGACCGGGAAGTGAAGAAAATTTGATCCAAAACTGCTCCCTGGCCAAACCGCTCCAACGTCCTTAGAGAAGGCAACAAATTTTTGATATTTTCCTGTGCCAGCTGAGGCTGACCGGCCATGCGATCTAGACCATTGCGGAAATATTCGTAGTGAAAATGCCTGAGCGGCAAATACCGCCTATCCTGTAGATTGTTGATCAACCAATAGCGGTTTTCATTTCCGTCCATAGATCGCCATCCCAGGAATCCGCCGTTTTGTGCATTGTTGAGTACTTGCTGCGCATTATTAAACAAAGAAGTACCGCCCTCCCTACTAAAGGTATCCATATCCATGCCCAATATCACATAGGCATAGTAGGCTAGCAGCGAGGTCAGGTTGCTGGTAAATTGCTGGTCTGAATAATCCACCATTTGCCCCTCTACATAAGAAAAATTGAAATCCTTGTCCACCATATTCAAAACAGGGCTATCGTAGGTCGTCTCAAAAACCGGACGGACTGAAAGTATTTGTGCTTGCGCAACATATTCGGAAGACCCATCCCAGGAATGTATGGTGATCACAAAATTGCAGTTGATCCTTTCCTGAGGAAGTACCTGCTTGCCTGTCCACGACCTGTTGTTCAGGAAATCAGTCATAACCCTTTGCAAGACTTCTAGCGTCCGGGAATTGGCATTGGGCACTTGAGGCGACAGAATTTCAACACGCGCGTTAAGTTCTTGCGCATTTGCAAGAAACACCTGTCCCGAAAACAAAAACACCAGTATAAATTTAACCGATAACAGGAGTTTTTTTACCATAGCCAAATATAAGTAAATAAAACGCGGCTACCAATATTTTATATCTTTGTCTCGTGGAAACCCTCATAAAAAAATTGAACACTCAGCTGCCCCAACCTGCAGTACCAGTCATCGCAGAATGGATACGGCACACTCACTGTGTTTTTCGGATCAGCAAACGAAGAAAGACAAAATTTGGGGATTATAGGGCACCGTTCAGGGATCAGGGCCATAGAATCAGTGTAAACACTGACCTGAATCCCTACGCGTTTTTGGTAACTACTGTGCATGAATTTGCCCATTTACTCACCTGGCAGGAATATAAAAATAGCGTAAAACCTCACGGTAGCCAATGGAAAGCAAATTTTAGGAAACTGATGACGCCGTTCTTGATTCCAACTATTTTTCCTCCGGAACTGATCGAGGCGCTGCAGGAGCATTTGAGCAACCCCGCCGCTTCAAGTTGCAGCGATCCAAATCTTTTCAGGATCTTGAGGCATTATGATCTCCCTCGAGACGACAGTTTTGTCCCTATAGAAACCCTGCCTCACGGAGCTCATTTTAGGCTGGAAAACGGAAGGCAATTTGTCAAGCAAGCAAAGCGAAGAACCCGATTCACCTGCATTGAAATCCCGTCGCAACGTACCTATTTGTTCAGTTCAGTTGCAAACGTTTTACCAATCACAGAAAATCAGTATATTGGTCCACTAAAACAATGAAACTATCGCAATAACTATGAATCTTAAAAAATCTATTCTATTTCTTACGGGTTTCGCCGCAATGGTCGCCTGTGACCCTGCAGGGCGCGGGCCTCAACTCAACGACGAGGCATTCGAGGCAGTCAGTGAAGAAAGTTACCGCCAGCATATACGCACGCTCTCCTCGGATGAGTTTATGGGCAGAAAGCCGGTCACAAAGGGTGACACCCTGACTATTGAGTACATTGAAGAACAATTCAAAGCAATAGGTTTGGCACCTGGAAATGGCGAAAGCTACTTTCAGGAAGTCCCCTTGGTGGAAAGCGTTTCCACGCCCGTGTTCGATCGACTTACATTCAAAGGGCAAAAGGGATTCGTGGCCATCAACTACTTGGACGATTTTGTTGTCGGATCCAGCCGCCTGGTAGAAGACATCAATATCGCCCAGACTGAGCTGGTATTTGCAGGTTTTGGAATTGTCGCTCCGGAGTACGATTGGAATGATTATGAAGGACTGGATGTGGAAGGAAAAACCGTTGTCGTGATGATCAATGACCCGGGCTATTACGACAAGGACCTGTTCAAAGGCGAAACTATGACCTATTATGGTCGTTGGACCTACAAATTTGAAGAGGCTGCCCGGCAAGGCGCAACTGGTGTGCTGATTATCCACGATACCGGCGGCGCGAGTTATGGCTGGAATGTCGTGCGCTCGGGATGGAGCGGGCCTCAGCTAAACATGGAATCATCGGATCAAGGCATGTCCCGCGCAGCCTTTGAAGGGTGGTTGACTACAGAATCTGCCGAAAAATTATTTAATTTGGCTGAGAAAAACATGGGCGAGCTACTCGACGCAGCCAAAAAACCAGGATTCAAGCCAGTTCCCCTCAATGTAACAACGAGCGTTTCCTTGAAAAATACATTCAGAAAGTCGACCTCCAACAATGTGATTGCCAAAATCGAAGGAAGCACGCGGCCAGACGAAGTGATCATCTACACTGCGCACTGGGATCATCTAGGGATCGGCGAAGCGGTTGACGGAGATTCAATCTTCAATGGCGCTATCGACAATGCCACAGGAATTGCAGCGCTATTTGAGATTGCAAAAGGATTTAAGGCAGCA
>CAYNZH010000023.1:0-13851 GCA_964401685.1 uncultured Sphingobacteriaceae bacterium
GAGGGGGGACTTTATTTGGACCAGCTGCTTTCCGACAACGGAGGAAATCCATGGAACACCAACCCCGCACAGTACCTATCGCCGGTGACCTTCACGCTTTTAGACGAGTTTGGAACTGCGATTGCGAAGACGACCTTTAACATGAACATTCAGATACACAGGCCGCTAGGTGAGCCACCTCAGCCTGAGTATAGTTTGCAGCTGATCGGGGACGCAAGAGACGGACAATTGAACTTTTTGGACCTTAGGAGCTATGTTGAGGGTGCCCAGGCGACCTATTCCAACGGTGTCAGAGTCCAATCAAAAACGGGATTTCAGGTGCAGGTTAAAGCCCTTCAGAGCGAACTGGTCAACGCACAGGGAAGAGGTTTGCCCGTTGATTTGCTTCGCATAAGCCTATCGCCGGGACTAGATGCGGTGATCCCCGCTTCTTTCCCCGAAATACGCCTAAGTACCGAGGCACAGACCATTCTCCAAGCGCCCAACGGCTCATCCAAGGCACAATTTTATGATCTCAGGTACAGTACAGGTAGAGACGATCCGCGAGTTCTCAATGTCTCTGCTGGAACCTATTCTACCCTGTTGGTTTACCAATTGATACCTCAATAAACGATTGACAGATCTCATGTTCAGACTAGGTTTCTCAGTTTTCTTCTTCGTATTGTTTTCCTTCTTTGGAACGCTGCGGGCTGCCACTCATTTGCAGCAGGAGAAAATTCAGTTGCTAATAGATTCTGTGGTCTATAGCAAAGCGGGAGCCATACAGTCTCTGACCATCTCTCTTTTTAATCAGGGCGATCAACCCTTTGATGGGAATCTGATACTTGAAACGTCTGAAGGGCTGAGCATTGTGGGTGAATCTTCACGGGCTATAAGCCTGGAACAAGGTGGGAAGCGCTTTTTACCTGTGAGAGTCCGGGTAGAAAATGATGCACCGGCAGGGCAGATAACATTTCATGCACTAATGCAAAATGCTGAAGGTAAAACCATTGCGATTGCGCCAACGGTTTTCCATATAGAAAAAAATCGAAACGTAGTTTTGCAAGCAATGACTCAGCGAGAACTCATCCAGTATGAGGGGGATTCTTTACGCATTCCCATTCGTATCTATAATATTGGAAATACTGACGAAAATGTACGGGTAGTTTCGTCGATACCGCAATTTGCGACCCGATCCGAACGGCGTTTCGACGTAGGCACTCTTTTCCTTCGCGCTTCCCAAGACACAACTTTGGTACTCGGCTACCAAATCGATAGGGATATGCTGCGGCAGGACCATTTCATGATCAATATTAGTGCGCTCTTCGAAAATGGTGATCTCCTCGGCAATGCCCAAGTCGTCATACAAAATGCTGCAGCAAAAAAGACTTTTCTGACTCCCTATGAGATTCTTGATTATTGGGCCCATGAGCAAAATAAGATTTCACTGATAAGCAGAAATGTTCTAAGCCCGCAACCCTCCCTACAACTTTTGGGAACAGCGGGCCATTTGGTGGGAAAGGGGGAAATTGAATACAGCTTCAATATACATCAATGGGGTTTGGATCAAACGCCATCCATTAACAACACCTGGTTTAGCTATGACCAGGAGAATAAGGGCTTTACCGTCGGAAATCTCTCGGAAAACTTAGACAAATACGTCTATGGTCGAGGTTTGAAGGTGCATTTGGGCGATACAGCGGTCAACCATAGGACTGAGCTGGGTCTCGTCGATAAAGCATACAGCTTGTTGGGGAATGATCACGGACAGGAGTGGTTTGATGCGTACACCGTTTTCCTCAGGTCCCAAGGCGGGATGAAACGGGAAAGCCGTCGGAATTGGAGCTCGCTTGCATTATATGACCGGGATCCGCGTGAAAATAATGAAAATCTCATGTATTATGGAACCTTTAATTGGATAAAAAATCCGGAAATACGCAGCGACCAGCTTCAGCTCATGTGGGGAACCGGCATAGCGAGGCCGCTGGTGCAGACTTCTCACACTGACACGCTATTTTCCGGAGATTTCAAACCATCTTTAGCGTTAGGAATCAACTACAACACTACATGGAAGGGCTTTCAGCTCTCTAGCAGCAACTACTACAGTTCAGGGTACTATCCCGGAGCGAGAAAAGGGGTGACTCAGCTCTATCAGCGGGTAAGTAAAAATATGGGTGCCGTCAATGTATGGGGGAATTATAGTTATTCAGAATATGAACCTCAACTCTTTCATCTCTACCATGCCTATAGAAACCATCAGGTAAATACAAGAGCTGAATTGGGGGCTGGATTTTCCGTGGGAAGATTTGTACATATGAATTTTTCGCCCAGATTGGAAACGGAGAAAGGGGTTTATATGGTGAGGAATCTGGAAGCAGAGACACTGTTTAAAGAAAACTTAAGACTCAATTCTATGATCACCTGGCGTAGTCGTAGCGGAACTCAGTTTTCGACCTTCATTAGCGAAATAGGCCATTCAACTCGCAGCTCATTCACCAATCTGCCGTTTCTTCATCATAGGCAGTCGCTTTCTTATCAGTTTAAACGTCTCAGTTTTACCGGTCTTTACCAGCAAGGCAACTTCACTATTATGGAGCAACTGTTCAGTGTAAATCCTAGGGCTGTCCCCAAACGGACCAATCTTACGGTGAATTGGTCCAACGAATTTCTTAATAGAAGGTTGCAATTGCAAACAGGATTGGCCTTCGCGAGCGATCAAAATTCTGGGGAAAGCATGATGGCTCAGTCCCGAATTGAATATATTCACAAAAAAACCGCATTCACGGCCCTCTTCCAAATGTCACAGTTTCACAATGATACCTATTTCAGCGGACTGTCGACCACCTTGCAGCTTGGAATTACGCAAAAATTGCCGGATAACCGAATTTCGGGAAGAGTCAGACGCGGTCAAATAGGGCTATTTCTCTACTTCGACCACAATAATAATGGGGTGTTCGACCAAGGAGACATCGTCGCAGAAAACAAAAGTGCTTTGATAGAAAACACCCTTTTCCAAGCAAATGACAAGGGAGAAATTCATTATTCCAGAGTGCCTAGAGGATCATACAGTTTGGTGGTTCCCCTGGAAAAGGGTTGGTACGCCCCTCAGAGAACGCTGCACCTGGAGAGTAATCGTCTACGGCTGGAAATTCCGTTGAGTAGGGCAGCAACACTCAAAGGAATGATTACTTACGATTTCGATCCGAGACTCAGCCTGGAAGCCAACACAATCCTGGAAGGTTTCACTGTGCGGGCCAAGTCGGACAATGGTTACGCCACATTTACCAGAACAGACAACTTAGGCCAGTACTCCTTGAATTTACCTGAAGGAAATTATGAAATATACATCGATGAGCGTGAATTGCCCACCCATGTGTATACAGACTCTCCCGTGCAAACCATTCGCATTGAACCCGGGAAAGCGAATACGCTTCCAGCCTTTGTTTTCAAAGTGAAAGAGCGCCAAATTGAAATCAAACGTTTCGGCACGTAATATGCTACACAATTATATTAAATTCTCGCATAAAAAAACTATTTTCGACCCTAACGGTTTGATTACGTATATTAACGATTATAATTTTGAGGCGTTTCGTAAGAATAGTATTAAAAACAATTCTTTGGATCCTGGGCAGTCTGATTGCCTTGGTCTTGCTTTTGTTCGTGCTCATTCGGATACCTGCTGTACAACAATATGCAGTTAAGCAAGTTACCCAATATTTAGAAAATAAAATTCAAACCCCGGTAAGGGTAGGGTACATTCGCCTTGATTTGCCAAAAATGCTGGTCTTGGAAAATGTTTATTTTGAGGATCAGGCAGGAGACACACTGCTGGCTGGTGAGCAACTCAAAGTCGACTTCAACCTCATGAGGCTTTTCAGCAATGTGCTCGAAATCCGCGAGGTTAATCTTAGCGGGATTACGGCAAACATTAACCGAACCCTGCCCGACGGAAGATTCAACTTTGATTACATTGTCGAAGCTTTTACCGATCCGAATAAAATCGACGATCCCGCGGATACCACAGCCGCTATGACTTTTGAAGTCGATAGAATAATATTAAATCGCATCAACGTCAGCTTCCTGGATGAAACTATGGGCATGGACCTGTCCATGCAGCTGGGAGATTTCAACACGAGGATTCAAACTTTTGACTTGTCCGGGGACATGCACTTTGATATCCCAAAAATCGAGCTGGACGGCCTTAGCGGATCAGTTAAACAATGGGTTCCTCCTACTGCCGAGCCCTCTGCACCGACTAAGGAAGACGCAGGGTTGCCACCTTCGCCGGGCACGAGCAGGCTGCCCGAACTTCACATGCGAACCATTTCCCTCAAAAACATTGATATTGCCTATGTAGACCAGTCCGGCGGAATGGATACGCGGTTTGATCTTGGGTCGCTGCTGGTGGAACTCGAAGCCTTGGATTTGAACAATCAATTGGTCGCACTTGATTTACTCGAACTGGGACCGTCAAGCTCACACGTGATTTTCACCAAAACCAATCCCGGAGCGACTAAAAACCAAACTAGCCTCCCTTCAGATGAAAGCGGCGACTCCCCTGACCAAAGCTCGGGAGGCTGGAATGTATCCGCAAACAACATTCGTATCGAGGACAGCGACTTTACATTTCGGGACGACAATCAGCGCCGAACTCCCCAGTCCTTTGACTTTACCAACATAGGAATTCGGGATTTTTCCGGTGAACTTAGTGATTTTATTTTCAACCAGGACACGATTCAGGGCAATCTTGAGCATCTCCAGGCAAGGGACCACAGCGGATTTGTGCTCCGTCAATTGCGAACAAAATTCATCTACACTGATAGAGGTGCGATACTTGATGACTTAATCGCCGAAACCGACCACACCCTCCTTAGAGACTTTATACAGGTGAGCTACGAGGATCTGTCCCAGCTGGCGGATAAAATCGGTGACCTTGAAATTGATGCGCGGCTACAAAACAGTCACCTGGGAATGCGCGATGTGCGTTATTTTCTCCCCGACTTGGACACCATGGAAATCATGAGGCAACTATGGCCGCAGACTATTCACATTGATACGCGAATTGAAGGGCCCGTCAAGGACCTGAATATTGCCCATCTCAGCATACAAACCCGAGATCAAACCCGATTACAAGCGAGCGCGCACATACGGGGACTTCCAAATATGGAATCCCTATGGGTGGATTTGGATTTAGATGAATTCCGGACAGGGCAAGAAGATATCAATGCGCTACTGCCGGCTAGTATGCTGCCGGATTCGCTCGATCTACCCGCAGACATCTCCCTGACTGGGAATTTCACCGGTGGTTTTAATGGTTTTCAGACTCAGATGCAACTTTTGACCAGCGACGGAGAGGCTCACGTAAACGGAGAATATGCTGTTCAAACCCTGGCGGGGGGTGCGCGAGATACTCTCTACGACGCACAACTTGCCCTCGAAAATCTAAATTTAGGCAAAATCCTGAAAATGGACAGTGTGCTGGGAATTTTATCCTTGTCTGCTACCGTAAACGGGCGCGGACTGGATCCCAAAACTGCGGTGGCACAGGTCGATGCCGAATTGCAAAGGTTGGACGCTATGGGCTATAGCTACGCTGACATTAGCATGGAAGCAAGCGCCGATAATGGGCAGTTGGCTGCGCAACTGGATAGTCCGGATCCGAATATAGACCTTCAATTATCTGCGCAGGGAGATTTATCGGGGCTCTATCCCCGATTGCGAATGGACTTGATGATAGACAGCATTAATCTGCAAAATCTAAAGCTCATGGACGAAGATTTCAGGTACCACGGACGTATCGTTGCAGACTTTGAAACTGCGGACATTGATCACCTCAATGGGACCATGCACATTCTGAACTCGTCCATTGCCTACAACGAAGATCGCTTTACGCTGGACTCGGTACGGCTACTGGCAGAATCGGAGGAAAACCGCAGCCTCATCCAATTTTCATCCGAATTCCTTAACGCTCACCTTGTTGGCGATTATCAGTTGAGCCAGTTGGGGATGGCTATTCAGGATATTATCGCCGTATATTACCAACCAGAAGCGGTGGCTCAGGTATACGAATACGAGGACCAGCAGTTTGATTTTAGCGCCCGCCTGACCCATTCACGCTTTGTCCGCTCCATTCTTCCCGAGATCACGCAGATGCAGGATATAACGCTGGATCTCTCTTTCAATAGTCAGGACAAATTTCTTTTGGCTAAAGCTTTGGCACCAAATATTCGGTATGGCGGTATTCGAATAGATCGGGTCGGATTGGATATCACGACCATAGACAGCACCATGTATTATTCGGCGCTTATCGAAGAAATTGGGATGAACAATATCAACTTGATCAACACGACAGTGAGCGGAACAGTAGTTCAAAACCAATTGGACTTCGGCGTTTGGATCAAGGATAGTTTGGACACGGAGCGCTATCATTTGGGCGTGGCCCTCGAAGTGGATGCACGTCAGTTTGCAATGAGACTGTTAGAGGACGGGCTGATGTTGAATTACGAGTCTTGGGACGTAAATCCTGGAAACGCGCTGTATTTTGGGCCGCAAGGACTCAGGGCAGAACAATTTGTTTTGACTCAAAACGGTCAAACCCTGATGTTACAATCTCAGGAACCTGTTTTGAATGCGCCACTGGAGCTTCTATTCGACAATTTTAGAATCGAAACTTTCAGCCAGATTTTGGAATCGGAGATGCTCAATATGGGCGGTGGCATCAATGGAATGGCGACGCTTTCCCGGCTGGAAAGTAGCCCCGTATTTGTTTCTGATTTAGTCATCGAACAGTTCTATTTTGGAAGGGACACCATTGGGGATATACTCGCAAAAGTCAACAATGAGCGTGAAAATATTTTTCATGCGGAAATTGACATCGTCGGAAATGGCAATCATGTCAGCCTGGCGGGAGATTTTATTGCCCTTCCAGGGCAGACTCCCACCTTGGATTTCGATCTCGCACTCCGGCCCATGACCCTAAAGACCATAGAAGCTTTCAGCATGGGGTATCTGAGAAATACAGCTGGTAATATAGAGGGCAACTTGAAGATTGGCGGGACCACCTCAGCTCCGCTGATCAATGGCGCGCTCAATTTCGAAGACGCAGCATTGAATGTGGCGATGCTAAATGCCAGTTTTACTGTCGATGATCAGCAAATCCTCTTTGATAAGCAGGGAATACGCTTCAACCGCTTCGAGCTCAGGGATCGCCAAAACAATATCGCAAGACTAAACGGAACGGTCCTGACCACCACCTATACGGATTTTGCGTTCAACCTGAGCCTCACGGCCGACGATTTTCAAGTGCTCAATTCGACTAGGGTCGACAATGACATGTACTTTGGTCAGCTTTACATCAGTTCAAATATGCGTGTCACCGGAAACCTGTCGAGCCCTGTCGTCGACGGTACGCTGCTGGTCAACGGAGACACCGACGTGACCTTTGTCCTTCCGAATGAAGATCCTGGCCTGGTCGATCGCGAAGGAATTATACGTTTTGTAGATCGCCGGGACACCTCCCGGGTGAATGTGTTTGCGCGCCTCGACTCGCTGACGACGACAGAACTGGGCGGACTCAGCCTGTCTGTCAATATACAGACTGAAGAAGAAGCTGCATTTTCCATCGTCATTGATGAGGGAAGCGGCGACGCATTAAATATACAAGGGGCCGCGGAGCTGACTGCAGGAATAGACCCTTCAGGTAAAATCACGCTGACCGGTACGTACACGGTTGAAAATGGAAGCTATTCGTTTACTTTTGAGCCCGTTAAAAGAGTTTTTGGATTTCGAAAAGGCAGTACTATAGTTTGGTCAGGAGATCCGCTCGACGCACGGCTGGACATTACTGCGGTGTACAATCTGAGAGCGCCCACGCTTGAACTCGTACAAAACCAAATTGGGAATGACCGCACGAACTTGTACAAGCAGCGGATCCCCTTTGATGTGATTCTCGGTATTAGTGGCGAAATGCTCCAGCCTCAGCTGAACTTTTCCATCGATTTGGACGAGGACAATGCCTTGATTTCCCAAGACGTGGTCAGTAAAGTCAATACCGCCCTCGCCCAATTGCAAGAAAACGAATCTGAAATGAACAAACAGGTGTTCGCACTAATCGTACTCGGTCGATTTATAGCAGCCAATCCGTTCGAGAGTGTTTCAGGCGGAGCAAATGTCGAATCAATGGCCCGAAACAGTGTGAGCTCATTGCTGAGCACCCAGCTCAACCGGTTGGCAGGGGATCTTATCACCGGCGTAGACCTGGATTTTGATTTGCAATCGGGAAGTGATTATTCGACCGGACAGGAACTGAACCGCACCGACCTGAATGTGGGCGTAAGCAAAATGCTTTTAGATGACCGCCTCAAAGTAACCATTGGATCTAACTTTGAACTCGAAGGCAATGCAAGACCCGGGGAGCAAACGACAAATATTGCAGGGGACATCTCGCTAGACTATCAACTGTCCAAGGACGGACGGTATCTCCTACGCGTTTATAGGAAAAATCAGTACCAGGTGACACTCCAGGGTCAGTTTGTAGAAACCGGATTGGGCTTTATCATCAATCTGGACTACGATCAGTTCCGGGAAATTTTTATGTCCACCAAGGAAAGGGCCGATCTTTATGATTTCAGCAATCGCCGCTTAAACGGACGATTTGACCGTGATCGCATGGAAACCGACTCCGCATATCGGGATAGTGTGCGCAGGGTAGTGCGGGACAGCCTTCAGCGTGTTGATCCTGCATTCAGGGATAGTGTCCGGCAGAGGAGTCAGGAAACCAGAGATCTAAGTAGGGCACCCGACGAACGACGCATACCTATTCAACGTATAAACTTATTTAGACAGGAGGCGATTCTCAATGAAAATGAATAAATACCTAGGTCTAATGCTCGTCTTATTCAGCATTTCGGCGTGCAGCATAAACAAGTACGTGCCCGAAGGGGAACATTTATTTGTCAAAGCTGAGGTCGAAATAAATAGTGACACGATTCCCCAGCGATACATTGAGCCATTGGGGGAAGAGTTGGAGTCTCTGCTGCGTCCCCAGCCGAATCGCTCATTTTTAGGAATGCGTCCGCAGCTGTATATTTACAGCATTATCGATTCCCCGAGAAATGAGAACAGCATCAAGGGCTGGTTGAAATACCAGGTCGGCGAAGCGCCGGTCTACCTGAGGGACGTCAACCGAGAGTACAACGAAAATCTACTCAGAAACCGCCTCGAAAATCTGGGCTTCTTCCAGGCGCAAGTGACCTCTGACACGACACTGAACGAAAAGAAGGCCTCAATCACCTATTATGCGACACCTCATATAGTCTATAGAATTCGGTCGGTTGAATTTGAAGTTGACAGTTCGACCGAAATCGGCCGAGCGATAGTCGCGACCAAAGAAGAGAGCCTTCTTCAACCCGGTCGCCCGTTCAACCTCAGCCACATCATTTCCGAGAGAGAGCGTATTGACAATGAGCTAAAAAACCTGGGTTATTACTACTTTAGTCCGGACTACATGCTGGTTGATGTTGACAGTGCGGGTGGGGATCATCACGTCGATCTTTACCTGACAATCAAGCGTGAAACTCCCCAGCGTGCTTTGGAAAAGTACTATATCAACAATATCGTCATCTACCCCGATTATACGCTAAATCAATCCGGGTATCGGCGCTTCAATCCCCGTCAGGCCGAACTTTATAAAGGTCAATATTACTTTGTCGATCCTGACTATACGTATCGACGTTTCGCGCTGGCGAGTACCATGTTTTTCAAGCCCGGAGATTATTACAACCGCAACAGTCACAGCCGAACCCTCAACCAATTGGTCAATATGGGGACATTTCGCTTTGTAAAAAATGACTTCCTCGATGTAGACAGCGGTAAAAATTTGCTGGATGTACATTATTATTTGACGCCTATGCCCAAAAAAGGGCTGCGAATCGAATTGCTCGCAAAAACCGCGTCCATTTATAACGGTACGGAACTCAATGTAAACTGGACCAACAGGAATGCATTTAAAAGCGGTGAACTCCTTACCATTTCTGTCTTTGGGGGCTACGAAACGCAGACTGGGGGCAATGTCAATCTAAACTCGAGTTTTTACCGCTACGGAATACAAGCTGACCTCACCTTTCCACGGATCATTGCTCCCTTTGACTGGCAGGCTTCCCGGAGGTATACGCCGAAAACCTTCTTTAGGGCAGGGTATGAATTTCTCAATAGAAGAACAGCCTACAGCCTCAATTCTCTAAATTTTTCGACAGGATATTTTTGGAGGGAATCCTTGAAAAAGGAGCATCAACTGGCTCTGTTGGAAATTGGCTATGTGCAGGCTCAAAATATTTCTGAAAACTATCAGGCCCAGATGGATACGATCCCGTCTCTCCGGCATACCGTGGAACCGCAATTTACGTTTGGTCCAACTTACACGTTTACCTATACCAATACCATGGACCAGGAGCGCCGACATACCTATTTTTTCAGAGGCGGTCTGGATCTTTCTGCAAATACCTATGGTCTCATAAAGGGTGCGAACTGGCGGGAAGGACGTGTTTATCAAATCTTCAATGCGAATTTTTCTCAGTATATAAAAACCGAAGCAGACTTCAGACATTACATGAAATTGGGTCGAAATACGGTGTTGGCGTCACGGGCTATGCTCGGCTTTGGGTATTCTTATGGTAATTCCCGTTCCTTGCCCTATGTCAAACAATTTTATTCCGGCGGACCAAACGGTCTGCGTGGTTTCCGTGCGAGGGCAGTGGGGCCAGGCTCCCATGTTCCCGAGTATTTGGGGGAGAACAATTTCTTTCCGGACCAAACCGGAGACATTAAGATGGAATTTAATACAGAGTTGAGGGCGAAAATCGTCAGTATCATTGATTATGGCGTATTTCTGGATATGGGAAATGTCTGGCTTCAGAATTCCGCCCCAGACAAGCCGGGCGCACAGTTTTCCGGCAATTTCCTCAACGAATTTGCTGTTTCGGGCGGTGTAGGCCTAAGATTCGATCTTAGCTTCTTGATATTACGAACGGATTTCGGAATTCCTTTACGCTTGCCGCACCGGCCAGAGGGCCAACGCTGGGTATTCAACGAAATCGATTTTGGTAATAAGGCTTGGCGAAGGGATAATCTGGTGTTCAATTTGGCCATTGGTTATCCGTTTTAACAGAAATTACGCTAAAAAATGACTAAATTTGCCCCTTCTTACAATATACAAAATTTAAATATTTAAAACAAATAATATATGAAAATTACCGTGGTAGGTGCCGGCGCCGTGGGAGCAACCACAGCCGACAACATTGTCAGGAAACAATTGGCAGAGGAAGTGATTCTTTTGGATATCAAAGAAGGCTTTGCGGAGGGAAAGGCACAGGACATCAGCCAAACTGCCGCCTTATTAGGCTTTGATTCTAAAATCACGGGGGTAACCAACGATTATAGCAAAACCGCGGGCTCGGCCGTCGCCGTTATCACCTCAGGCATTCCACGCAAGCCGGGGATGACTCGTGAAGAACTTATTGGGACGAACGCGAACATTGTGAAATCTGTAGCGGAGAATCTATTAAAGTATTCTCCTGATATCATCCTGGTCGTCGTCTCTAATCCTATGGACACCATGACTTACTTGGCGCTAAAAGCTACGGGATTACCAAAAAATAGAATCATCGGAATGGGGGGTACTTTGGATTCCGCTCGATTCAAGTTCCAACTATCTCAGAGACTGGGAGCTTCGCCCTCGGATCTGAATGCTATTGTCATCGGAGGTCATGGGGATACGACCATGATTCCGCTGATCAAACATGCGACCTGGAACAGCATCCCGGTAACCGAATTCCTAAGTGATGAGGAGCAACAACAAATTGTTCAGGACACGATGGTCGGCGGGGCGACCCTGACCAAACTCATAGGAACCTCAGCATGGTATGCTCCTGGCGCAGCAAGTGCAGCCGTTGTGGAGAGCATAGTCAGAGACCAAAACAAGCTCTTTACGGCTTCAGTCTATTTGGAAGGCGAGTATGGACAGTCCGACATCAATCTTGGTGTCCCCGTTTTGCTGGGCAAAAACGGGTGGGAAAAGGTGCTTCCTCTTCGCTTGGACACTGACGAGCAGGTTGCTTTCGACAAAAGCGCTGAAGCCGTACGTGCCATGAATAACGTCCTTTCAGAAATTAAGGCGTTGTAATCCCCTGACATGCACAATATTCCCTTGAAATTATTAAATCTTGACGACAACGGCTTCCATCTCCTGATAGAGGTCGTTGTCTTCGGGAAAACGTTTCTAGCCGTTTTGGATACAGGGGCGTCCAAGACAGTTTTTGACAAAAACACGGTTGAGACGCACAGAAATTCGGACAATCTGCTCCAGGCGACCGAGTTGTTATCGACAGGACTGGGCACCAACACCATGAAAAGCTATTTCATCCGACTGCCCGAAATCAGAATTGGCGAGTTAATTCTGAAAAACAAACAGATCGCTGTGCTCGACCTTTCGTCCATCAATTTTGCCTACAGGGAAATGCGATTCGAACCCGTCATCGGTGTTATTGGAAGTGATATCCTGCGGGCCTATGGAGGAATAATAAATTACCGCACGCTTTCTCTGAAACTCGGCAGGCGAAAAATGAACAAGTCGAAACTCCAATAAGCGATTCGAGCTTCAATAAGGAATTTTCAACTTCAAAAAGGCGAAATGCCACACCCAAATCGGCCCGTGCAACACGCTCCGGAATAACTCTGCCCCCGAGGCCTTCCGTTGCTCGAGAGTTCGCCCCCACCATAAGATAAAAAGGGAGATCAGAAGTGCGATCAGGCAAATCAGCCAAACTGCTGGACCTCCCCGCTGCTCCAGATACTCCAATTGGACGATCACGTAACTAAATACGCCTATGGAAAATAAAACAGCATAGGAAAGCGTTGGGGCTAGCCTCAAATAATAATAAATAATCCCCGCAATAAAAAACGATGCCCAATTGAGGAAAATATGGTACCCGTGTTTCTTAAGAAAAGCAATTTCGGGGAATGGAATCATCCAAATTAAACCCAAGAAGGACAGAAATACAAGGGGCAAGAACACCAACTGTAATACCCGATTCGTGGGATGCAGACTCAACTGATTCATGGCAACAAAGTGCCGGTCCACAGGTCTTTCTTCAACCTGTGGTCCGGCCTTGCTAACTTTCTTTTTCATTCTTTTTATTTGGCAAACGCAACCGAACGCGTTTCGCGGATGACAGTAACTTTGATTTGTCCAGGATAGGTCATTTCCGTCTGAATACGGGTAGAAATGTCTGCAGCCAGTAACTCTGCCTGAGCGTCAGACACTCTTTCGCTTTCGACCACCACTCTCAATTCCCTTCCTGCTTGTATGGCAAAGGTCTTTTCTACCCCCGGGTAGGAAAGCGCAAGCTCCTCAAGCTCTTTTAGTCGTTTGATATAATTTTCGACCACTTCTCTGCGTGCCCCCGGCCTGGCGCCGGAAATCGCATCGCAAGCCTGGACCACCGGCGAAATCAGCGCCGTCATCTCTATTTCATCATGGTGAGCACCAATTGCGTTGCAGACGTCCGGATGCTCCTTGTATTTTTCTGCAAGCTGCATCCCGAGTATGGCGTGAGGCAATTCTGGATTATCATCAGGAACCTTGCCTATGTCGTGCAGTAAACCTGCTCTTTTGGCGTGCTTGACATTCAATCCCAACTCGGCCGCCATGGTCGCGGCAAAATTGGCAACCTCCCGGGAGTGCTGCAGCAAATTCTGACCATAGGAAGAACGATACCTCATTCTACCCACCATACGAATCATTTCGGGGTGTAACCCATGTATACCCAAATCAATTGCAGTACGCTCTCCGATTTCCACGATCTCGTCCTCAATCTG
>CAYNZH010000023.1:13951-34415 GCA_964401685.1 uncultured Sphingobacteriaceae bacterium
TCATTTTCTATATTGAAAATGGACACAGAATTCTCGATCGCACTTTCCGAGGCCGTGCGTTGAATGGTCTGTATCACCACTTTTTTCGCCTCTTTGGTTGCGGTCAATTTCGCTTCATCGATGATATCTTTGATCTGAATCGCCGCCTGAGAACGTGCTTCGCCTTTTAGGTTCTCGATCAGCTTCTCTTGAGCTTCGGCCGCGGAAATCCCCGCAATCGTTTCTAATTGCTTGACATGCTGTGCTTTTAGCTGATCTACTTCTTCTTGCTTGCGTTCGTTGATCTCGGTCAATCGCTCAAGATTCTTCTTGGTAGTTTCTAATTCCTGTCTCTCCCGATTGGCATGTTCCAATTTCTGATTAAGACTCTGTTCTTTTTGTTTTATACTATTCTCTCTCTGGCTCAATGCATTGTTTCGCTGGTTGCTCTCCTTTTCATGGTCAGATTTCAATTGGAGAAAGCGTTCCTTGGCTTCAAGCATCTTCTGTTTTTTCACATTTTCAGCCTTCTGCTCTGCTTCCTTCAGAATAATTTTTGCCTTCTCCCTTGCGTCATTTTCCTGCGATTTAAATAGCATCCGCAATAGATATCGACCTATCCCGATACCAACCAGCAGCGAGACTATACAATAAATAATAATATCCATTTGTTCTTATTCGTGTTTAAATGATTCAAAACCTTTTTATAAAAAATTCTTTTCCGGTTAAATTCAGGTACAAAAAAAACCGCAATTAAACATACAGGTTTCATGTATCATAAACTTCTCATTCACAGGATTTGCGTATTAGCCATGTTCAGGTGGTAAAACCAAATGAACTACACTTCATTTACGCATGTAATATCGAAGCGTTAAGTTTAAAATAGTGAAACCCGAATTTAACTGCGGTTAACTCTTATTATTGTGTCGGAAAGGCTTATGCTTTCCAAAACTCATCCAACATACGATCCAACTCTTCTACGGTACGTGTAATTTCCTTCTCTTCTTCTCCGGATTTCCTTTCTGCCTTGATCATTCCTGTTGCATAATGTAACACGCTCATGGAAAGAAGGTCTTGCTTGTCTCTTACAGCATAGTTTTCCTGGAAATCCTTTATTCTTTCGTTTATCAACTTAGCTGCATGTCGTATAATCTCCTCTTCTTCCATATCTACCCTCAGTGGATACATACGATCAGCTATATTTATCTTAATGGAAATTTCCCCCATATCGAATCAAATCATGTGTTTACCCCGCCCCACGTCTCTCCAACACCATGAATTACCTCAGCAATTCTATACACTTATCAATTTCTCGCACAAAATCGTTAATTTTTCTTTTTGTGTCAAGTATTTTTTCATTTATTGCACCAGAACCTTCGATTCCAGCTGTTTCTTCGGGCGTATCCGCTCCGTCTAGCGTTTTTGCGATGGCCAAAGCCTTGATTTCGGCTTCAAAGTCCTTATTTTTCTGCAAACTTGTCTCCAGCGCAACTTTTAACGATTGTACTTCCAACCTAAGCGCATCATTTTCCTTCTGCAGGGTCTGACAAAGGTCTAAAGCCCTCTTGGTATCGGAAACTATTCCTTGAAGTTTACTTGCGACACTTGGCATATCCCCGTGACTCGTTAATTACTGTTGACGGACCTCAGCCCCCAATTCTTTCTCAAATTTATGAATTAATTTATTAATAACCGAATCAATTTGTTTATCACCCAAGGTTTTTTCTTCATCCTGAATGATAAAACTCAGAGCGTAAGAGGTTTTTCCATCTGGAAGTCGATCTCCTTTATAAACATCGAAAACCTTGACCTGCTTAAGAAACTTTTTGTCCGTTTTGATTGCAACCCGTTCTAAGTCTTGAAATGAAACACGCTCATCGACCAAAAGGGCCAAATCCCTCCGTACCTCAGGGAAGCGTGAAACTTCCTTGAAGATGATGCGGTTCTTACTAACTACTTTGAACAAAGCATCCCAGTCCACTTGTCCAAATAACACTTCTCCATTAACGTCTACTTCCGTCAGGATTTTCCCGCTCACCGATCCGATAGAAGCGATCACTTTTCCGTTTTTTGTGTAATCAAGGCCGTAGGAAAAATGCGGCTTTTCCGTGTCAGACATCGAAAAATCCTCAAGCCCCAAGCGCCTAAACAACTGATCAAGAACGGATTTCAAATGAAAGAATGAAAGCGGCTCTTCCTTTTTGCTCCAGTGCCCCGCATTGCTCAGCCCCGATAGCGCAATTCCCAACGCGTTGCCCTCTTTATAGCTTTCTCCTTCCATTCGGTAATGCTTGCCGAATTCAAATAATTTCAAATTGGACTTTTTCCGCTTTTGATTGTAGGCGATGGTTTCCAAGCACGAATAAAGCAGAGTCTGCCGCATATATTGAAGATCCTGACTCAGGGGATTCAATAATTTCACCGCGGTTTCAGGCTGTTCGATAAAGTCTTCGTGAGTGAGAGAATTTGTCAGAATTTCGTAAAAGCCGTTGCTCACCATAAGATCCGCGATCAGATGCTGCACTACTTCCCGGTCAGGCTTTGGGCTGGTGTTCAGGGACGCTTTGATCAGCCCACTGATCTCTATGTTGTTATATCCGTAGATCCTCAAAACTTCCTCCACGACATCGATCTCTCGGTTGACATCAACTTTATACAGCGGGACTTCCACTTCTATAACCTGATCCGTTTCCGACAAAATTTTCATCGAAAGAGACGAAATTATTTCCTTGATTTCGGCAAAGGGGATGTCTTTGCCTATCAATTTTTGAACTCTGGTCAAGTCGACAGAGACTTTCTGTGGCTCTAGGGGCTGGGGATAAATATCAGAAATACGCGAAGCAATTTTCCCTGCTGCAACTTCCGCAATCAATTGAGCGGCTGCTTTTAGCGCTGGTATCGTCATTTCTGGGTCAGTCCCCCTTTCAAACCTAAACGATGCGTCGGTTTTGAGGCCGTGTCTTTTCGAAGACTTGCGAACAGAAACAGCATCAAAATAGGCGCTTTCCAAGAAAACATTTCGCGTAGTTTCCGTTACCCCGGCAATCTCTCCGCCGAATACTCCGGCAAGGCAAAGTGGCCTGCTTTCATCACAAATCATAAGATCATCTGGCGAAAGCGAACGCTCAACCCCGTCCAGAGTCACAAACTTCTCTTCGGGAAGAGCCTGACGTACACGTACCTGATCGCCCTGTAAACGATCGGCGTCAAAGGCATGAAGAGGCTGGCCAAGATCATGAAGCACGTAGTTGGTCGCGTCGACCACATTGTTGATCGGCCGAACTCCAATCGCCTGAAGTCGCTCTTTGAGCCAATCGGGGGATTCCTTGATTTCGACTCCTTCAATAAGCACAGAGCTATATCTTTTGCAAGCAGTACTCTCCAAAGTCACACTGACCGGGACCTGCTGCCCTTCCTGAAATGTTTCTATTCGCTCGGGCCAGACAAGATCGGTGCGGAGATACGCACATAAATCCCTGGCAACTCCGAGGTGCGAAGCAGCATCAGCCCGATTGGGAGTCAAGCCAATTTCAAATACAAAATCATCCTCCAGTTTAAAGTGGGCTTTAACAGGCTGCCCTATTTCTACATCCTGAGGCAAAACCAGAATTCCATCATGCGATCGCCCAAGCCCTATTTCGTCTTCGGCGCAAAGCATGCCTTCCGAAACCTCGCCGCGGATTTTCGATTTGGATATGGTAAAAGGACTCCCGGAAAGCGGATGTATGGTTGTCCCGACGGGAGCCACGATCACTTTCTGTCCGGATGCAACATTGGGTGCCCCACATACAATAGAGAGCAGGGTTTCTTTGCCAACGTCGACCGAAGTCAGTTTCAATCGATCCGCATTTGGATGGGGAACACAGCTTTTTACTTCGCCTATAACCAGCCCTTCCAACCCACCGGGGATCGATTGCACCTTTTCTAGATTTTCAACCTCCAGACCAATATCCGTAAGAATCACGGACAATTCTTCCGGGCTTTTATCAAAACTTATAAACTGCTTCAACCAATTGTAGGAAATCTTCATTGAAATTTATATTTCTGCAAATATAGGATTTCGGAATTAATTAAGCGCCTTTATTCCAGCATTCCATCATCCTTGAAGCTATAATAATCAGTATCCGAGAAGATAAGGTGGTCGTTTAATTGGAGCTGCATCATTGTCAATACATTGTCCAGCCTATCTGTAAGGTAAATATCCGCTTTACTCGGTTTTAAAACTCCGGAAGGATGGTTGTGCGCCAATGTGATGCTCAGCGCATGACATTCGAAAGCTGATCTTACAATCTGTTTGATGTCCACAGGCGTGAACTCCATTCCGCCTTTTCCGATCATAACCTTCTTAATCAGTCTAAATTGGGAATCCATGAACAGGGCCCAGCATTCTTCATGGCGAAGATCCGTAAATACAGGACGTAGATGCTCAAAAACTTTACTGCTCGAGTCCAAGAGCGGCTTGCTTGTTGGTTTGACGAATTTCCGCCGGCGACCCAGCTCCAATGCGGCCAATATACTCAGTGCCTTGGCCGGACCTATTCCCTTGTAATTGCACAATTTTTCTGCCGAACATCGGGATAATTCCTGGAGGCAATTATCAAGATCTGCCAGCACCTGCCGACTCAATTCCACCGCGGACAGCCCATCCGCTCCACTACCTATCAATATGGCTAACAGCTCGGCGTCACTCAGCGCCCTCCTGCCCAGATGCAAAAGCTTTTCTCTTGGCCTGTCTGCTTCTTCCCATGATTTAATCCCCGCCACATTAGTCTTTTCACTCATCATAACTAAATCTCCAATCTACACGCTTAAAATTTTTCACAATTCAAAGGTAATAATTTTAATTGTAAAGAACAAATCCAGCAGTTATGAAATTTTGGATTTATCTGAGAAAGCCTATCTTTGCAATTCAGTTGGAGTCAGAAATTCATTAATACAGTAAAATAATGAGTAAAGCAATCATCAAAACAGAGAAAGGGGACCTGACGGTCGAATTCTACGACCAGGATGCCCCGGGCACCGTAGAGAATTTTAAGAAATTGTCCAAATCAGGGTATTATGATGGAGTTACCTTTCATCGCGTAATCCCAGATTTTGTCATACAAGGAGGAGATCCTACCGGCACAGGTAGTGGCGGGCCTGGTTATGAAATCAAATGTGAACTGGATGGAGGAAATCAGTACCATGATCGCGGCGTGCTATCCATGGCTCACAGAGGCCGGGACACAGGGGGGTCGCAGTTCTTTATTTGCCATAGCCGTAACAATACTGCTCATTTAGACGGAAATCATACTTGCTTCGGCAAAGTGACTGAAAATCTGGATGTCATTGACCAAATTCAACAAGGAGATAAGATTCTAAGCGTACAAATAATAGAAGAATGAATTTAAGGGGACTAATTTCAGTTACAGGAAGACCTGGATTATACAGGTTAATTGGCCAAAATAAAAATGGCTTTGTCATAGAGACACTGGACGCACAGCAAATAAAAAGCATTGTCAGTCTTTCGACGACGAAGATGGCGACATTGGAGGACATCACTGTCTTTGGTCAGGAGGATGAGCTCAGACTGATTGACATCTTCAATGCAATGAAGGATTACGAGGGGGAGATCCCAGAGGCAAAAGCCGACGGAACTATCTTGAGGGAATTCTTCACAAAAATCGCCCCGGAACATGACGAAAGCCGAGTTTATACGTCAGATATCAAAAAAATCATAAGCTGGTACCATATCATCAAGGAATTACCTTTATTTGATGAGCCAGAACCAGAACCCCTCCAGTCTGCACAAGCAGCCGAGTAAGCAGAGTCGGTTTCAACAAAGATGTACGGCCCAGCATACCTTAAAAGGAAATGTCGGGCCGTATTCTTTTGCCAATTATGCCTAGGGGAAGTTAGTTCCTAGAAGAGGAAAATGATCGCAAAGGCGATCGCTAATCCTATCGCGGTCATAATCCAAAACATTCTGCTTTCGCGTGAAGTATCTTCCTTATGATGGTAATCTCTTTTGGGTAATCTCATAACAAAAATAATTTTTACGCATGATGATAGGGCTCACCTTTCAGAATCGTAAAAGCCCTATATAATTGTTCTACAAAGAACAGACGCACCATTTGGTGAGAAAAAGTCATCTTCGAAAGCGAAAGAAGACTCGTCGATCGCCGATATACGGCATCGTCGAAGCCATAAGGACCTCCGATCACGAAAACCAACTCCTGCACGCTCCCGACGCTGAACTTGTTCAACATCCCGGCAAACTCCGTCGAGGACTTTTGTACACCTGTCTCATCGAGAAGTATCACAGCGTCCGCGGGCTTTAACTGCCTTAGTATCAGCTCTCCTTCTCTTGTCTTCTGCTCCTGAGTTGAAAGATGCTTGGCGTTTTTGATGTCCGGAATCACTGTGATCTTAAAAGGCACGTAGTGCCCCAGACGTCGCGTAAATTTGTCTATCCCCTCGATCAAGTATTTTTCATCCGTCTTGCCTATGCATATCAAATGAATTTTCATCAAAAACTCTTACTAAAGCTCGCTACTGTTCATAGACAAGAATAAACACATCTTCTGCTTCTTTCTTCATTTGATATCTCTCCCGCGCGATCCGCTCAACTTCCGCTGGATTATTTTTCAAATCGTCCAGTCCTTTGCCGATCCTTTGTAATTCAACCTCATAAAAAGCCTTCTCTCGCTCCAAATCTTTCAGCTCTGAATAATAACTATATTGCGTGGCCAGATCATGGCGATCAAAAAACAGCATCCACGCAAAAAAAACAGCGCAGGCGACTAGATACTTGTTTTTTATCAAGTTAAAGACCCTTTTCATCAACCAAATATACTGTTTTTTTCCCATAGTCGGTCAAAAAACATAAATAATCAGACTAACGCGGTTCGATTTTATCCATTGCAGCTGGAGAAAGCCCTTTTTTCTCGAGAAGACTTTCACTGACCGGCGGAAATCTGCGGGGCAATTTTTCACGATTGAGCAGCTGATTTTCCCGGGCGGCAACGGCTTTTTCGATTAGCAAGCCGAGGTAGTCGACCCCATTCAATTCGGAGGCAGTTGCTAGCCCTCCCGGGCTGAAAACATTGATTTCCATCAGCTTATTCCCTACTATATCCAAACCCACGAAAAACATGCCATCGGCTTTCAACTTAGGGGCAACAGCACGGATAATCTCGTGCATTGCTTCGGTGACCTCAGCCTTGAACGCCTTTCCGCCTTGATGTACATTGCTACGGACCTCTCCTTTTTGCTGAACTCTTTGGATGGCAGCAATTTTGTCTTGTATGACAAGGGGCTCTCCATTGACCAGAAACACCCTCGTATCCCCATTCTTAGCCTCTGGCAAATATTCCTGCGCAATCACAAACCCGTCCCTACTGATGGCTTCCATTATTTGTTTCATGTTTTTCCTATCTTTACTGTCGAGTAGAAATACATTTTTGCCACCAGAACCTTTGAGAGGTTTTAGAATAATTTTATTTCCTTCGGATTTGAAAAAATCTTCGACATCGCTTAATTTCCTCGTAATTACAGTGCGTGGCCGTACATTTTCCGGAAAATACTGCAGGTAAAATTTGCTGGATGCTTCCATCAACCCGACAGGGTTGTTCAGGACCAGCACCCCCTGTTCCGCAGCCAGCTGACCGAATATCATACCAGCGTCGGTGGCCCACACCCTTTTTTCCATGTCCATAGCCGGATCGTTCCTCAGCCAGATAATATCCAATTCGCTCAAATCAAGGCGTACCTTTTCAATTGTTCTCAAGCCGTTTAAAAAATCCTTACCGTCTGTAGCCGTGTGCAACGGAACTGGACGCACGTGAGCACCTATCCTTCCTTGCTCAAAATACACAAAGTCGCCCACGCTCAGATAAAACACGTGGTGTCCGGCCCTTAGAGCCGCCATAGCCAAACCAGTTGTGGTAAATACACCGAGCTCCTTTGGCAACTGGTTGATAACAAATCCGATTTTCATATAAATGTGATTAAATTACGAGGTGATATTAAATAAGTTTCCGCCTTCATTGAAGAAACGTAATCTGTCGATAAAAGGTTTTTCCAAAAATCGTGGTTTGATGGGTGGTGGATTTAGAAGTCCTCTATGTGTCAATTCTTCCACGACGGGCAGGTAATCCTGGCGTATTTTCCCCATGAGTAAGGGAGATAATTCTTCTTTTTGCTTGACGTAATCGATCAGGTGTGTAAAGCCTTTCAAATAAACGGCGTCCTTTGTCAGGCCTCCACCTCTGTACACCCGCATACAAATATGAAAGGATTTTTCCGGCTTGAAGTGGTACTTTTCTATCAATTGGGCGAAAGTTTCTGTGAATGGAATTCCCTTGGCGACATTCTCTGCTGCAATGACCCTCGCGGCGAGTATGCGAATCCGCTCTCGGTTCAGCCCTCCCATCAGAAATTCAGCCATCACCGCCAGTCCTTCCTGCAGTTCTTCATAACCGGGCACGCCGAGATAAAACAATTTGAGTGGTTGAGAAAGACCATTATAATAGGTGACCACGTGTGTACCAATTTCGTGTTGGATCAGGGCTGCGGCTCTCTGTTTGGAAATACGGTACCGGCTCCCGACCTGCAGGATTCCTCGAGAGACCATCACGCCTTCCATATCGTCCCTCACCCGAACTACTGTAGAAATCCGATCGTGCTGATTTTTCAAATATTTTAGTTCTTCCTGAGCCATTTCTGCAAAGGTATGTGCATCGATCATCTCCGTCTTTGGCAAATGAGGCGGCTTTTCGAAGGCAATCAAAAGCGCGCGAGCTGTCTCTACAAGCTTTTTTTCTATATTCCCAAAAACTTGAATACTGCTATGCAAAAAGTCGGGCTTGCCTCTCTCCATGAGCATATTCAGGATTCTGTCGATTTCCTTTCGTTTATCGCGGAACAGAAAAGCGATGGTGGGGTCGGAAATCTGTTCTAGAGGAAGGGCAAACAACTTACGTTTGACGAGCTCGGGATCCACAGGGATCGGGCGATAGTGAAAAACCGGACTTTCGCGATACTTGGTTTTACAAAATCTTTCCCATGCGTTTTGGGTGTTGATGGGGGTCACCAGAAGTAGAAAATCATAGAGATTATGGTATTCCGCCATCAGGCTATCGATCTCCCAGACAATGGGTTCGAATTCGGTATTGCCCAGCATCTCGAAATGTGCAGCATGGAAAGACGTTTGAATGCGGATAAACTCGAAAAAGCTCTTTCTCAGTGCGATACCCATACCCTTGCGAATTTCCCGGAAAAGCAAGGGATAGGCTTTGCCCGTCACGCGGTTAACAAAGAAAGGGACGACCTCAAAACCCAGTATGGCTATCTCGTTGGACCGTGCTTCCTGGTCTTCCATCAGCGGGCGATCATAATAAGGTGGAGAAGGTACTTTTTTCTGGGAAATTACCGCCACCTCGAGATTGCCGTCTATATCGATCTTAGTGAGCTCCTCCTTCAACTTGGTAGCAACCGGAAGCGCCACCTTCTGATTGACATAAATCGAAAAGGAATGATCACTCACTGTGTCGGAAAGCCAGATCTCGAGAATACAAAATCCTCCGAATCTGTCAGCTAAAAACTGGGAGATGGCCGAAATCAAGGCGTAATGATCGATCTCCGGATTCTCCTCCTCGTAAAAGACCAAAAAGGACGTTTCTGTCTTGCCGAATACCTGTAAAAAAAGATTCCTGCGGCCAGGCGGCACCCGATTGATCAACAAAAACGGTACAGGCTTGTCCATACGAAAGGTGCCACCTCCGGGCAGTTTCATCAAAACAGGCTTGTTTTTGCTCAGATCGTCGAGGATACGATTTAACAGTTTTTTCAGCATAACTGAGCTTTAATATACCTTTAAGGGTTTCCGCAGAAGTTGATGCGTCAGCATAGGAAGACTGTGTGTCAGCATTTCCCTAATTGCCAATACATGCGGAATACTCACCCTACCAGTCCACTCGTCCATAAACGTTTTTTTAAACTCCAAAGACAACACAAGACCTTGTTCGCCAAACTTCTCGCATACCCACTTCTGTAACGCCCCACCTCCAAATTTTACGTTCTCACGCACATCCAATTCCTGCCCCAAAATTGAATTTTTCCTCAATTTCAAAATAATTGAAAATATTTTCTCCGCCCATTTTTCATGGTTGTACTGGGTTCCGATGTTGAGTTCTGGGTTGTCGACTTCGGATGCGAAATCTTCCGGATGGTTTCGTCGGTGGTTATAACTGTGTATGTCCAGGATCAGGAAGCAGCCAAATTTGTCAATAGTCTCGCTGACAAGCTGGTACATTTGGTTGTAGAAACGCCTATGGCCATCGAGAAGTTTTTGTTGAATCTCACCGGGTATATCCTTATACACATGCAGCCCCCAAGCGTCTTCGGGCGTCATGTAAATGGCGTTGCTCTCGCCCCTATTCATATCTATTTGAAATCGCGAGGTCTGAACAATCACCTGTGAGGTGGGCAGGTCTGCGAAAAAACCTGTGTAAGGATCTTCCTCCCTGAATCTCTGTGCGGAATCTACTAATAAATATGGTTCTACTTCGGGGTCTATCAAGTGTCCATCATGCAAAGCAACGCTAATAATTGGTGATTCCCTTCTAAAAAAATTTGCAACAACACCGGGTGAATTCAATCGTCTCATATTGATGTGTTAGAAATGAACTAAAAATTATACTATGTTTCCCACCTTAGAAACAGCAGGCGATAGTTATTGTTTTTCATTGAATTACTTGTGGATTTAAAAAAATTGCCGTACCTTTGCACCGCCTTAGGCAATAGAGCCTATTGTATACATTATTTCATGAACCCATTTTTAGAACTGGGAATCCGTCATGATATTGTTAATGCCATCATTGAGTTGGGCTTTGAAAAACCAACTCCCATTCAGGAACAAGCCGTTCCCGTTTTACTTGCAGGCAGCAACGATTTTGTCGGATTAGCCCAAACCGGCACCGGTAAGACCGCAGCATTTGGCCTACCATTGTTAGAACTATTAGATTTTACTGAAAAACACCCCCAGGCACTTATTTTGTGTCCAACAAGGGAATTGTGTTTACAGATCGCAAGAGACATTGAAAAGTATGCGAAAAACCTTCCAGACGCCCGCGTGGTAGCTGTGTACGGTGGTGCAAACATCAGTGATCAACTGCGTCAGATACGCCGTGGCGTACAAATCGTAGTCGCAACACCTGGAAGGATGCTCGATATTATCGGCCGCAAAGCCATTGACTTTAGCAATGTGCGTTACGTAGTATTGGATGAAGCGGATGAAATGCTCAACATGGGCTTTCAGGAAGACATCAATACGATTCTGTCCACAACACCGGACGAGAAAAAAACCTGGCTGTTTTCAGCCACCATGCCTTCGGAAGTAAGGCGGATCGCGAAAAAATACATGACCGACCCGTTTGAAATGACCATGGGCACAAAAAACACTGGAAACGAAAACATCGAACATCAGTACTATGTGACTCGTGCGAGAGATAAGTATCCAGCCTTTAAACGTATCGTTGATTCAAACCCTGATATTTTCGGGATTGTTTTCTGCCGAACCAAAATCGAGACCCAAGAAATTGCGGAAGCCCTGATCAAGGACGGATATAATGCCGATGCTATTCACGGAGATTTGTCCCAACAACAACGGGATAAAGTGATGAAGCGTTATAGGGACAGAGATCTTCAGATGCTGATTGCGACTGATGTTGCTGCTCGAGGAATCGACGTAAATAACGTCACTCACGTGATTAACTATTCACTTCCTGACGAAATTGAAAACTACACCCACCGAAGTGGACGGACCGCACGTGCTGGTAAGAAGGGGATTTCTATCTCCCTGATCAACCTGAAAGAAACGGGCAAAATACGTCAGGTCGAGCGCGTAGTTGGGAAATCTTTCGTGAAAATGGAAGTACCAAAAGCGACTGATGTGGTCGACAAGCAGTTATTCTCCTACTTGGATCGTATCAACGCAACGACGGTAAACGAAGCCCAAATGGATCCTCATATGCCAAAAATTCTCGCACATTTCGAGGGATTGGAAAAGGAGGAATTGATCAAACGCTTTGTCTCCATGGAGTTTAACAAATTGTTGGAGTACTACAAAAACGCTCCGGATCTAAATGTAGACCCTTCTGAAATGCGTGGCAATATGCGTGAACGAGGTGGACGTGACGGCGGCAGAGAAGAACGTTTTGGCCGTGACAGCAATAGATCCGGTTACAGCCGATTTTTCATCAACCTGGGATCGGTGGATCAATTTTCCAAGGGAGAAATGCTCGGATTTATCTGTAACAACACGAAAATTGCAGGCAAATCGATCGGCAAGATCGATGTAAAAGGTGTTTACTCCTTCTTTGAGGTGCAAAATGACGACGTCAGTAAAGTGATGAGCGGATTCGAAGGTGTGGATTTCAACGGCAGACAAGTTCGTGTAGAATCAGCAGGCGATGAAAAACGCGAGTTCAGATCAGCAGGCCCGAAGAGAAATCATCGGGGAAGTGATCGCAGAAGCGCTGGTTTCAGAGACTTTTCGGGGAAAAGAAAAGAAACGAAGTCGCGTTGGTAAGAGGCGATTGACGATTTCATAAAAATAATGCAGGCAGATACATATTTTGTATCTGCCTTTCTTGTTTTAAAAGCAGAAAATTGTAATTATATTGTGCTCGAAATTAAAAGCTTGAACGATGCCCTACAAAGAAAAGGAAATCTCAAAATTGTATTACTCAATGCGTGAGGTTAGCGAATTATTTCAGGTTAGCCAATCACTCATCCGACATTATCACAAAGAGTTCGATATTTTAAAGCCGAAAATCAACAAAAAGGGTAATCGTCTGTTCAGACCTGAGGATGTCGAAAATTTAAAAATAATTTTTTACCTGGTCAAAGAGCGGGGATACACCATAGACGGCGCAAAGCGGTTTATGAAAAATCACCAAAGTGAAATGCACGAAAACCAAAGGATCATCGCCTCGCTTGAAAATCTGAAATCATTTCTATTGGAAATCCGGGACCGACTCTGATTTTATCCTGGCTTCCTGATCCAATTGAATAAATTCTTCCACCTTCTCGACCATTGCCCGGCTCCCGATAAAAATCGGAGTCCGTTGATGGAGTTCGGTAGGTTGAATGTCTAGAATCCTGCCAGAACCATGACTCGCCTTTCCACCTGCCTGTTCAACGATAAAAGCGAGTGGATTGCATTCGTACAGCAACCGCAGCTTGCCATTAGGATGCGAAGACGTGGTCGGATAAAGAAACAGACCTCCCATAATCAAATTCCGGTGTACGTCAGCAACCATAGAACCTATATACCGAGAGGTGTAAGGCCTGGACGTGGCGCGATCCTCGACCTGACAATATTTGATATAATTTTTCACTCCCTGAGGAAATTTGACATAATTCCCCTCATTAATGGAATAAATCGTACCTGTGTCGGGTATCTTCATTTCAGGATGAGAGAGACAAAACTCACCAATTGATGGATCTAAGGTAAATCCGTTGACCCCATTGCCTGTCGTATAGACCAGCATGCACGAGGAACCATAAATTACATAGCCCGCAGCGACCTGATAGATACCTTTTTGAAGTATCTCATCCAATTCGACAGGCCCGTCCCCAGAGGAAATCCGACGGTAAATAGAGAAAATAGAACCCACCGAGACGTTTACATCGATGTTGGACGAGCCGTCAAGGGGATCTATACAAACGACATATTTGGCATGCTTGGAGACCCGTGAATTGATGGGGACAAAGCCATCGTGTTCTTCTGACGCGACTACACAGCATTCTCCTCCGCTACTCAATGCAGCAATGAAGTGCTCATCCGCAAACACATCTAATTTCTTTTGGCGCTCCCCTTGAATATTGCTGGTCCCATGGTCCCCTAAAATATCCATCAATCCCGCCTTATTAACCTCCCGGTTAACGATTTTCGCGGCAATTCCAATGTCCCTGAGAAGCCTGGACAACTCACCCTTTGCATAAGGAAAATCCGACTGCTTCTCTATAATAAACTGACCTAACGTCTTTATTTTGTTCATAAACCCCAATAGATAGTGTACATTATACACAATAAAAAGCCAGTAATTATGGCTAACACTTTCATAGATATAATGCAAAACTAAGGAATATACATGTATTTTCAAGGAAAATTCGGAAAATACTTAGTGTATCTGCCCGTTTAGGCCAACTCAACGACTTCCAGATCCTTAATGGCTGTGTCGTCGATGGTAAAGCGAACCAGCGTGCGTACCTTTTGCCAGCCGTGCTTACCTGCAGCACCGGGGTTTATGTGCAAACACTTTAACTTTTGGTCGAACATGACCTTTAAAATATGGGAATGCCCGCTGATGAATAGTTGAGGCGGAGATATGCTGATCTCTTCGCGGATTTTGGGACTGTAACGACCGGGATACCCACCAATGTGTGTCATCCAAACATCGACCTTTTCGCAGTAAAAACGCAGGTTCTCGGGGAATTCTCTCTGAATCATCCCATCGTCTATATTTCCGTAAACGCCTCTGAGAGGCTTGATCGCAGCCAGCTTATCTACGACCTGAATTGAGCCAAAATCGCCTGCATGCCATATCTCATCGCAGCTTTCAAAATGGCCGAGGATGGCGTCATCCATGTATCCATGTGTATCGGAAAGCAGACCTATTCTTTTCAAAGCGATCGTTATTCGTCAGTTGTGTCAAACTTGTAACCCACCCCTTTTACCGTAGTCACATAATGATCACCGATTTTTTCACGCAACTTTCTTATATGCACGTCGATGGTCCTATTGGTCACGACAACGGCGTCTTCCCAGATTCTTTTCAGGATTGCCTCTCTGGTGTATACTTTTCCTGGTTTGGAAGCGAGCAGAAAAAGAAGTTCAAATTCTTTTTTTGGCAGGACGATTTTCTGCCCGTTTTTGAAAACCAAAAATGCCTCCCGGTCTATAACGAGGTCAGCGATCTCCAGGCGATTTTCCGGAAGTTCGTCCTGAGGAATATTTCTCCTCAAAATTGCATTAATGCGGCTGAGCAAGGCCCTGGGTTTGATAGGCTTGGCTATGTAATCGTCGGCACCGACGTTGAAGCCGGCTATCTCAGAATATTCTTCGCTTCTGGCCGTCAGAAAAACCATGAAAGTACTTTTGAACTCTGGCATGGCCCGCATAACCCTGCACGCTTCTATACCGTCCATCTTGGGCATCATGATATCCAGTATAATCAGATCCGGCAACACGCGGCGCGCTGTAGCCACTCCTTCCTGCCCGTTTGAAGCAGTAAAAACTTGATAACCCTCCTTTTTGAGGTTATATGCTATCAGCTCGACGATATCCGGTTCGTCGTCTACTACCAGGATTTTCTGCATTAAAGCGCTCATATTCATTATTTTTTACTAAAATATGTCTTTAATGGTAAGCTAAGTTTAAATTCATATTAACAAATCATTAAAAACGTCAGCGAACTAGCATTCTTCAAAAAATTTGTCCAAGAAAATCTTCCAAGGCCTTGCCTCTTAAATCCTTTGCGACGATAATTCCATCCGGATCCAGTATATAGGAAGTCGGAATCGCTGAAATTCTATACAGATCGACGACCTCACCTTTCCAGGCCTGTAGATCAGAAACGTTGGTCCATTCCAGCTTGTCCTGTTCTACGGCTTTGAGCCAGGATCCAGGATTTCCGTCCAGAGATACGCCAAGTACTGTAAAACCCTGATCAGCATAGCGATGAAAAAGTCGCACGATGTTGGGGTTTTCTTCTCGGCAGGGCACGCACCACGAGGCCCAGAAGTCTAGAAGGAGATACTTGCCCCGGAAATCCGATAGCTTGACGGTGCGGTTGTTTGCCGTCAAGGACTCGAAATCGGGCGCTGGCTGTCCAATCGCGAGGCGCTTAAGGTCCTCGGCTTGCGTTATAAATTGCCGCACCAGCATGTTGTCGTCAAACTTGCCCTTGATTTTTTCTGCATAGGCGACGATCTCGCGCTCAGCATACATGGGGTCCAGAGTGCTAACCGCATAAAACCCGGCCAGATTTTCTTCGTTCTCAGCAAACTCCATCACCTTTCGAGTGTGTTCTTTCATGTAGGCCTGGAATTTTTCAACAAATTCCGCCCTTAGCGTCTCGGTTATGCTCTCGTCCAGTGATGCGCTGAGCAAGGAAAATTCCTCGTTGAGGGCGTCTTCATAGGCGACTTTCTCGCGATCCAATTCGTGCAAACGTTTAATTTTAGCACTCAAGGGTGACCCGCTTACTTCATAAACACTATCCCCCGAAGCAAGATCTGCGTTGAATTGCAGCGTTTCCCCATCTTGCAAAATTATTGGATAGTGGACCTTCCCCAGTTTAAGTGAGAACAAACGGGGTTGAGATGATTTCCGAACCATCCGAAATTTTCCGTTTTCGCTTAAAAAAACAGAGTCCAGAACGCGCTCGCCTTCGTAAAGCACCACGGTTTTGACATGGGAGGCGTTCAAAATTTGTCCTTGAATCACGAAAGACTCTCCCTTTCCTCGACACCCTACTAAAGTCAAACTCACAAGTCCTATCAAAAACAAAAAAAGTCTCATTTCGCTTCTTTAATTCGTCATTCTACTGCGTGTTCTACAAATTGCTCTGCCTTGGCGAGGGCTCGTTTCAGTCCGCTCAGATCCTTTCCTCCTGCGGTAGCGTAAAACGCTTGGCCGCCACCACCCCCCTTAATTTCCTGGGCCAAGGTGCGGACGATCTTGCTGGCATCCCAGTTTCTGGATTTCACCAGTTCTTCAGAAATCATTACCGAAAGACTTGGCTTACCCTGTATTTCCGCCCCGATGACCATAAAGAGGTTGGGGACCTGCTCTTTCATTGCAAAAGCAAGTGCTTTTATCGCATCAGCAGAGTGCAGATCGACTTCCACCGCAAGAAATTTCGCCCCATTCAGGTCTTTAAGCTTGGACTGGAGCTCGCTTCGAATTGCTGCCGCCTTGTCGAGGAGCATCTTTTCGACCTCTTTACGAAGTCCGGCATTGTCCTGGATGATCTTCCCGACGGCGGCTAGAAAGTCTTTGGGATTGTTCAGTCGCTCTTTGAGTTGGGCAATCAGATCAAAATGTTCGTGGATTACCGACTCAGCCTTAGTCCCGGTAATTGCTTCAATGCGTCGCACCCCGGATGCCACCGCGGATTCGGAAATGATTTTAAAAAATCCGATCTCACCTGTCGACCGCACATGCGTACCGCCGCAGAGCTCCTTGGAAAATGTCGAATCAAACGTAATCACGCGCACATAATCACCGTATTTCTCACCGAAAAGAGCAGTAACCCCTTCGTTCAATGCCTCCTGAAAAGGAACCTGTCTCATTTCCTCCAGAGGAATGTTTTCTCTGATACGTGCATTGACTATATCCTCGACCTGACGGATTTCTTCCGGGCTGATTTTGGAGAAATGAGAAATATCAAAGCGCAGAATGTCTGCATTGACCAGAGACCCCTTCTGATTGACGTGTTCACCCAGCACCTGCTTTAAGGCTGCGTGTAGCAAGTGCGTGGCGGTATGGTTACGTTCAGAATCTTTTCTTGACAGGACATTGACCTCTGCCTGGAATGTACCCGAAATTTCCCTGGGCAATTTTGGCGTAAAATGCACGATCAGACCGTTTTCCTTTTTAGTGTCCACGACCGGAATCTGCTCCCCGGTTTCCACACTGACCAAGGTTCCTTGATCGCCAGTTTGCCCCCCACCTTCGGCGTAAAATGGCGTGCATTCCAGGACCAATTGGTACAGATCCTTTCCCTTTGATCCTACCTTCCTATATTTAATGATCTTCGTGGAAGCCTCTAAGCGGTCATAGCCAACGAATTCCGTTGGGACGTCCTCATGTACCTGGGTCCAATCGCCGGTGTCTATCGCTGTCGCGGCGCGGGATCTGGATTTTTGCGCATCCAACTCCCTCTGAAAGCGTTCCATATCGACCGCAAAACCCTTTTCTCTCCCCAGCAAGGCCGTCAAATCAAGCGGAAATCCGTAAGTATCATATAATTCAAATGCAAAATCACCGGCAATTTCTTTTGAATCCGCCTTGCTGATATAATCCTCAAATTTCTGGACGCCAGTGACCAATGTTCTCAGAAAAGACTGTTCTTCTTCCTGGATGACTTTCTGTATAAATGCTGTTTGGGCTTCCACCTGATCGAATACGCCGCGGAACTGGGCGGCCAAAATGGGTACAAGTTCATAAAGTACGGGCTCTTTAAACCCTAAAAACGTATAGGCATATCGTACAGCTCTTCGCAAGATTCGACGAATGACGTAGCCCGCCTTGTTGTTGGAAGGCAGTTGGCCGTCTGCGATCGTAAAGCAAATGGCCCGAATATGGTCTGCGATAACTCGCATCGCTATATCGGTAGACTCTTGCTCACCGTACTGACGTTGGCTTTTTTGCTCAATAAATGCGATAGTCGGACGGAATAGGTCGGTATCATAATTGGATTGCTTACCTTGTATGACCCGAACCAATCGCTCAAATCCCATTCCTGTATCCACATGTTTTGCGGGCAACGGCTTTAGAGAGCCGTTCTTTTGACGATTGAATTGCATGAAGACCAGGTTCCATATCTCGATGACCTGGGGGTGATCTGCGTTTACCAACTGCTTTCCGTCCAGTTCTGCCCTTTCTTCCGGAGATCTCATGTCGACATGGATTTCCGAACACGGCCCGCAGGGGCCAGTCTCGCCCATTTCCCAAAAATTATCTGCCTTCGATCCCATCAGTATCCGATCTTCGGGAATGAGTTCCTTCCAAAAGTCAAATGCTTCCTGGTCCATCGCCAGCCCGTCGCTCGCATCGCCCTCGAAGACGGTGACATACATCCGATCCTGATCAATCTTATAAACGTCGGTTAGCAATTCCCAGCTCCAATGGATGGCTTCCCTTTTAAAATAATCACCAAAGCTCCAGTTCCCGAGCATTTCAAAAAGGGTGTGGTGGTAGGTGTCTATACCCACTTCTTCCAAATCATTGTGCTTTCCCGAGACCCTTAAACAGGGCTGAGTATCGGCAACCCTGGGAAATTTAGCCTCGGCTTCGCCCAGAAAAATGTCTTTAAATTGATTCATACCCGCATTGTTGAACATCAATGTGGGATCGTTTTTGACTACTACCGGCGCAGCGCTTACAATCTGATGAGCCTTGTCTTTGAAAAAATTTAAAAAAGTCTCGCGAATCTCTCTACTCGTCATGGATACTAAGATATAAAAAATTTTGGAGACAAAGTTAATGTTTTAGGCTCACTTTTTTGGAATTCTGGCTTTTATAATACTTTTATTATTAAATTTGCTCAGACACTCAAATATAACGATAACGAAGAGATCACATGATTATAAACAAATATGGGTCTTTATTAGGACTTCTTTGCCTTTTTGCAGGGCTACCTGGCATGCTTTCGGCTCAGACAGATCAGCCTGAACCCTTTGCACCGTCGTCCCATTACCGGACTTGGACCGTAGGAATCAAGGGAGGAGTGCTGAGTCAGGCCAATATCTTTGAACTCGGAAGGCAATTTGAAGGCCTGGAGTACAATATGGGTTATGGAGCGTTTATCAGGAAACAAATCCTGCCAGCGCTTGCCCTGCAACTGGACTATGTCGGTGGCAGTGTTTCGGGTTCCCAGGAATTGGACCGATTTGAAACTCAATTGCCTTGGTCCGTAGCCCTCAGTGGCCATTTCGTGCTGGGAAATGTAAACTGGAGGCACCGTGAGGGTTTCTTTAAGCCCTACCTCAACGTCGGTGCAGGCATGATGGTCTATAAACCCTGGTTGTATGAAGATGAAGAAGCTGTAGAATTTTTGAAAACACAGGGCATGTTCATCCCATTGGGACTAGGTGGAAAATTCAGAATTACAAATGGAATCCACCTGGACTTGGGCTACAGAATGAACTTTGCAAGATCCTATGGGTTTGATGGTGTTATGGGTGAAAAACGCGATATATTTTCATTTTCCCATGTGGGACTGGAATTTGCGCTGGGTCCAAAGAGTAAGCCTTTTTTAGGGAATTCCAATCCTGTTGCTCAACTCTATGATGCGCAACGCATGCAATATGACGATCTCTTGGCTGCCTTTACTTCCCAGTCTGAGCTTTTCCAACAAAGGGAGTCAGCCCTGAAAGAAGAAAATGAGAAACTTAAGAGTCAAATAGAAAGAATATACTATGATTTGGCCGATGACGATAAGGATGGGGTCGCAAACCGTTACGACAAATGCCCCGACACTCCGGAAGGAGTACGGGTAGACGGTGCGGGCTGCCCGTTGTCCAATTCCTCCACAACCATCATTCAGCAAGTAAGGCTCAATGAAGAAGATAGGCGTGTAGTGGACGAAGCGATTAAGAATCTGGAGTTTGATCTGGGTAAATCGACAATCAAGCAGTCTTCGTTTACGAGTTTGAATCGCGTCGCCGTATTATTGATTGAAAAGAATTTCAGCCTGAAACTTGCCGGCCA
>CAYNZH010000023.1:34515-35586 GCA_964401685.1 uncultured Sphingobacteriaceae bacterium
ATGCCGCAAATCAGCTCATTCGATAGAGAAACGATACGAATTGACTCGATTTTACTCTCTATGGATAGTCTTTATAAAGCAAACCCGGAATTAGACACCGCGGAGCTCAGGGTAGAACTAACAGAACTAAAAGGCAGACTGGATGGAGCGACGGATGCGATGATGACCTGGATGCATGAGTTTGAGACAAATCACGGAGATAAAACGGATGCGGAAATTCGGAGTTATTATGAGAACGAACTCGATAAAGTCAAAGAAATGAGAGCGCAGTTTCAAGAGGTCTCCAGCGAAACCACTGAGAAAATGGCAAGATTTCAACAATGAGAAAAAGCATACACTCGGGCTTAAAGGCTGGATTCGGGCTGATAATCGGGCTGCTAACGCTTGGCTCCTGCGCAAACAGCCCCGAAGAGGAGAGGCTCCCGATTTTGGGTTCCCGTGAACCTGTCGTGCACACGGTCAACGGAAGAGAAGTCACCGACACGATCTATCATCAGATACCTGAGTTTTCTTTTTTAAACCAGGACAGCGTGATCGTCGACCACACTTTCTTTGAAGACGGCGTCTATATAGCCAATTTTTTCTTCACGAGCTGCCCGAGTATCTGCCCGACGATGCAGAAAAATCTTTCTGAGGTGTATGCCCAGTATAAAAACGATCCGCGAGTGAAATTCCTATCCCACAGCATAGATTTTCGTCATGATTCTCCCTCTGTGTTACGGAAATATGCCGATAAACACGGCGTGACCAATAACCATTGGCAATTTGTGACCGGCTCCAAAAGTGAGATTTACGGGATTTCCGAGGCGTACATGGTTTATACGAAAGAGGACGCCGAAGTACCGGGAGGATACGACCATTCGGGATATTTTATTCTGGTAGACAAAGACCGGCACATCCGAGGTGCATACGACGGTACTTCTACTGACCAAATCAATTTAATGCTACGTGAACTAGAAATACTTCTTAAGGAGTATCAACTGGATTCAGATTCTCTGTAAAAAATGAAAGGTTTCCAAACGGGGAGAATGGAAACCTTTACTAACCAATTATAAACCTAAATTATGATAC
>CAYNZH010000024.1:0-30755 GCA_964401685.1 uncultured Sphingobacteriaceae bacterium
GTGCATTGTCCATACTGCCACGGCTTTGAATTCAAAGGTAAAAAAACGGGACTTTGGGCGAGCGGTGCGAAAGCATTTCATTTGGCCGCCTTGGTCAACAATCTCACCGACAACCTCACCATCATTACGGAGGACAAGACCGATTTCTCTTCTGAGGAAATGGCCAAGTTTGAAAAATACCAGATTAACATTATCGAGAAGGAGGTCGTAGAAATCGCTCGGGAAAAACAGGGTGGCCCGGTATTTGTTTTTGCAGACGGGACGCGTGAGAATTTCGACGCGGTGTACGCGGATTTGCCGTTTGAGCAACAATCAAATCTATTCGACAACCTTGGCTGTGAACTGATCGAATCTGGACACATCAAGGTCGATAGTTCTCAACGCACATCCGTGCACGGTGTGTATGCGTGTGGAGACAATTGTAGTCCGATGCGCTCAGTTGCAAATGCAGTGGCAAGCGGGAACCTGGCAGGGGCAATTATCAATCACGAGCTGACGACCGATATGTTCTAGCCTATGACTATTGTTGAGCTTAAAGGAGTTAGTAAGATATACAAAACAGGTGACACCACCATTACGGCGCTGGACAAGACCGATTTGAGCTTTGAATCGGGCAAGTTGACCCTGATCATGGGGCCTTCCGGAAGCGGAAAGACGACTTTGTTGTCCATCTTGGGTTGTGTCATCTATCCTACAACCGGTGAGGTCTTTTACAAGGGAAAGAACGTCACTGAATTAAAGGAAACAGAGCTCGCTCAATTAAGACTGCGGGAGGTCGGATTTGTTTTTCAGCAATTTAATCTGATCGAACCCCTGAACGCGCTCGAAAATGTTATGCAGCCTTTAATTTTACAGAAAACAAGTGCGTCGGAGGCGAAAAAGCGAGCTTCGCACGCGCTGGATGAAGTAGGATTGTCCGACAGATTGAAAAATCTGCCTAAAAAACTGAGTGGAGGACAAAAGCAGAGGGTGGCCATCGCTCGAGCGCTAGTCACAAATCCCACCATGATACTTTGTGACGAACCCACCGCTTCGCTCGATGCAAAAAGTGCAGAAGTGATCATGGAGGAACTCAAAACGCTTGCAGCTTCCGGGAAGGCGGTGATCATCGTGACGCATGATCTCAGGCTGAGGAAATTTTCAGATAAGGTGATTTATGTTGAAGAAGGAGTGGTCTCCAATACGATTAAAAATGAGGAAGATTATAAGTAAAGAAAGTCGTTTTGCTGTTCTCTTTGTGCTAACGGCACTGATTTTTGCATGCGGAAGCAAAAAGGAAGAGGAATCTACGCGGACCAATGAACAGGTTCTTGAGGAAGTTTCTGTGGTAAAAGCAGTGGGTAAGGTGGTTCCCGAAACAAACTGGGCTATAGTTTCGAGTCCGGTCGCGGCGAGAATTATAGAGATCAACGTTCAGGAAGGCGACTCTGTCGTGAAAGGACAAAGTCTGATCACTCTGGATCAGGGTACTGCAAATCTGGATGTGCAGGAAGCACGAGCCCGCCTCAGGAGCTTGCAAACAGAGCACCTAAGCACAAGGGATGAGCTGAAAAAGGCACAGATTTATGAAGATGAGCTTCGGAGCATCTATGAAACTTCCCGACGCTTGTTGGCTCAAAACGCGGAAACGCGTGAAAAAGTAGAGCGCGATCTATCAAGCTGGAAGCAACAGGAACAGGTCGTTTTCGGCCTTCGACAGCGTCTAAAGGCCCACGAGGCAAGCGAAACAGAACAGAGGGTACTCATTGAGAAGTCCGAAGCAGAGCTTGCCAATTTCAGGGTAGAATCACCCGCCGACGGAATTTTAACTGATTTGACCGTCAAAATTGGACAGAGCATTTCGATTTCGGACGAATTGGCTCGAGTTGTCGACCCCAGCAGGACGATGATTGAGGCCGAAGTTGATGAACTTTTTGCCAACGACGTGCTGGTCGGTCAGCATGTTTTACTTTTGACGACCGGCCGGACCGATACCCTCGGACATGGTCGTATCGTTTCCCTTAATCCAGTTTTGTCCGACAAATCAATTTTATATGAAACGGCCAACGAAGCCGATGATAGGCGTGTCCGCCGTGTGAGAATCGAAGCGGATTCTACCGCCAGACTTACCGTCAATGCCAAGGTCGACGTGCACATAAAAATCAAATAGCATGCTCGGACTCGCCTTTAAGTTTATACGTTTTGACCGGGCAAAGAGCATCGGAATAGTCACGGCTATAGTGATCAGCATTTTTCTGATCGGACAGCAATTAAGTCTCCTTTTTTACCTCATGGGCCTGATGGGCAATTTAGTGGGAAATTCGCCAATAAGTGATCAGGAAATTTGGATCATAGAGGGACAAAGCAAGAACATAAATTCTGTAAATAATATCGACCAACGATTGGTCCAGGAAATCGGGAGTTTGCCGAACATTGCGCGTACGCACCCAGTGGTTCTCGCTCCGGCTCAGGCTACATTTTTAGACGGAAAAACGGCTGCGGTCACCCTAGTGGGTGCGCAATCTCCCGGTTTTGTCATGGGGCCAACACCGGATAGGGTCAAAGAAGGGGATCTGAGTGTGCTTACCCGGCCGAACACCGTCTCAGCGGAATTCTTCAGTGCCCGAACCTGGGATACGGAGCTTAATCTCAACAAAGCCATTGAAATCAACGGACAGAGTGCCTCAATAGGACTGATCACCCGCAATGCACAAGCTTTCGGCGCAAGCATTATGTACACCTCTCTGGAAAATGCACGCCAGCTAGGCAACGCCTCGCCTTTCAAAGTCAGTATTATTATTGCAGAACTCGCGGGCAGCGCAGACAAGAAGCAAACGATCGCGGAAATCAACCAGCTCTACCCTCATCTCCAGGCCTGGGACGCTAAATCACTCCAACAGTCCACGGTGCGGGAGATCCTCGTTACTTCAAATATGGGGATGAGCTTCGGCACACTCGTGCTTTTTGCGATGATCAGCGGCTTTTTTATCATAGGTCTTACGCTTTATTCTTCGGCACTCGATCGCTTGAAGGACTATGGGACACTCAAGGCAATAGGAGCCAAGAATAGCTATGTCAATCGTCTGATTATCGCTCAGGCATTTTTGTACGCAATCATTGGTTATATAATTGCCATGCTATTGCTTTATGGTTTCAAGGTCGGTGTCGTCAATTCGGGATTGGTCATCGAGATCACTCCGCTTTTTGCCTTGTTTTTGCTCGCGATCACATTACTTATTTCAGTAGGGGGATCCCTTTTTGCGGTGAGAAAGATCGCAAAACTCGAACCAGCGTCCGTTTTTTAAATTTTCAAAGCATTTTGAGATGAAAAAGAGATTATTCTGCCTCTTATTGTTCAGTGCCTTCCTTACGCCCATTTCGGTTCCAGTTCTGGCACAGACACTAAGCATAGATCAGTTGCATAAGATGTTAGAACAGAGCGTTATTTACCAACAAAAAGAATTGGAAACTCAGATTGCCATGGGTTCTTACAGAGAATTGAGGCAGGAACGCTTGCCGATTTTTTACCTGGATGCCAATCTGCAGCGCAACCTAATCATTCCATCAACACCTGTCCCCGCTATTGCGTTTGATCCAACAGCTCCCGACGGTGCAATAATTCCTCTGAAATTTGCTACCAAATGGTCTTCTAAAGCTGGAATTCAACTCGAGTGGAAGCTTTTTGACCCACAGCGCCGTGCCGCCGAGAAGGAGCAGCTACTAAATGTAGAAAAATCTGAGATTCAACAACAGGAAGCCGCCCAGCAATGGAAGCGAGACGCAACCCTTGCTTATGCGGCCATTGTATTGGCTACGAAGCAGTACGAACTTGCGTTGCAGGACTCAGTAGTTTATGCTGAAATCGTGGAGATCAGCCGCGCCCGTTTTGAAGAGGGTAGAGTCGGAAGGACTGATTTGAACGCAGCCATTCAAGCCCTGGAACGCAGCAAAATCCAAGTGTACGAAGCATGGAGTGTACTTTTAGATGCGGATTTGGAATTGCGAAACTATGTCGATCTTGGGGAAACCGAAACCCTGGAAACGGATATCCCAGGGATTATTGCATATATCGAGCCCCAGAAAGACACCAATTTCGACCTTCAATTGCTCGAGATCGATCAGCGCCTCACCATTCTGCAGGAACAAGGGCTACGGAGGCAGTTGCTCCCGTCTCTCTCGGTCAACGCCTACCTAGGAGAACAGTATTTTAGCAACGAACTAAAGCTGGCCCAGCGTGATCAGTGGTTTGGCAACAGCTTTATTAACCTCGCCCTCAGAGTCCCGCTGTCCGCGTACCTGACCTTTCAGCCCACCTTAAGGAAATTATCCAATCAGCACACCTTAAATGCCAAACGGATAGAGCAGGTCCAGAGAGCGTACCGCATTCAAAAGGAACAATCCTCCCATAAGATATCGGCCGCAAAAAAGAAAATAGAAGCCTTAACCGCCATAGAGACACTTTCAAAACAATCAAGAGACAACCAGTATGCTTCATTTCTGGCGGGTCGAATGCTGCTAAGCGAATATAACGAATCTGTCGCTGCCCACCTTCAGGCTCAGCAAGAGCTCTGGCAGGCAGAATTCGATCTTATAGACTTGCTGTTTAACTAAATTGAACCGACTTTCCGACCTTTTTTGGATACATCGTAGTCGATACGCACGTGGTAAATGCTTTTGAGCATGTCCTTAAAAATTTCACTGATATCGGTCAGGTCACTCAAGGTTATGTTGCTGCGTATCAATTGATTTTGCGAAAGTTTGGATTCGACAATCTTGTCAACAAGCTGATTGATGCTTTCCGAGGTAGGCTCCTTCAGACTTCGCGACGCCGCTTCTACAGAGTCGGCAATCATTAGTACCGCTGTTTCCTTTGAAAATGGAATCGGTCCAGGGTATCTAAAAAGTAATTCATCGATAGATTTCTCAGGAAAATTTTTCAAATAATTTTGATAAAAATACTCTACGCGAGTCGTCCCATGATGCGTGCGAATGAAATCAATAATAACCTCTGGCAATTTATGTTTTTTAGCCAAATCAATACCCTTTGTCACGTGTGAAATGATTGTTTGCGCGGATTGCTCGGCAGTAAGCCCATCGTGCGGATTATAATCCTTGGTTTGGTTTTCTATAAAAAACTGCGGGTTGAACGTTTTCCCAACATCATGATAAAGGGCGCCGACTCGTACCAAAAGGGAGTTGCCCCCGATTTTGTAAATCGCCGCCTCAGCAAGGTTGGCAACTTGCAATGAGTGCTGAAAAGTACCAGGCGCCTTGAAAGAAAGCTCCCGCAATAACTTGGAATTACTGTCAGACAGTTCAATCAATGTCACATCTGACACAATTCCAAAAAATCGCTCAAAAGCATAAATCAGCGGATACGCCAGCAAAGTGAGCAATACGCTAAAAATAAAAGGCAACAGATGGCCCCAGGTAACGTTGCTGAACTGTCCTTCCCTGATGAGCACGAGCGCTAGGAAAGCAAAGATATAAGTCAGCAATATCAGCGCAGAAGAAACCAGAAACTGCTGACGTTTTACGAGTGTTTTGATGCTGTAAATGGCCACCATCCCCGTGGTGAATTGCAAAAATATGAACTCGAAACTGTTTGGGACAAAAAATGCCGCTAAGAGCACCATTAGCAAATGAATATTCAGCGCTAGCCGGGTGTCAAACAAGATTCTGATGATGATAGGCACGATGCAATACGGAATATAATAGAGACTAGGGATTTTGAGTTGAATAGCCCAGGATAGTGCCAATAACATCGACGTTATTACAATCAAAATCAAAGCGATAAGTCTCGTATTGTCGAAAATATCCCTACGAAACAAAAATAAAAAGGTGAGCAAAAGACCCACGATGAGGGCCACGATCATAAATTGCCCGAAGACAACCAATGTACTATTCCCTCCCAAGCGCGCTTCCTCCTCATACACTTTGCGGAGAGATTCAATTTTTTGGTACGTATCTGCGTTTATGGTTGTCCCCGAAGCAATGATCAGCTCGCCGCGCTGAACCATTCCTTTGGTAGTGGAAAAACTAGCTAACGCATCCTGCTCCAGTCTGGATGTCAACGTTTCATTAAAGGAAATATTAATTGCGATATAATCCTTGAGCGTATTCGCTAGCCATTCGTTATGATCTATTGTCCGCCTTCGGGCGAGGGAATTTTCCACGAACTCCCAGGCCTTCTCAATAGTAAAGACATTGACCGTGTTCAGCGTCCGGCTTTCCCGACCTTCAAGTAACGTGAAATTATAGTCAGTACGGCCCTGTTGATAACGATTATTTAGAGAAAGAACGCCACGATTGTAGACCGACCGTAGAAGTTCATCCCCTGTTCGTTTATAAACGTCTGCATTATCTGCGAGCGTATCCAGACCCGCTGCCTTCCATTTTTCTTCGAAATCGTTGTTAAAGTTCGAAATATTCTGATCGCCTACTGCAGGTGCAAGTTCATAAATCGGATTAATTGTTGAAAGTATCCTTTCCCGGTCTAGCTCAAGCTCCGCGGGGGTTTTCAGAATTGCAAAATTGTAGGGAGACACGAGGTTTTCATGCATCCAAACTTTACCTTTTTCATATTCATAGCGAAAGCGTGGTTGTTTGGGTAGGAAGATCGTGATGAGAACGATGCTACACACAATCATGCCATATTTAAGCAATACACCCCTTTTTACGGACTGATCCTTATTTCTGAATAGAATTTTTTGCACCTTATCAATTTTTTTTGTAAATTTAATAAATAATGCTTGGGTAAAGGTCAATTAATTGAAAACACTTCCTTTTTGGCGCAAAATTGCGTATATTTGTGCCAAAATTACATCAACATGCCCAAATCAGAATTCCTAATTGCACCATCGGTGCTTTCGGCGGATTTCGCCAATCTGGAGACCGATATTCACATGATCAACGAGAGCCGCGCGGACTGGTTTCACATTGATATTATGGACGGACTTTTTGTTCCGAACATCTCTTTTGGGTTCCCGGTTTTGAAAGCGATTGCAAAGCATGCGAAGAAACCTTTAGACGTTCATCTCATGATTGTCGATCCCGACCGCTACCTCGAACAATTTAAAGCTGCGGGCGCTGACACAATTACTGTGCACGCTGAGGCATGTACACACTTGCACCGTACGGTTCACGCGATCAAAGAATTAGGATGCAAAGCAGGAGTCGCGATAAATCCTCACACTCCGGTTCGCACCTTGTATGAGATAGTCGAGGAGCTGGATCTTGTTTGCTTGATGTCGGTAAACCCTGGGTTTGGAGGTCAGAAATTCATTGAAAGCACCTACAGAAAGATTCAGGAATTGAGGGACATGGCTGCGCGCCGAAATGATGATTTATTTGTGGAAATAGATGGAGGGGTCACCCTACAGAATGCTTCCCAATTGCTGGAGTCAGGTGCGGATGTTTTGGTCGCCGGGAACACAGTGTTCGGGTCGTCAGATCCTGTGCAGACCATTAGTGATTTGAAAGATTTAAAAAAATAAATTAATTACATATATGACGTTTGATATCGATATGATTGAAAAGGTTTACGGCCGTTTTGGGGAGCGCATCACTGCTGCCCGCAATGTGGTTGGAAAGCCTTTGACTTTAACAGAGAAAATTTTATATGCCCACCTATGGGATGGAAATGCGCAAGAAGCATATGCGCGTGGCGAATCCTACGTGGATTTTGCCCCTGATAGGGTCGCAATGCAAGATGCTACAGCCCAAATGGCGTTGTTGCAATTTATGCAGGCCGGCAGACCGAAAGTAGCCGTTCCTTCTACGGTGCACTGTGATCACCTGATTCAAGCCAAAGTCGGTGCTGAGACGGATTTGGCTGTAGCCAATCAGGAGAGCAGCGAAGTGTTTGACTTCCTGGGTTCCGTTTCAAACAAGTACGGAATAGGATTCTGGAAACCAGGCGCTGGAATCATTCACCAAGTAGTTTTGGAAAATTATGCGTTCCCTGGTGGACTAATGATAGGAACAGACTCGCATACCGTCAACGCCGGTGGGCTAGGCATGCTCGCAATAGGAGTCGGAGGTGCTGATGCCTGTGACGTGATGGCGGGATTGCCCTGGGAGCTGAAATTTCCAAAGCTGATCGGCATCAAACTGACTGGAAAGCTAAACGGTTGGACAGCTCCTAAAGATGTCATCTTGAAAGTAGCAGGAATTCTCACCGTTAAAGGGGGTACTGGCGCTGTAGTCGAATATTTTGGCGAAGGAGCCGAAGCCCTGTCAGCGACAGGTAAGGGAACTATTTGTAATATGGGGGCCGAAATCGGTGCGACGACTTCTACCTTTGGCTATGACGATTCTATGGAACGTTACCTCCGTGCTACCGGACGAGCAGACGTTGCGGACGGTGCCAATGCGATTCGCGAACATTTGACAGCCGACCCCGAAGTCTACGCAGAACCTGAAAAGTACTTTGATCAAGTTATTGAAATAGATCTTTCGACACTCGAACCACATCTAAATGGACCTTTTACTCCGGATTTGGCAACGCCAGTATCACAAATGAAAGAGGATGCCGCTAAGCACGGTTGGCCGCTGAAAGTCGAATGGGGATTGATCGGTTCATGCACGAACTCCTCGTACGAGGATTTGTCCAGGGCCGCTTCTATCGCCAAACAGGCTGTTGAAAAAGGACTCACCACAAAAGCTGAATTTGGGATCAACCCAGGCTCAGAGCAAGTACGATACACCGCTGACAGAGACGGTCTTTTGTCGACATTTGAGGACCTTAATGCGACTCTATTTACCAATGCCTGTGGACCTTGTATAGGCATGTGGGACAGGGTAGGTGCAGAGAAGCAAGAGAAAAACACGATTGTGCATTCGTTCAACCGCAACTTTGCCAAGAGAGCAGACGGGAATCCCAATACTTATGCTTTTGTCGCTTCCCCAGAAATGGTCGCTGCGATTGCGATCGCCGGTGATCTGTCATTCAATCCGCTCACAGACTCCCTGATAAATAACAAAGGCGAGGAAGTGCGACTGGATCCGCCAACAGGCGATGAGTTACCGGAAAAAGGATTTGATGTTGAGGATGCGGGTTACCAAGCCCCTGCTGCAGACGGCACTGAAGTTCAAGTAATCGTGTCTCCAGACTCCAGCCGCCTTCAGCTGCTAGAACCATTTGCTCCATGGGAAGGTACAGATCTTCACGGCCTGAAACTCCTCATCAAAGCAAAAGGCAAATGTACTACGGACCACATTTCTATGGCAGGACCCTGGTTGAGATACCGAGGCCATTTGGACAACATTTCCAACAACCTACTGATCGGAGCTGTCAATTACTTTAACGACAAGACAGACTATGTCAAAAATCAATTGACCGGAACCTATGGACCAGTACCCGCGACTCAGCGCGCCTATAAGGCAGCCGGAGTAGGAACAATTGTTGTCGGTGATGAAAATTATGGAGAAGGATCGTCCAGAGAGCACGCTGCGATGGAGCCTCGTCATTTGGGTGTCCGTGCCGTTTTGGTGAAATCCTTCGCCAGAATTCACGAGACTAACCTTAAAAAGCAGGGTATGCTTGCGCTAACCTTCGCAAATAAAGATGATTTTGATAAAATCCGTGAGGACGACGATATATCAATCCTTGGTCTAACCTCCTTTGCGCCAGGCCAGCCACTGACTGTCGTGTTGCGTCACGAGGACGGATCATCCGACGAAATATTAGTCAACCACAGTTTCAATGCTCAGCAGATCGAATGGTTTAAAGCCGGAGCAGCCTTGAACATTATTCGTCAATCGGTGAGTGCTTGAACCGAACGCTAATCTCAGTTTTCTGTAAACAAGCGTATAAATTCAGAAGAAGGTGTCCTAGCCAAAGTGCAGGGCACCTTCTTTTTTTTCAGACTTTTATTTATTTAGCGGAGTCAACCGCCTTTGAAAAGTCCAGGATGCTACGCACGGCCTGGTAGAAGAAGCGCGGTTGAATGTTCTCGAAGGTATCGTTTGGTGTATGATAATCCGGATGATCCTCCACGCCAAAATAGATAAATGGTACGCCCGCCCTGAAAAACGCGCCCTGATCGCTTTGCATAGTCCAATCATTCCTGCCTGTCCCCGGGACATCATAACCACGCACCAAAGTGATCATCTCGTTTTGCACGCCGTCCACGAAAGGAATTAAATGGGGGTGATGATGGGTTCCTGAGGCAACCAAACGATTTTCGTCATTCCTGCTAACCATGTCCATATTGATATTCAAGAGAACTTTATCCAAAGGCACCGGTGGATTTGCCACAAAGGCTCGAGCGCCTCTCAAGCCCATCTCCTCAGCGTCGAATGAAACAAAAATCATCGTATGCTCCGGCGGGTGCGCCGCGAAATACTCCGCAAGAGCAAGTAGGGCGACTGCTCCACTCGCGTTATCATCAGCTCCGTAATTTATTTGTCCGTTGCGAATGCCAATATGGTCATAATGCCCCGAAAACACAATGGCTTTGTCGGACGATTTGCCAGGGATGTACCCAATAAGATTCTGCCCTATTAGGCTATCTCTGACTTCGAAGGTGTGGATATAACTATCACCAAAAGTCTGAAGACCCAGTGACGAAAATCGCTCCACGATAAAATTGAGCGCTTTCTGATGACCTGCAGATCCCGGCCGTCTACCCTCAAAATCTGCGCTTGACATGATTTTGATATCATTGAGCAATTTTGCACTATCGATCTGTGCCTGTGCTTGACTCTGAATGAGAAATAAAGCACAAAATGTAAACAATAAAATTCTTGGCTTCCACATAATTAGTAAGTATTTAAGTCCAAATCTAAGGAATAATTTTAGCTTTCGCTCAACTGAACCGGAGTTTTCCGACGTTTAGCAAAAATGAAAAAAAAGCAGCTCACAAACCAGGATGCCCAAAATAAATAAACTCCCGCGGGAAAATTGCCTCTTAAATATTTGTGGCTCGTCGTCGTCAGATCCAGATACGTCCAGTAGCACCCCAAAATTCCGGTCAAAAGGACAAATAGGGTTACAAAAAACGAAATCCAGTAGGGGAGTAGGCGCCTGTTGATCCAAAGAACCAATACGACCACAAGTTGTACGGAGAACGCAAGAATTGCAGTTTGCCACCATACGCTCAAAATAGTATAATCCCGGTAAAGGAAGCGAATGCCCAACTTTCCTACCCAGGACATTTGAGAAATAAGCACAGCAGCGATTGTCGACAAAAGCGCTTGAAAAACGATTAAAATCCCCAGGCCTTTCATTTGGTTATACGCCAGCCAGAAGCATCGTCAAACCTAAATTGATAGGTTTTCTTGATAAAAGAGGCATTATTCGAGACCGTCCTTTTCGCGAAATCGGCGAAATCTGTTTCCCGTCTGGTCAGCGTGACTGTGACTTTTGCCCTGTTTTTTCCAGTTTGTTCAATAAGCGGCTCATCATCGCGGTCCAGTTCATAGTAAAACGTTTGGACGGTAGCTTTCTTGTCGGTTTTTTCTATTACAAAGGGAATAGACTTTTCGGTCAAATGCACATTGTAAGATAGCGTTGTGTCCTTTGAAAGAAAGCGGCGTCTTTCCTTCTGCAGCTCCAGACGCACGTAGCCATAGGATTCGAGCAACTGGTAGGAAGCCAACAGGGTCGAATCTCGTCGCTGTTGAAAGCGCACCTCGCCGTAGTCCAGATCGGCGGTCTCGTAGACCGGATTGGATTCGAGGTGAAAGGCCACTTCATTGAGTGCAATCCTGCTATTGAGCGTTTTTTTATTCCCACAGGCGATCACAAGCGTTAGGCTCAATACCAATAAGCCCCCGTTGAAAAGAAATTTTGTATTCATATTCAAGTCGTATTACTCAGTTTAATAGCCTAAGAGTCTCAGCACCTGCTTACTGTTTTGCTCCTCACCGAAAACCTCAAAATTGAAAGTTTCGTCGCGGTTTCGCCTGATCAAAACGTGTTTAGGCGACGGCAACAAGCAATGATGTATGCCTCCGTACCCGCTCAGAACCTCTTGATATGCACCCGTATGGAAGAACCCCAAGTACTGCACTTTCCGTGTTTTGGGCATAAAAACAGAGTTCATATGCGCCTCCTGACTGTAATAATCCTGCCCATCACAGGTAATTCCCCCGAGATTCACCCGCTCGTATTCAGAATCCCAGTTATTAATAGGCAACAAAATATATTTTTGGTTGAGCGCCCATACGTCGGGGAGGTTCGTGATGAACGAGCCATCTAGCATAAGCCACTTCTCTCTATCGTTTTGCTGCTTGCGTCCCAGTACTTTGTACAAGATACCAGAGGCCTCAGCCACTGTATATTTTCCAAACTCGGTGATAATGTCCGGTTCCATAACTTCATGCAAGGCACAGATCTGCTTGATGCGATTTACAATCTCGTTCACCATATATTCGTAGTCAAAATCATGCACCAGTGAGTCTTTGAACGGCATTCCCCCGCCAATATCCAAGGTATCCAGGTCCGGATTTATTTTCTTGAATTTACAATAAAGAGTCACATACTTCTCCAGTTCGTTCCAATAATAAGGTGTATCTGAAATTCCCGAATTGATAAAGAAATGCAGAAGTTTAACCTTAAAATTCGGATTGGGAACTACTTTCGTATTGTAAAAATCCAGAACATCTTCAAGTCTGATTCCTAATCTTGAGGTGTAAAATTGGGAGTCTGGCTGCTCTTCCGCAGCAATTCTAATTCCAAGGCTACAAGGCTCGTCAAGTTCCACTTCATCATCAAAAAGATTGAATTCCTCCTTGTTGTCAAGGACGGGGATGATGTTTTTATAGCCATCATGGAGCATATCGATGATGTACTGCTTGTATTGATAGGTCTTGAAACCATTGCAGATCACGGTGATATCCTTAGTCACTTTGCCCTTTTTTTCCAAAGCATCAATCATAGGCATGTCGAAAGCCGAAGATGTCTCTAAGTGGATGTCATTTTTGAGCGCTTCTTCTACAATATGTTTGAAATGCGAGCTTTTCGTGCAATAACAATACTTATAGGAACCCCGGTAGTTGTGTTTCAATATTGCCGTCTGAAACAGTATTTTAGCCTGCTGAATTTTTTTACTAATAATCGGCAAATAGGTGAATCGCAGTGGAGTACCATAAGTTTCTATCATTTCCATCAGATTCAGGTCATGAAAGTACAATTCATCGTCAATGATGTCAAAACCCTCCTGAGGGAAACCCACTGAGAGGTCAAGGAATTCCTGATAACTTTGCATTTTAATCATTTCTGCTTTAATAATTACAATTATTGTGCTAAACTTGCAGATAATTTCGTGTTTTATCTTTAGTGGCAAAGATAGACTTTAGGTATGATAACGTGAATACCATCCACGATAAATTTACTTTTAAAGCACAAACAAGAATCTATTTGATTATTAACAGCTTAGATGAACAATAGTTTACATAAACGTCTGATTGCACAGACCATAGCGGCAGTGAGGTCACTTTATGATGCGCAAATCGGAGAGAATCAGCTCGCTATACAAGAAACGCGCAAGGAATTTGAGGGGCAAGTCACCTTGGTAGTTTTTCCTATTACTAAGTTTTCTAAAAAATCTCCAGAGATGACCGCTGCTGAAGTGGGTGCGTATCTGAAAGAGCATATTGCCGATATTGCCTCATTTAATGTAGTCAAGGGCTTCTTAAATATTTCCCTCAAGCATGAATATTGGCTAAATCTTCTCGAGAATGACATTCTAAAGAAGCAATTCGGCTCCTTTCCAGCCAACGGAAAGAAAATTATGGTCGAATACTCCTCGCCCAACACCAACAAACCGCTGCACCTGGGTCATATACGGAACAATTTACTCGGATACTCGGTTGCGGAAATTTTGGCTGCCAATGGCTTCGATGTGATTAAGACCAATCTGGTCAACGACAGGGGAATCCATATTTGCAAATCCATGCTTGCCTGGCAAAGATTTGGCCAGGGTGAAACTCCGCAAAGCACTGGATTGAAAGGCGATCACTTGGTGGGTAGGTACTACGTGGTTTTTGACCAGCAGTACAAAGCCGAAATTCAGCAATTGGTCCAACAGGGGCAGAGTGAGGAAGAAGCAAAGAGAAACGCACCTTCTATTCTAGCGGCTCAGGAAATGCTCCAGAAATGGGAGGCTGGGGATCCTCAAGTTTTAAATCTTTGGAAAACAATGAATTCCTGGGTCTACGAAGGATTCGAGGAAACATACCGTCGCCTCGGGGTAGATTTTCACAAATTCTACTACGAATCCGACACGTTCCTCCTGGGCAAAGACATCGTGGCGGAAGGCTTGGAATCTGGCGTCTTTTTTAAGAAGGAAGACGGCTCAGTGTGGATAGATCTAACCGACGAAGGATTGGATCAGAAATTGATTCTTCGCGCGGATGGAACTTCCGTATACATTACCCAAGATATGGGGACAGCTCAGCTCAAGCACGATGATTTCCAGATGGATGAGTCGATTTATGTCGTAGGCAATGAGCAGGACTATCATTTCAAAGTGCTCTTTCTGATAATGAAAAAGTTGGGAAGGAAATGGGCTGAAGGCTTATACCATCTTTCCTATGGAATGGTGGATCTGCCCACCGGGAAGATGAAATCCCGTGAAGGTACAGTGGTCGACGCCGATGACCTCATGGAAGAAATGTTTGCCACAGCGAAGCAACGTACCGAAGAACTAGGCAAGACTGATCACCTGCCCGAAGCGGACAAACGTTTACTTTACGAGATGATCGGCATGGGTGCTTTAAAGTACTTTTTGTTGAAGGTGGAACCCAAAAAGCGACTTCTTTTCGATCCCAAGGAATCTATCGATTTCCAAGGACACACGGGTCCGTTTATACAATACACGCATGCGCGAATCAAATCCGTCTTGCAAAAGGGCGGTTTGCAGGATACTAAAGACGATTATTCTCTTCCTTTGGGACGCCCGGAGGAGCTCACCCCGAATGAACTTGATCTTATCATGCAGCTGAACAACTACCCCCAGGTGCTGGCGGCATCGGCGCGCGAGTTCAGCCCTGCGACGTTGGCAAATTATGCTTTTGATCTCGCCAAATCTTATAATAAATTTTATCATGAAGAACCTATCCTTGTGGCCGAAACTGAGATGCTGAAGACATTCAGGCTAGCAATGTCTGCAGCAACTGCTCGGGTAATTGCAAAAAGTATGGGATTGTTGGGGATTTCGGTACCCGAACGTATGTAAAAATGAGAAACCACACAGCGCAATGGGATGCCGTAATAGTGGGGGGAGGAGCCTGCGGACTGATGTGTGCTGTGCAGGCAGGTCTACTGGGAAAGCGGACACTGATTCTGGAGCGGAACGATAAACTAGGCGCAAAAATACTCATTTCGGGAGGCGGACGATGCAACTACACCAATCTCTATAGCACTAAGGATCAATTTATCACTGAGGACGCCGAATTTGCGCAAATTGTGTTTGAGCAGTGGACCGTCGCGGATACGATTAGATTTTTCGAACAAAAGGGTATCATAGGCCAGGAAAAGACCCTTGGTCAACTTTTCCCCCTCACCAATAAGGCAAGCGATGTGGTCGACGTATTTGTTCAGATGATGCGCCAGAGCTCTCAAGAGTTTAGGTTAAATGCTCTTGTGACGGACGTCACACTCGAACAATCCGGTGCTGACGCTGAGCAACATTTATACACCGTCCATTGGGAGGAACACGGGGAAGCAAAGCAAATTCGAACACCCAAAGTTGTCTTTGCATCGGGAGGATTGCCTGTTGCCAAAATGGGAGCGACGGATTTTGCGCTTCGCCAGGCGCGGAAATGGGGTATAAAGGTGGTTCCCACCGCTCCAGCCCTAGTACCTTTGGTGGTTACGGGAAAAGACGCTGACTGGTATGCCTCCCTGTCGGGTATTTCCGTCCGGGCCCGCGTCTCTAACAAAAGAATTTCATTTGAGGAGAACATTCTGTTCACGCATTGGGGGCTGAGTGGCCCGGCAATCTTACAGATATCGTCTTATTGGAGGGCCGGCGAAGAAATCCTCATCGATCTCTTGCCTGGCGTCGATCTCAAGAAGCTCATCCAGGCCGAAAGAGAAGCCGGTGGCCGGCTGATGGTCAAACAATTGCTTCAGGGCTATTTTTCCAAAAGACTTATAGATGCGCTCGCGCAGTTTTTGCCCCTAGACCGAAAAATAGCTTCGCTCAGCAAGACGGATGCGAAACTACTCGTGGAAACCCTGCATCAGTTTAGGGTGAAACCCGCAAGCGATAAGGGCTACGACAAGGCGGAGGTCATGAGAGGAGGCGTTTCCACTGCTGATCTAAACCCGCAAACACTCGAAAGCATCCGCCGGCCCGGCCTTTTCTTTGGCGGCGAAGCTGTAGATATGACCGGATGGCTCGGCGGTTATAACTTCCAATGGGCTTGGGCCAGCGCAGCAGCTATTGCAAAAGCCATCTGAACTATATACTTTCGTTTCCATGGAACAAGCCAAAATAAACCACAAACCAACCATTAGAGCGTGGGCCATGTTTGATTGGGCAAATTCTGCTTACAATCTGGTCATCACCTCGACCATTTTTCCAGCGTACTACGTAGCTATCACTTCCTCAGCCGACTTTGGCGACCGCGTTTCTTTTTTTGGCTTCGATGTGATAAACACCGCTTTGTCCAATTTCGCGCTGGGGGCTGCCTACCTGATTATGGCGATCATGCTTCCTGTTCTGTCGGCTATAGCCGATTATAAACGGAATAAGAAAAGCTTCATGAAAGCCTTCACTTACCTCGGGGGCGTCGCATGCATGGGCCTGTTTTTTTTCACACCGGATAGATTGGAGTGGGGAATTGTCTGCTTTGCCCTAGCTGCAATGGGCTATATTGGAGGGCTATTATTCAACAATGCGTATCTCCCCCAGATCGCGTCCGTCGACCAGCAGGACCGCGTGAGCGCAAAGGGGTTTGCATACGGTTATGTGGGCTGCGTTACCCTCCAGATTTTGTGTTTTATCCTCATTCTCAAACCCGAATGGTTTGGTATCCAAGACCCAACTCTCCCCGCACGAATTTCTTTCCTCATGGTGGGTCTGTGGTGGATAGGATTTTCTCAAATCCCCTTCCGAAAACTACCGGACGACACTCGTCAGGCCCGACCTGCTCGTGGCCCTATTCTAAAGAAGGGATTTAAGGATCTCCACGGTGTATGGATGAAAGTTCGTCGTATTTCCGGAATCAAGCAATTTCTCCCCGCTTTTTTCTTTTTTTCAATAGGTGTGCAGACCCTTATGGTCGTAGCCGCGGCCTTCGGTGAAAAAGTACTTCAACTCGGGCAAGCAAAACTCATAGGGACTATTCTCCTCATTCAGTTGGTGGCTATTGCTGGAGCAGTACTCATGTCAAAACTTTCCAAAATTATCGGTAACGTCCGCGTGCTTATTTTGGTGGTTTGTATATGGATCAGTATCTGTGTTTCAGCTTATTATCTGTCAAGCGAATTGCAGTTTTATATTTTAGCCGCCCTGGTTGGATTGGTCATGGGCGGAATCCAGGCGTTGTCGAGATCGACCTATTCCAAATTAATTCCCCTCAACGAGGACGATACCGCCTCTTTTTTCAGCTTCTATGATGTGACGGAGAAGATAGCCATTGTTTGTGGATTATTTTCTTTTGCCCTTATCGAGCAAATTACCCAGAATATTAGAAACTCGGCGCTCAGCTTGGCCGTCTTTTTTATTGTGGGCTTATTTTTCTTGATTCGTATGGATTGGATGCAGCGTTCACTGAACAAGTAGATTGCAACCACGAAGGTCACTGTGGTCAAATCGACCTAATATCTCAAAACTACCCGTTTCAGATACTTGTCCCAGGTCTTGTGTGGCAATAAAAGCGCAGGATTTTTGATTTACGAGATCTATGACACTGATTCCTCCGGTTTTACCCGGCTGAACCCAGGAGAAAGGATCGTTCAGGTCGCGAGCCAGGACTTTCATCCAGGGAGGGCAGTGAAAAACACCCTTTCCTTTTGAGTAAGCCTGAGAAAGTAGTTCTGTCATCCCGTATTCTGAGTGAATATCGGGCACATCAAAGCCCCTTTTCAGCTGCGCGTGCAGTTCCTCGCGGATCATCTCTTTTCTGCGCCCCTTCATGCCTCCTGTTTCCATAATCACTAAATCTGGAAATGAAATACGCAGATTTTCAACGAAATCAAGCAAGGCATAGGTGACTCCAATTAACATAGTTTTCTTCCCAGCGGATTTCAATTCTTCTAATAGTTGCCACAACGGCTCCGGCTGATTAAGGACGTAAGCACTTTCCGGATTTCCACTTTGTTGTATAAGGGCGTCTACCATATAGATTAGCGACGATCCGGAACGTTCCCGATAGGAGGGAAGGAGGGCCAGAATCACCCAATCATCCACGGGGCCGTAAAAAAACGAGAAAGCACGTCTGAAACTCTCTTCATACAACGAAAGATCGCTGACAAAATGCGATGATGCGCTCGTTCCCGTAGTCCCCGAGCTTGTAAAAACAATTTCCTCCTTGGCGTCTTCCGGAAGAATGATCCGGCGAGTTTTGAAAAATTCAATGGGTAAAAAGGGTATTTCCTGAATACTATTCACCGTCTGGGGGTCGCGCCCCAAGTAACGTAAGTAGTCATGGTAGATGCCGGGTTGATTGGCCTGGTACTGAAAAGTATTAAGGCAAATGGCTTCAAATTCCCGCCCGTTTTTAATGGAAAATATTTCGTCCGCGGCTATCATCCTCAATTTGTTTTACAAACATACTGATATTTATGTGTACTTTCGCATTTGATAATTAGAATATATGCGAGATCAACGATACGGTAAACGCTGGGACAAACCTGAGCGGGGAGAGCAAAATCAAATGATTTTTGGAATCAGATCGGTTATGGAAGCCGTTGAGAGTGGGAAAGAAATTGAATCCCTCTTTGTTCAACGGGGTCTGAGCGGAGGTCTTATGCTGGAATTAAAGCAAATGCTAAAATCTCATGCCATTCCCTTTCAGTCCGTCCCTGTGGAAAAACTCAATCGGCTAACCAGGAAAAATCATCAGGGCGTGATTGGGGTAATTTCGCCTATTACTTATCAGCAGTTAGAGCAACTCGTGCCCATAGTTTATGAGAAAGGTGAGGTGCCCTTGTTTTTGATTCTCGACGGTATAACAGATGTGCGAAATCTTGGTGCGATTGCACGAAGCGCTGCGTGTGCTGGCGTTCACGGCTTGGTCGTCCCTCAAAAGGGGTCTGCAGAGATCAATCCTGATGCCATCAAGACTTCAGCAGGAGCGCTTTTCAGCATTCCTGTCTGCCGGGAGGAAAGTCTAAGTAAAGCCGTTAAATTTATGCAAGAATCGGGCATCCAAGTTATTGCATGTACGGAGAAGACAAAAGATCCTATTTATGGTCTCGATTTGAAGGCGCCGACCGCGTTGGTCGTGGGATCTGAGGAACAGGGGGTTTCTCAGGAAATCCTGAGAATTGCCGACGGGCTTGCGCGTATTCCCATGACGGGTGAGATCAGCTCGCTCAATGTCTCTGTCGCTGCAGGAATCGTTCTTTTTGAAGGTGTGCGCCAGCGCCTGGTCGAAAGTTCCGACCTATAATTCCACACATTTTACGAACAAAAAAAACCGCTCCAATATTGGGGCGGTTTTTTTTTGGTTCACTAAAGAAGATCTTATCTGATCGCGTCCATGCGCGCCTTGATTTCGTCCGCTTTTTCTTGATTTTCCTTGATTTGGTAATACTTCATCAAGTTGTCCAGCGCAATAAGATTAGTGCCATCCGTGTCAACGGCCTTTTGCAAGAATGGCAATGCCTGGTCAAAAATATCATGTGCATTTTTTAGTGCAGCGTCATATTGCTGTTGATTCAGGCTTCTATCATTATTTGCAGCGTTAAAAACATCAATTCCTCTATTCAGAATTAATCCACCCAAATTTATATTTGCTTCCACATAGTTAGGGTCAACAACTAAAGCCTGTCTGTAAGCCTTTTCCGCGTTCTCGGCATCTCCCGAGGCGCTATAGGCAATTCCCAGGTAATAGTGAAGGTTTTTGTTGTTGGGATCGCGCTTGATTTGATTGTTGATATCGGCAATTACCTCAACATCCTTACCGGCCATTAGATTTACCTCAATATTGTGGGTTGCAAGCTCCGAATCCTCAGGGTATTTATCAGTTCCAATTTTCGCGTATTTGATCGCGCTAACCGTATCCTCTCTCATCAAATAAAGCCTCGAAACGTCTAGGATAATTTGACGGTTTTGGGAAAAACTATCGATGGGAACCAGTTCAACATACTTGGCGATGGCGTTGTCGTAGTTCTCTGAGTTGATCGCTGCAATTCCGGCATAATAAAGCAGGGTTGTGTCCCCTGGCATGAATTCCGACGCACGGTCAAAATATTTATAGGCTTGTTGAAAATCCTGAGCATCCCAGGCCGTGACTCCCTGATTTAGCTCATACTGCGCTAAAATTGAGCTAACAGCATTCAGATTTTCAGCCATTTCACCCTGTTGATCCAACTGAAGTGCTTTTTGCCTTGCGTCAACTGCGGTTTTGAAAAAGTTTGCAGACGTCTCGGTAGTATCTAACAGTGCCATATCGGCGGTTGCCAATGCATAATAAACCCATGTTTCAGCAACATCTTTGGTTTTGTCATGCTCAACCGCCTTCTCAAGGCTAGCCAGGGAGGCTTTTAGATCTGCCATCCCCAGATAAGGATTGCCGACCATTTTCAGGTCATTAAATTTATTGTAACTTGTTTTAGCCCGTCTTAAATTGCTTTGTTGCGCAAATGCCGTAGTGGCCAGTAAAATGAGGGCTAGTGATAATAATGATTTCACGTTCATGACTTAGTTGAATGTAAGTTGATTTAATATGTTGTTAACTCTTTCTAATTGTATAATATCGCCGTTTGTTTTGTATAGAAACGCTAATGATTTGAGTGCATTTAGTGCCGAAGGTTTAATCTGATTGGCTCGCAATAAATAATTTTGCGCCTGGTTGTGCAATTTTTTATTGCTGGTATCCTGCGCATATTCCCTTAGAAAAATCAGCCCGAGGGCGAAATTTCCCTGATAATTGTGTTCGTCGACCTCGATCAATCTGGAGTAATACTCCTTGGCCCGACCAATATTGCCAGTCATTTCATGGGCATATCCCGCCAAATAAAGCATGTCTGTATTTTCCGCTTCGTGCTTCAGCGCAGCATCTATCAGCGGAATGATTGAATCATAGGACTGATGCTCGTTGTAAACGTTGATCAATCTGAATAAAATACTTTTGTTTCCCGGGAATTGCTCGTATCCCATCTTTAGTGTCCCAATTGCGCGATTTTGATTGTTTTCCTTTATGTAAAGATCCGCAAGCGAATGTATATAAGCGGCCTTAGACGTTTTTGGACGCTGAATCAGCTCGCTGTACAACATAATTGCTTCCGAATTACGACCCAGCTCCTGACTCAAGACAGCAAGATTGTGCTTTACATCGTAAGTTTGCCCATCCAGGGAATCCACCGATCTAAACCTGTCGTAGGCTTCTTTGTAATTTTTAGCAGCGACGGCGCGATTGGCTTTTATAAGATGCCCATTGGCCAGGTACCTTCGTATATGGGAGATTTCCGGCTCGTTCTCGTAAGCAAGCTGCCTATCATTGAGTCTAGCGAGAGCCTTCGATGCAATATGTATCGGATCTTCTGCGTATTTTTGTTCGCGTGAGGAATCCACGACGGACAGGGTACTATACACCAAAGCTCTCAGCAAATTATTCCTGAAGCTCATGCTGTCCCGCCGATTGGCGTAGGCTGCATCTGCATACTTGCGGGCTGCGAGAAGCTGTTTCATGTCGCCTGAAGCTGTGTACAAAGCATATTGATTGTTACCTTCCTTCAGATTGGACTGCGCCCAACTTGGCTGCGAACTCACACTGCAAAACAGAAAAGTCAACACACCGATTAGTATCTGTAATCTACCCATATACTATGATATTCCTCTTTATTCGTCTGTCTCTTCACTTTTCACATTATCCTCACCGCTCACTGCATCCACCTCCTCTTCTTCGTGTTCGACTTTAGTGACGGATGCGATCGCATCTTCATTTTTCAGCGTAATTAAACGTACACCTTGCGTAGCCCTACCCATAGTCCTCAACTCGCTAACCGCAATACGAATCACAATCCCAGATTTGTTGATAATCATAAGATCATCCTGATCGGTGACATCCTTGATTGCAACCAAGCTACCAGTTTTCTCCGTGACGTTAAGCGTTTTTACGCCTTTACCACCCCTGTTTGTTACTCTGTAATCATCAATATCGGTACGTTTGCCATATCCCTTTTCAGAAACGACAAGCACCGTTGACTCTGGATTATTCACACTAATCATGCCAATTACCTCATCATCCTCGCTAGCAAGTGTGATTCCCCGGACGCCTGTGGCCGTTCTGCCCATAGGTCTCACGGCAGATTCGTTAAAGCGGATAGCCCTCCCGGATCTTAGTGCCATCACTATTTCGCTGGAACCGTCCGTCAAATTAGCTTCCAGAAGTTGGTCGCCTTCATTGATACTGATTGCATTGATTCCATTCGCTCTCGGTCTCGAATATGCCTCTAAGGAAGTCTTTTTGATGGTACCTTTCTTGGTACACATGATGATATAGTTGTTTTCCAGATAGTCTTGATCTTTCAGATTTTTAACCCGGATAAATGCTTTGATTTTCTCCTCCTTGGGGATATTAATAATATTTTGGATGGCCCTTCCACGGGAGGTGCGGCTTCCCTCAGGAATCTCAAATGCACGCATCCAAAAACAGCGGCCTGATTCCGTGAAAAAGAGCAGGTAATTATGGGCCGAAGCGGTAATAATGTGCTCAGTAAAGTCTGCCTCGCGGGTGTTTGATCCTAAAGATCCCTTGCCGCCACGTCCTTGGGTACGGTACTCGCTCAAAGGCGTACGTTTCACATAGCTTTCATGACTGATGGTAATAACGACTTCTTCATCCTCGATAAAGTCTTCCATGGTCATATCCTCAGCAGAATAAACAATTTCAGAACGCCTGTCATCACCATACTTTTCTCTTACTTCCGCGAGTTCGTCTTTAATGATCTGCATGCGCAGTTCTTCGCTCTCGAGTACGGATTTCAAATAGGCGATGGTCTTCATCAATTCATCATATTCCTCTTTGATCTTATTCCTTTCCAGACCGGTCAGACGGCGGAGCGTCATCTCTAAGATAGCCCTGGCCTGAATATCAGTCAGGTCGAAACGTTCCATCAAACCTACCCGCGCCTCATCAGGAGTGGACGACGCCCGTATCAGCTTAATCACTTCATCAAGGTGATCCAAAGCAATTAAATAGCCTTCAAGGATGTGTGCCCGTTTTTCAGCTTCCCTCAGGTCAAATTGTGCCCGACGGGTGACCACTTCATGCCTATGCTCCACGAAGTGATGTATCATGTCCTTCAGGTTGAGCATCACCGGACGACCCTGTACCAACGCAATATTGTTGACACTGAATGAGGACTGTAAGGCCGTTTGCTTATACAAATTGTTGAGTACAATAGACGCGTTAGCATCTCGCCTGATCTCGTAGACAATGCGCATACCATGACGGTCAGATTCGTCGCGTATGTCGGAAATCCCTTCCAGCTTTTTTTCCATGACCAGCTCAGATGTTCTCTCAATCATGTTGGCCTTGTTGACTTGATAGGGAATCTCAGTAACGATTATCTGCTCTCTGTCGTTTTTGGTAACCTCGATTTCGGCCTTGGCCCGCATGACCACGCGACCCCGCCCCGTGCGAAAAGCTTCTTGGACACCTGCATACCCGTAGATTATTCCTCCGGTCGGAAAGTCAGGAGCCTTTATATGCTGCATTAATTCATCGATCTCTATATTTCTGTTGTCTATATAGGCCATAATGCCGTCAGCGACTTCTCTGAGGTTGTGGGGAGCCATATTGGTGGCCATACCCACCGCGATTCCGGAAGCTCCGTTGAGCAGCAAGTTGGGCAGGCGGCTGGGTAGTACGGTAGGTTCTTCAAGGGAATCATCGAAGTTGAGTTGGTAATCTACTGTGTCCTTGTTGATATCCGACAACATCTCCTCTGCAATTTTTTTCAGGCGTGCTTCCGTATACCGCATAGCGGCTGGAGGATCCCCGTCAATCGAGCCATAGTTTCCCTGACCGTCCACAAAGGGATACCTCAGACTCCAGTCCTGAGCCATCCTCACCATCGTGTCATACACCGAGGAATCACCGTGCGGGTGATATTTACCCAGGACATCCCCCACAATACGTGCTGATTTCTTATGGGGCTTGTTGCTCGTAACGCCCAGGTCAAGCATGCCATAGAGCACCCTTCTGTGAACCGGCTTCAGACCATCACGCGCATCAGGAAGCGCCCGCGAGACGATTACCGACATCGAGTAATCGATGTAAGCGGACTTCATCTGGTCCTCAATATTGATTTTTATAACCCGGTCTTGTTCCGGAAGTAAATTGTCGTTTTCGTTTTCTTCTGCCATTTTCTTTATTCAATCTATACTGCGCATGCGAAAATAACAAATTTTTAATAGATTATAGCCTTTTTGTATAAGTTTGTGAATGTTTTTACATAAAATTGCGGGTGAATGAAAACTAGATTAAGTAATACTTCCGGGTACTTTTCCCCTTCGCGAAAGGAATGGCTGTTCTTTGTGTTTAAGCTCATTCTGCTATTCCTGATCGGGATTTCCTTCCAGAGATTTCCGTTGTTTTACCAGCGCTATACATTCGTCGGAAATATAGCCGTAGGATTAAATATCTTTTTGAGTGCCAGCGTTCTGATTTCGGTGGGTCGTTTTCTGTTGATTTCATGGTATCTCAGGCGCAGTAAAGGCAACGAACGCGTACGCGGCAACGTCGTTCTCGGGATCAATCAATTTTCAGGGATTTTAAACACAGTTTTTGTACTTATTGGGATAATGCTTTCGCTAGCTATAAATCCGGCAGATTTTCTGACAAGCATCACCCTGGTCGCGATGGCAATTGCGCTCCTATTCAAAGATTATATCACCAATATGATCAGTGGTTTGATCATCATGTTCTCAGATCAGTTTACCATAGGGGATCATATAAAAATCGGTGAAGATCAAGGGAAAATTATCGACATTACCCTGTCAAATATCATCATCAGAGATGAAGACGAGGACGTGGTGCTGATTCCCAATAATGCCGCGTTTACGTTAAATATCGTAAATCGCACCCTCGAAAACACCCGAAAACTCACGATCGACTTTCATCTTCCGCTGGATAGAGCGCACGACAGGGAGGAACTAAACGGGCGAATCGTCAGCCTACTCACTCGAATGAAAGAAGATGTGGTGTCCGAGAGCATCAAGTTTCGCATAGTCACCATCACACACACAGACGTTCATTTTAAAGTTGGTATGCAACTCCACAGGCGCTGTAAAAAGCGAAAAAGTGATCTAAAAAATCTCATACTCGGCGAAGTTCTTGATTATGATCGTTCCCAGTTTGGTCAGACGAGCCGCAAGTGAATGAGTTTAACCGCGTGATTCACGCCTTTTTCAAGGATTAAGTTTGCTCGGAATTTGGTTGGCAGAATATTCCTGATCAAGTTGGGTTTATTGATCTCATTCCAAATGGATTCTGCCATTTTCGCGCTTGACTCGACGTCCAGATTAGCATAGCGGTGAAAGTAGGATTTTGGATCTTGGAAAGCCGTTCTCCTCAAGGATTCAAAGCGCTCAATGTACCATTTTTTCAGATGTTTTTCCGAAGCATCCACGTAGATGGAATAGTCGAAGTAGTCCGATACAAACACCCGCGGACCTCGCTGCTTTCCGCCCAGATTTACCTGCAGCACGTTGATTCCTTCCAAAATGAGCACGTCGGGACTATCTAGAAGTATCGTTTCCTCTTGGATTACATCGTATTGTAAATGAGAGTAAACCGGCGCAGAAACCTGCTCGATTCCCGATTTGATAGCTGCCAAAAATGAAAGTAGTTTCTTGGTGTCATAGCTCTCGGGGAACCCCTTTCGATTGAGTATACCGTGTTTTTCCAGATGCTTATTTGGATAAAGGAAACCATCGGTCGTCACCAGCGCCACTTTCAGCTGGGGATTGCTCAGCGAGAGGACTTTTTGCAAAACCCGAGCGGTGGTGCTCTTTCCAGCTGCCACGCTGCCAGCAATCCCGATGATGAAAGGCAGTTTTTTCGTGCGTTTTGTGAGAAATTTGTCCACCTGCTGGTGCAGACTCCAATACTGTTGCGTGTGCACTTCCATAAGGCCGCTCAAAGGCAGATATATATCTTCAATCTCCTTCAAAGTCAGGGGCTCGTTTAGTGCGCTCAGTTTTAGGATTTCTTTCTCAGTAATTTCTTTGGCGATTTGCCCATTAAATTTTTTCCATTCCGTTCGTTTGATTCGCTCAAATAAAGAATGCGCTTGTACGTTATCCTGAAGGGTAAATTTTGAAGGCGTCATCGTGTATTTTTAACAAATTCTTAGCCAAAAAAGATGTATGAAATGAAAATTGCGGCTATAACACCAGCCAACTCAGCCAAGAGAGCGCAGGGTAGCGCATGTCTGGTTTTCTTTATTGCAACCGAACCGAAATAAACGGCTAAAACGTAAAATGTCGTTTCCGTGGACCCTTGGATGACAGAAGCTACCCTTGATGCAAAATCATCGGCCCCTTTCAGGTGCATGAGCTCGACCATCAGGCCTCGGGCACCGCTTCCGCTCAAGGGTTTCATAAAGGCAACCGGGAGAGCCTCGACAAAAGCGGTATCCATCCCGAACCACGCGACCGCTGCACTCACGCCATCGACCAGGTAATCCATGGTTCCCGATGCCCGGAATACGGCGATTGCGACCAAAATTCCGACCAGATAGGGTATAATCTTAATGGCGACCTCAAATCCTTCTTTCGCTCCTTCGATAAAACTCTCATAAACGTTGACTCTTTTAAACATAGCCAGGGCTATAAAACTGACAAACAGGCCAAAGAGAATCACATTGCTTGCCACTTTTGAAATGATACCAATCTGTTCCTGAGGCAGGGTTGTAAAAAAATACAAGGCTCCGAAAACCAAAATCGAAAGGACGCCGATATAGAGCATAATTACCTTGTCAAATAAATTGATCTTTTGGTAAATAGCTACCATGATCAAAGCCACCAGCGTTGAGCAAAAAGTGGCCAGCAAAATGGGTAGAAATATATCTGACGGGTCGGCAGCACCTGCTTCCTGCCTGTAGGCCATGATGCTGATCGGAAGCAACGTAAGGCTGGAAGCATTGAGCACGATAAACATAATTTGGGGGTTGCTCGCCGTGTCCTTGCTTGGATTTATCTCCTGCAATTCCTTCATGGCCTTGAGCCCCAATGGAGTTGCAGCATTATCTAGACCGAGAGCATTGGCTGAGAAATTCATCAGGATGGATCCCAGTGCGGGATGGTTCTTCGGAATATCCGGAAACAACTTGTTGAAAAACGGTCCCACAAGCCTAGCGAAGATGGCGATCATCCCACCGCGCTCACCAATCTTCATGATACCGAGCGCAAAGGTCATAATCCCGATCAGGCTGAGCGAGATGGTCGCACCCGTTTGCGCACTGTCAAACAGTCCGGTCACGATCCGTTGAAAAATATCGTAGTCGCCAAAGAAAATTAATTTTACTAAGGCGACCACGAAAGCGATCAGGAAAAACCCAATCCAGATGTAATTTAACGCCATATTTTAGTTGTCAGATCCTAAGGAAGCATAGTCTAGCGCTTCCTCGGTTTCTGCCTGTTCGTTTGCTTCAAAAGCACTTTCACTTGAAATGGTGTGCGTAGCAGCATCACGCTCCAATTGGGCGGTGTCCAGCGTCCCTACACTAATGTGCGGTGCAATGATCAAAGAAACGATCGACATTAATTTGATCAATATATTCATTGACGGACCAGAGGTATCCTTGAATGGATCTCCGACTGTATCGCCAGTTACCGATGCTTTGTGAGCTTCAGAGCCCTTATATTCCATTACACCGTTGATTTTAACGCCTGCTTCAAAGGATTTTTTTGCGTTATCCCATGCACCTCCGGCATTGTTTTGAAACATTCCCATCAATACGCCGGAAACGGTCACCCCAGCCAGTAAGCCGCCGAGCATTTCTGCCGATGACGTGTCTGGAAACATCCCCTTAAACCCAAAACCAACCAGAACAGGCACAATCAAGGCAATGGCACCCGGTAAAATCATCTCACGTATGGACGCTTCCGTGGAAATGGCCACGCACTTGTCGTATTCGGGGGTAGCTTTATATTCCATTATCCCAGGAATTTCTCTAAACTGCCGGCGAACTTCTTCGACCATAGCCATCGCGGCTCTTCCTACCGCAGCAATCGCAAGTGAAGAAAATATAAAGGGAATCATAGCACCGACAAGAAGCGCACCCAGCACCGGAGCCTTATAAATATCAATGGAATCTATGCCCGCAATCCCCACAAAGGCTGCAAAAAGCGCCAGGGCTGTCAATGCGGCTGAAGCGATCGCAAAGCCTTTTCCAGTAGCCGCTGTCGTATTACCGACTGCGTCGAGTGTGTCTGTTCTTTCCCGAACTTCTTTTGGCAGACCGCTCATCTCGGCGATCCCCCCCGCGTTGTCTGCAATCGGGCCAAAGGCATCTATCGCAAGCTGCATAGCTGTAGTCGCCATCATTCCCGACGCTGCTATGGCAACACCATAAAGTCCCGCAAAAGAATATGAAGCTACTATACCGCTGGCTAGAATTATCGTCGGAACCGCTGTAGACTCCATGCCAACGGAAATACCTGCGATGATGTTCGTCGCATGTCCAGTAGAAGATTGTTTTATAATAGATGATACAGGCCTGCGTCCGATTGCGGTGTAATATTCCGTAACCATGCTCATCAGCGTTCCTACCATCAGCCCTACGACAATGGAGTAAAATACATCCATAGACGTAAACTGAACACCTCTAAGTTCCAGATTTGCCGGTAACAACCAAGAAACGACGAAATAAGAAGCAACCGCGGTCATCACGATAGAAGACCAGTTTCCCAGATTCATGGCTTTCTGCACATTGCCTTGATCATTTTTTATTTTAACAAAAATTGTTCCCACAATTGAGAACAACAATCCGATTCCTGCAATTAAAATTGGCAGTAATATCGGAGCGATTCCACCAAAACTGTCCATGGAGATAATTTCCCGACCCAAAACCATGGTGGCGAGAATGGTTGCTACGTAAGACCCAAATAGATCAGCCCCCATTCCAGCTACGTCACCAACGTTGTCGCCAACATTATCCGCAATAGTCGCCGGATTGCGTACGTCATCCTCCGGAATTCCGGCTTCTACCTTTCCTACTAAATCGGCTCCCACATCAGCGGCTTTCGTATATATTCCTCCACCTACCCGGGCAAAAAGTGCGATAGACTCTGCGCCTAGGGAAAAACCCGCCAACACTTCCAGGGTCCGCTCCATCTCGATTCCATTGACCGAAGCACCAGTACTGACCACGAAAAGTTGATAAAACACAATAAAAAGCGCCCCCATGACCAACACCGCCAATCCTGCAACACCCAACCCCATGACCGTTCCACCTGTGAATGAAACTTTTAATGCTCTAGCAAGGCCCGTTCGGGCTGCTTGAGTGGTACGCACGTTGGCTTTGGTGGCCACATTCATACCAATATATCCAGCGAGCGCCGAAGTGAACGCACCAATCACAAAGGAGATGGAAATCGTCCAGCTAGACGACTCGACCAAGGTTCCAGACCAAGCCAGTAGAAGCGCAGCAATTACCACAAAGTAAGATAATACCTTCCATTCGGCCTTCAAAAATGACATCGCCCCAGTGGCTATATAGCCCGCCAGCGTCTTCATGTTATCGTCGCCGGCGTCCTGCTTGTTTATCCACGCCGATTTCACCATCATAACGATGATACCAATCAATCCCATCACCGGGATCATGTAAATTAGGTTTTCTTTTAAAAAATCCATTAATAGTGCTTTTAATTTAAGGATATAATGTGCTGTTAACTTTACGCAGTACGAAGCGATGCCAAAATTAATACCATTATTGCAATAAACAAATTATTTTTTTACAAGCCTAACTTTCTCGTTGAAATTTTGATATTTTCGTCATAATCGACATTCATTCGTATAAAAATAGTATTTTGGTCTAAAATTTGTGCGGCTGTAATTATGCGATTAGACACCTTTAAAATCTTAATCTTACTTTCTTTAGGTTTTTCTACCTCCTGTGGCAGCAGGATACATCAGATTCATCCGGGAGCCTATGTCAGCGTTGATGGGACGGATGATGGGTTGGAACGGGTTCAGCACACTTTTGAGTCGGCTCAGAGAACCGCAGACGGAATCGTTGTGACCTTGGGCTCCGATGTGTTATTTGCGACAAATTCGTCGTTCTTGAGTGCAAATGCCAAGAAGGAACTCGATCGCTTCGTCGAGATGTTGGGAACAGCAGGTAACTATACCCTGGAAGTGTCCGGGCACACCGACGCAACCGGAACTGCCGAATACAATCTTGGTCTTTCGGAGAAAAGAGCACTTTCGGTAAAAGAGTATCTGGTGGGGAAAAACATACCCGACGGAAAAATTGTTACTAAGGGATATGGGATCACAAAACCTGTCGCCCCCAACAATACACCGGAAGGGCGAAAAAAGAACAGGCGCGTCGAGATTCTCATAAAATAGAGGACAAAAAATATGGATAAAATCGAGCTGGCTTTCGAGCACATGTTGGAGTCAATTATCCGGAGTGT
>CAYNZH010000024.1:30855-35025 GCA_964401685.1 uncultured Sphingobacteriaceae bacterium
TATATCAGTAGCGATGCGAAAGCAGATGGTACGGTAGAAAAAATCGACATTCTTTACACGACGTTGAGATCCGCTGAGGGAATTACTGTTTCAGTTCCCAATGGTCCTCTTGCGAATACAGTCGTCCGTAATTATAGCAACATTCCAAGAAGACGTGCAGAATATAAGCTGGGAATAGCCTATGACTCCGATATTGCACAGGCGAGAAAACTGATTTTCGACATTTTTGCAGCCGACAAACGAATTTTGAAAAAGCCTATCCCCGAGGTTCGGGTCGATCAAATTGCTGATAATACCATTACGCTTGTAATACGCATGTGGACCAATAATAACGTGTACTGGGACGCTTATTACGAGACATATGAAAAAATCAAAGACGTTCTGGACCAGGCTGGAATACGTGTGCCGGTGCCTCAACACGAATTTCATTTAGTCAACCACAAAGATTCAGATACACCCGAGGGAGAATGAGCAAATATACCTATATTGCGCTTCCAAACCTCGAGTTACATGAAAAAGAAGTTTTTACTGTTGATTTGTTTCATTGGGATAGGATTGTCAATGCCCATCGCCCAATTACCCGCAGAATACGGTCCACTATGGATGCGCTACCCTGCCATTTCCCCTGCAGGGGATCAGATTGTTTTCACATATAAAGGAGACCTGTACAAAGTGCCCGTCCAAGGAGGGCAAGCCGTACGGTTGACCTTTCATCCCGCACACGACTACATGCCTGTCTGGAGTGACGACGGTCAGAAAATTGCCTTCGCATCGGACCGTTACGGCAATTTTGATGTGTATGTAATGGACGCCGAAGGGGGTGAGGCCCAGAGATTGACTTACCATTCAAATGACGAACTTCCCTACTCCTTTACGCCAGATGGGTCGCATATTGTCTTCGGCGGAAATCGCCAGGACCTGGCGAATCATCGTCAGTACCCGACCGGCTCCCAGCCCGAGCTTTACCAAGTGCCCGTTACAGGAGGGCGTGTAGATCAAGTGCTCACTGTGCCCGCAGAATATGCCCAATTTACTAAGGATGGTCAGCGTATTATTTACCACGATAAAAAGGGAGGAGAGAATGAGTGGCGCAAACACCAAAAATCATCTATCGCTAGAGATATTTGGGTCTTTGATCGCGCTACAGGCGAACATACCCAACTGACCACCCACTACGGAGAGGATAGGCATCCCGTTTTCGCAGCGCAAGAAACGAGTTTCTATTATCTGAGCGAAGAAAATGGAACGTTCAACGTATACAAGAAGAGTCTTTCTTCTAAAAACTCGCCTTCTCAGCAACTGACTCATTTCGAAACGCATCCCGTTCGATCACTGAGCGTCTCGGACCAGGGCGTGATGACCTTTTCCTATGATGGCGAGCTTTATACCTTCCGTGAAGGAGGGGAGCCACAGAAGGTAAACGTACATATACGCACGCAGGAAGTTGCTAACACCGATAGCTACGTCACCGTCAACGGCGGTGTGAGAGAAATGTCGGTCGCACCCAATGGGAAGGAAATAGCCTTTATTAGTCGAGGCGAAGTGTTTGTAACATCTGTAGATGGTCGTCTCACTAAGCGCCTCACCAATACTCCAGAGCAGGAGCGCTTCGTGCAATTCGCGCCAGACGGCAAGTCAGTGATCTATGCTAGCGAAAGAGATGGACGTTGGCAAATTTTCCAAACGACCAAAGTCCGTGATGAGGAACCCTTCTTTTTTGGCGCTACCCTTATTGAGGAGAAGCCGTTGGTTAGCAATGAACTGGATAACTACCTGCCTGAACTATCGCCGGACGGCAAGAAACTGGCTTATATCGAGGAGAGACGCACGTTGAAGGTCTTGGATTTGACTAGCAAGAAAACTGTCACCCTGATGACTCCGGAGCATTTGTTTCATATGCAAGATGGCGACCAATACTTTAGTTGGAGTCCGGATAGTAGGTGGTTGCTCGCAACTTATAGGCCCACCATGGCCAACAGTGAAGTGGTTTTGCTGGATGCTGAAGGCAAAAAAGAGATGGTAAATCTCACCGAGAGTGGGTACAATGACAGGTCGCCAAAATGGGTGGATGGTGGAAAACAGATCATGTGGTTTAGTAACCGCTACGGGATGAAAAGCCACGCTCAGAGCGGCGGCTCTCAAATGGATGTATTTACGGTTTTTCTTACCAAAGAGGGCTGGGAAAAGTACAATTTGTCCAAAGATGACTACGATTTGCTTAAAGAAGTAGAAAAACTTGCTAAGAAGCCCGATTCCAAGTCGGAAAGCAAAAATGATACGGCAAAATCTGCAGCCGTTGCACCCATACAGATTGATTGGGAAGGTTTAGAAGATCGTAAAGCGCGCCTGACCATTCACTCGTCCTCATTGTCCGATGCGGTATTGACAAAGGACGGTGAAAAACTGTTGTATCTCACCCGGTTCGAGCGCGGCACCAATTTATGGAGCACCAATCTGCGCACCAAGGAGACCAAGCAGGAAATCGCGCTCGAAGCCTCAGGCGGTAGCCTCGCATGGAACAAAGAGCAGAAAGATCTATACCTCCTCTCTGGTGGCCGGATAACCAAAATAAATCCGGACAACAACAGAAGGGAGAACATTACTATTGCGGGTGAAGTCTATGTGGACGATCAGGCCGAATTGATGCACGCTTTCGACCACGTCTGGCTGCGCAACAAAAAAATGTTCTACACGCCGGATATGCACGGTGCAGACTGGGAAGCCCTCGGGACGGAGTATAGAAAGCACCTTCCCCACATCGGCAATAACTATGAATTTGCTGAATTGCTCTCTGAATTACTCGGTGAATTAAACGTGTCCCACGCTGGCGCGAGGTACTCCGGAAGTATCGAAAATGCCGATGCAACAGCGTCCCTTGGGATTTTTATGGATTACAATCATCAGGGTGAAGGCATACGCATAGTCGAGGTACTACCCGGCGGTCCACTAGATCGAAGTACTTTCACTGTCAATCCCGGATCGATTATAGAGCGAATTGATGGGCAAACTATCGCAGCAGATAGGGATGTAGCGCAATACCTCAATCGCAAAGCGGATCAGTTCACCCTACTTGAGATCTACGATCCCCAATCCAAAGTGCGTCAACAGATAACCGTTAAGCCTATCACTCAGGGTCAGGAAAATCAGCTTCTGTACAGGCGTTGGGTACGCCAAAATCAGGACGAAGTAGATAGTCTAAGCAATGGTCGCCTGGGTTATGTTCATATTTCTGGCATGAACGACGGGCAGTACCGCAATGTCTACGACGAGATGAAAGGGAAATATTCGGATCGAGATGGTGTCATCGTTGATACCCGATTCAATAGTGGAGGCGACCTAGTCTCTGATCTAGCTATGTTTTTTACAGGGGAAAAATTTCTCGAATATGCTACTGAAGACAGAGCGGTCGGTTACGAACCCACGTTTAGATGGACCAAACCCACGCTTGCCATGTTCAACGAGGCCAATTATAGCGATGGACATTGTTTTTCATGTGGTTACACCGATCTGGGTATTGGAAAAACCGTCGGAATGCCTGTTCCTGGAACCTGTAGCTTTGCCGGATGGGAAACCCTGCCTAGCGGCATCCGCTGGGGATCAGTGCCGATTTCGGCTAAAAATCAAGCTGGCGAATGGCTTGAAAACAACGAGACGCGCCCGATGTTCGAGGTGAAGAATCAACCGCAAGTCATTGCGAAAGGACGTGATCAGCAGTTGGAAAAAGCCATCGAAGAGCTGTTGAAAGATATTTGAGATTCCCATTTACTCCATGGTATATGAAAAAAGGCCTGTTAATCGAGCGATTAACAGGCCTTCTAGTACCCAGGGCCGGGATCGAACCGGCATGGGTCGCCCCACTGGTGTTTGAGACCAGCGCGTCTACCAATTCCGCCACCTGGGCTAATTTTAAAGTACTACCCCTTATTCGGGGATGCAAATGTATTTATAAATCTCGCTTTTTCAAAGAAATTTTTGAAACTTTCACATTTTGGGAGAGAGATTTTCCTTAATCTGTTGATATTGTGGTACAAAAAAAGAGAGCAACGTAGTTGTGCTCTCTTTTCCTAGAATTCTTGAATCCAAAAACTGGATCCGGATGTTTTGATTCGTAAAACGACCTTAGTTTCTTGTGGAAGAGTTCGTTCTGGACGTTCCTCTTCTTGTTTCCGA
>CAYNZH010000025.1:0-5202 GCA_964401685.1 uncultured Sphingobacteriaceae bacterium
TTTGACGCATTCATGCAAATCATAATTTGTGGATTGTTCATAGTATCACAGTTGTTGTTCGGCAAGCAAACGGGTTAGTATTTTCATCCAACGACAGTTTGTACATTTAGAAGAATTGCTTAAATTGCAAAATTATAGCCACAAATCCAACCGATTTGAATAAACTAAATAAAATAGTTGTTTACTTATACACCCTCATATGCTCTTTGATGGTGCTTCTTCATTTATTTGGACCTTATGGAGGACCGCTATTTGTATGGCGGTATCTAGAAAGAGGGTTTTATACTGTTGAACTGTTTACTACATCTATTGAGTATCCGAGTTACGCTATAGTCGTTTTCTTAAACAAGCTGGCCGCTTTAGTTTTCTGGCTTTGCATACTGATTCCTTTGATCATTATTTTTACGAAACTTTCTCAAAAAATGAAATATGGTTTGATTAAGGTTTGTATGGCGGTGGCGATTATGATTGTATTCATCCCTAAAATCCTAAAACTGTTTTAAGGACAAACTGAATAAATATGTACAGAAAAATTATCATGAACCTTCTAGTCGGACTCCTTCTACCGATTGCTTTAAAGATCAGGTGGCTTCCAAGTGTTTATGATGCTGTCTTCAAGGGAGTTTATAAATATTATGATGTTAAAATCGACTCCTTAAACGAATTTCTATATTACGTATATGGCAAATCATATTTTCTGGAATATCTAATACTCGTTGCTTTTTTTCTTTTGCCATTTCAGCTCATTAAAGACTATTTCCGCAGCAGGAAAATTAAGTTGACATTTATCCAAAAGTGGGCGATTTTAACGGGTATTTTGATTTTGTGGGTGATATTGTGGCTGCCGTTAGGCCTGAACGCCGATAGCCTGAAGTATTTCTTCGTAACAATAGTTTTCGGATTTCTATTTGCGGGTCTGCTGTACCTTTGCATCGATCAATACGAAGAAAAAAACAAACGTCCCAAATTTTATTAACTATGACTACGAGATCATGAAAACACGTATCATTTTAGGTAACCTGATGGTTTCATATATCTTGTTCCCGATGATCTACATACATCAATATCTCAAGAATCTGGTGACAGGACACTACCAGTACTACGACGCTTATTTTGAGGCGTTGATTCCATATATAAAACAGATTTTCCAGGGATTTTTTATTTTCTCAATAATTTTTATTGTAGCCTCCTTAATTCCCCTGCAAATCCTTAAAATCAAGTGGTTATACCGCATTAAAAAGTATTATTTTGCGATTTCCGTTGTCTACTATTCAATCCTGAACTGTGTAATCGTCGTCATTTCCGGTTGGGGGTTTTTACTTTTAAGTACAGCGAGCCCTTGGTATAGGGATATTCCATTTATAGTCATTGTTATTGGCTTTTCATTTTTAATCCAAACGGCCCTTTTCTTTCTAATAGACAAGCGTCAACATCCTGTCAGTGGTCACCGGGATTTTGGACTTGGGGCAAATAATACACAATTATGTACAGAAAAATTATTGTAAATGGACTGGCTGCATTTCTGATTTTTCCGGTTATCAGCTCATTTAGATACTGGAAGAATATCGCAGAAGGCAATTATAGATATTACGACTCATACATTCATTCCTTTTCCGAATATATATACGTTGTTGTTTTGCGTCCAATGGTATACCCTTTGATTCCAATGTTTTTTTTGTTAACAGTTTTACTGCCTTTTCAACTTATTAAAGATCACTATTATAAGATAGGAAAGAGGCTTCCATATTATAAAAAAATACTGTTATTCAGCTTTATTGTCGGTTGTTTAATTATGTTTTGGGGACTTTTTAGCAATATTTGGATATTTCCCTATTATCAAAATTTGATTTATATAGTGTATGCGTTTGGATTTGGGATTATTTTTAGTACTTTGCTTTATCTTCTGATTGACCGCTATGTCGAGAAATAATTAAATTGCTCTGAAAGTTATATATTATATTTGCCTGATCGTATGTGTTTTACAGCTAGTTATTTGGCTTTTTATGCCTTTCAGGGGTATAGGTGGGGTTTTCATGATGCTAACTGAAAGCGGATTTTATCTCAACTCTGCATCTGGTCGAAATTTCACCGTAGCAGAATTTTTAGGAATGTCGGAGAGCACATTTACGGTGATTAACCGCATCATAGCGATTTTGTATTTTTCCGCGTTGATTTTTGTTGTATCATCTGTTTTCTTCTGGAGAAAAAGCAAAAAAAAATATTTATTGTCGCTTATTCTTACCATATTTACCTTGTGCATTTTCCTGGTGTTTCCGTTGTTATTCGGCCAGTTGACGAGTTAGGAGAACATCGATATTAGCCATGCAGTACAGAAAAATTATCATGAATCTTCTGGTCGGACTCCTTATACCGATTGCTTTAAAGATCAGATGGCTTCCGAATGTTTATGATGCTCTGTTCAAGGGAATTTATAAATATTACGACGTAAGGATTGACTCTTTGGGTGAGTTTTTACGATATGTTTATGGAAACTCGTACCCTATTGCGTATGTTTTATCTATAGCAATGCTGCTCTTACCATTTCAACTTATTAAAGACCATTATTCCTTACGGATGAAAGTGAGGATTTCTTTTTTACGAAAATGGATAATTTTATCAGCCATTGTAGCCGGATGGATTGCCTTATGGGGCACCGTGAGCAATATATGGATGATTCCCATTTTCCATAATGTGATATATCTTGCCTTCGCAATCGCTTTCGGTTTTATATTTACGTCCTTATTGTATTTGACAGTGGATCAGTATGTTGAACGAGATAAAAAAGTATAATTTTCCCATACCTCGGATAATAGTTTAAACTATGCTATACAAGAAGCTATTCGGGAATATCCTAATTACACTATGCTCGCCAATATTTTTCGCTATGCGTTGGTGGCCGGAAACCTTTAATGCATTCTTTTATGGACGATATGAGTATTATGACTTTAACATACATACCTTAGAAGAGTTCTTGTTCTATGTATATGTCGAGCATTATTTCGTGATCGCGCTTCTTGCTCTGCTTTTCGTTTTCCTGCCCTTTCAAGTCATCAAAGATATTTTTTCCAGACGGAGAAAATCTTTGACTCTCTTTCACAAAGGGCTTATATTGAGCAGCATATTATTGCTCATCTTGGCTTTATACGGTACTTTTAATGCTTTTTGGGCAAGACCTTGGAAGGAAATCGTGGGCTATTTACTTTCCGCCTTCGCCCTTGGGTTTATTTTCAGCTACCTGTTGTACTGGGTAGTCGATAGAAACATTCCGACGCAAAAAAGCCGCCGCTAACGCGATGGCTTTTAATTTTTACAGTGATCAGAACCACCCCGGAGTGCTTAGTCTATCCTGATAAAATCCCCCGACTTGGAAAATTTCAGATCCAAGCTGTTCGAAAGTTCAACTTCCTGGTGGGCGTCGTCAATTTCCCAAGAAATGACAACCTGCTCAGCATAATTTGCGCGAACATAAGTCAATATTTTTGCGGGAACTACACTGTCTGGCAAGCCTTCCTGGCGATTGCTTTTGACACTTTTAATATCTCCGTTGCGTTTAAATTCGAGTTCGAATCCATCCTGGAGATAAACATCGTAATTTTTAGAAAAGCCGTCCACATCTTTCACGACCTGGATCACCGGAACGCTCTGAAAGTGAGTATCCAGGTAGTCCTGCGCTTTTGCTGGAAGGGCGGATTTGTCGATGATCGACTCCTTATCGCAGGAACCCAAAGTCAACATAGAGACCGCAAGAACCATTACGGCCACAATTCTGCTATTAATCATTTTTTTCATCTGTTCTTAATTTTTAATTTCTACCAAATAAACCCTTCTACCTGTTGACCCGAACTATCCACTACAATGTCCAGCTCCTTCGTCCAATTTTTTAGTTCCAACTTGAAATACACTTGCTCTCCCTGAGTCAGCTTGTCTACTTCGGAAATCCTATATCCTCGGTAAGCATTTTTCACTTCCTGCCGGATCTGTTCCGGAAGATCTCTCACACGTAATTCCTGCTTATGCCTGATGATCTCACCCTGACTGTTGAAAATAGCCAGATGATCCAAGCGGCCAACTTCGAATTCGACTTCATAATTCGAGTTTTCCTGCTCCCAATCTATATCTGAGGCTTGAGGAAATTGTTTATTAAAACTGTTAACGACGGCCGAAGGAACCTGGTTGCTTCTAAGATCCTGTGCTGAAACAGCGAAGGTGGTGCCAAAAAACAGTAGACCGACTACGATTAAACTATATAATACCTTTTTCATACCATTTTTTATTTTGATTAACACAAAAATCAAACCGAAATATGGCACGGTCAGGAATCACTCAAACCAATCGTCTTTGAGGTCATCAATCTCTCGTCGATCTTTTTTAGTGGGCCTACCCGCTCCTCGATCTCGCTTCAGAATTGGCGCATGATGAATACTTTTGAACTTGAAAGTATCTTCCTCAGGGGTTTGATCCTCGTAGTGTAAGACCGCAGTTTTGGCATCACTCCGCTTTTCCAACAAGGCCAACACCTTGATCACCTTACGCTCTATGCCTTTTTGAATCTGAAAAACATCACCGACTTTCACCTCATAAGAAGGCTTAACGTTTTGACCATTTAGCTTTACTTTTCCAGCCTTACATGCCTCTGTCGCAAGCGTTCTGGTTTTGAAAATACGAATAGCCCAAAGGTACTTATCGATACGCAATTTTTCTATCGCTGCTGCCATAATACAAACCTAACAATAATTTAAGTAAATTTGCCTAACATAAAATCACAGCTATGGAGAATATGAAAAAACTTGTTGAGGACGCATGGGAAAACCGTCTCTTCCTCGAGTATAAAGAATACCAAGATGCAATTGAGACGGTTATCCAGAGGTTGGATGAGGGAACCCTGCGGGTCGCGGAGCCAATCGGGACGCGTTGGCATGTCAATGAATGGATCAAGAAAGCGGTTATTCTGTACTTTCCACTGAGGAAAATGAACGTCGAAAAAGTCGGACCGTTTGTTTTTCATGATAAGATGAATCTCAAAACTAATTACAAAGAATTGGGTGTGCGGGTCGTTCCGCATGGAATCGCCCGATACGGCGCGTTTCTCGGGAACGGAGTGATCATGATGCCGTCTTATGTCAATATAGGCGCCTATGTGGATGAAGGTACTATGGTTGACACTTGGGCGACCGTCGGGTCCTGTGCACAAATAGGTAAAAA
>CAYNZH010000025.1:5302-11602 GCA_964401685.1 uncultured Sphingobacteriaceae bacterium
ACGTATACCAAAGAATTTCCTGCTGGAAACTACCAGGTCCCTTGCGCCCTGATCATCGGGAAACGCAAAGAATCGACGGACAAAAAAACCTCGTTGAACGATGCGCTGAGAACTCATCAGGTAGCGGTGTAAAACCTTGGGCATGAAAGACAATTTCGACAGAAAAGATTTAGAAGCCGCTTTGGAAACGCTGAGAAAGGGTGGAACGATCGTCTATCCCACGGACACGATCTGGGGAATTGGGGGTGACGCAACCAATGCGGAAGTAGTTTCCCGAATTTATCAGATAAAAAAAAGGGATGACCGAAAAAGTATGATCATCTTGCTCGAAAATGAAAATCAGCTTCAGAGCTATGTGCAAAATGTCCCGGATATAGCTTATGATTTGATAGAATTTAGTGAAAGGCCGCTCACTATTGTTTTTGATGGGGCGAAAAACCTCCCAGCCAACCTTGTGGGTGAAGATTCCACCATTGGAATTCGCATTGTGAAACATCCGTTCTGTAAGGCGTTGATCCAGAAATTCCGCAAACCAATCGTATCGACTTCGGCAAATCTGAGTGGCAATCCCAGTCCCGCCAAGTTCGACGACATCGACGGAGAAATACTGGATCAAGCCGATTATACGGTCCAATTTGGCCAAGATTCTGCCGAAGAGGGACGGCCCTCAGTGATTATGCGCCTGGCAAATGACGGCAGCTTTGAATTCCTGAGAAAATAACTTTTAAATTTCACCTTTTTTATCATTAAATTTGATCCGTGTTATTAAATTGAATTCTTATGAAAAAACTATTTGCAATTTGTGTCGCTGCTCTGGTATTTAGCGTGACTGCGAATGCCCAAGAACAAATTCCGTCGGCCAAAGCCGGCGTTCAATACGGCAAAGCGATCTCTGATAAGGGCGGAATAACAGTCAAAGCACTGGAGGAAAAATTCAAATCCGACTCCGTGTACACCGGAAAAATCACAGGCGAAGTCGTCGAAGTATGCGAGAAGAAGGGTTGTTTCATTCGCTTGAAGAGAGAAGGATCAGATGAACATGTCATGGTTCGGTTCACCGACTATGGCTATTTTATGCCTCAGGATATCGTCGGTAAAACCATCGTTTTGGAGGGCCAGGCCAAAATGAAAGAAACTTCTGTTGCTTGGTTGAAGCACTACGCAGAGGACGCAGGCAAATCTGCTGAGGAAATCGCCAAGATCACTGAACCCAAAGTAGATATAGAAATCATAGCCGACGGAGTCGTCGTCCTCAGATAGGTTTCATCAGCTGAACTTTAGTATGGGGTCGATCAATGTTGGCGGTCAGATTATGGATTTAGGCAGCCCTAAAATCATGGGAATCCTCAATCTGACCGCCGATTCGTTCTTTGATGGTGGTCAATACCTGGACCTTGACCAGGCACTGGTCCGCGCAGAGCTTATGCTTTCTCAAGGAGCGGATATTATCGATCTGGGCGCTTATTCCACCAGGCCCGGGGCCGACGAGGTCAGCGCGGAAAAAGAAATCCAAAGGTTGATCCCGGTCATCGAGGCGATACTTAAACGTTTCCCGGACACTGTCCTTTCCGTTGACACTTTCCGCGCCCAAGTTGCTCGTGAAGCTATTCAAGCCGGTGCACACCTGATCAACGATGTTTCAGGGGGCGAGCTGGATGCTGACATGTTTCAGACCGTGGCTTCCTTAGGAGTGCCCTATATCCTCATGCATATGCGCGGAACTCCTCAAAATATGCAATCTTTGACGGACTATGAGGATCTTCTTTGGGAAATCACACACTATTTTTCTCAGAAAATTCAACAGCTGCGAGCGCTCGGAGTCAAGGACATCATCCTCGATCCTGGCTTTGGCTTTGCAAAAACATTGGATCAAAATTACGAATTACTAAATCGGCTGGACGAACTTCATGTCCTGAGACTTCCCATTTTAGGTGCTGTGTCTAGAAAATCAATGATTTATAAGGCACTTGACATCACGCCACAGCAAGCTTTGAATGGCAGCACCGTACTTCACACCCTGCTTTTAAGCAAGGGGGTCCAGCTGCTAAGGGTTCATGACGTTCCGGAAGCGAAGCAGGCTCTGGAGCTCTTTACGCGCATGGCGCAAAGTGCTGCCTTAGCGGACAACGCTTCCAGGGCGGACATCAGTCGGCGGTAATACGAAATCCAGGCGTCCATCCCGGTCTTCAGCCATCAAAATCATTCCTTGTGAGGAAATTCCCTTTATCTGACGGGGGGCAAGATTGATCAATATCGAAACCTGGCGTCCAACGATAGCCTCAGGATCAAAGTGTTCGGCAATTCCGGAAACAACCGTCCTTTCATCAATCCCCGTATCAATAGTGAGTTTTAGTAATTTTTTGGTTTTCGGAACCTTTTCTGCGGATAAAATCCGCCCGACCCGGATATCCATTTTCGTAAATTCCTCAAAACTGACCTCAGCTTTAGCTGCTTCAGCTTTATTAGCGTCATCCTCGACCTCCATAACTCCCGAATTCTTGATTTTGGCCTGAGCAAGCTTATCCAATTGAAAATTCACCTGCTCGTCGGATATTTTTTCGAAGAGAAGAACGGCCTCTTTCAGTTGGTGACCAACAGCCAACCTGTACCCGCCTTCGCTTCCCTCCCAATCACTGGCAGGCATATCGAGCATCGCCCGTATTTTTTCCGCTGTAAATGGCAGAAATGGTTGGGACAGCACCGCCAACCTCGCAGCAATCTGTAAACTCACATGTAGAACAGTTTTCACGTACTCCTCATCCGTCTTGATTTGTTTCCAGGGTTCTGCATCGGCCAAATACTTGTTTCCCATTCTAGCGATGTTCATGAGCAGGGAGAGCGCTTCGCGAAATTTGTACTGGTGCAACGCCTTGGCGATCTGTCCAGGATATGCATCCAACGCCTCCAATACATCCTTCTCAGCTTGGCCTATGCGCGTAGCTTCCTGTACTTTTCCGTCAAAATACTTATGCGACAACACCATCACGCGATTGACAAAATTACCGTAAATTGCCACCAGCTCATTGTTGACTCTGGCCTGGAAATCTTTCCAGGTGAACTCACTGTCGGATGTTTCCGGCAAAATCGAGGTTAGAACATAGCGTAGTTCGTCCTGTTTTCCGGGAAATTCCTCCAAATACTCGTGCAGCCAGACCGCATGATTTCTTGACGTGGACAACTTGTCGCCCTCCAGATTGAGAAACTCATTCGCAGGGACATTTTCAGGCAAAATATACTCCCCCTGAGCATGCAATATCGCTGGAAAAATGATGCAGTGAAAAACGATGTTGTCCTTGCCAATGAAATGAATCAAACAGGCGTTTTCGTCCTCTGAATCCTGTTTCTTCCAATATTTTTCCCAATCCTTACCGTGGTCGAGGGCCCATTGCTTTGTTGCTGAAATATAGCCAATGGGGGCATCCAGCCATACATACAGTTTTTTGCCCTTGGCCTCATCCACAGGAACGTCTACCCCCCAGTCCAAATCCCGTGTCATGGATCGGGGTTGAAGCCCCGCCTTCAGCCAGGAACTGCACTGTCCGTACACATTGCTTTTCAGAATACCTTTTTTCCCCTCTAAAAGCCACTGTTCCAACCAAGGCTGGTACTTATCCAAAGGTAGGTACCAATGCTTCGTTTCGCGCAATACGGGTGTCTTTCCACTGAGTGTAGAAATTGGATTGATCAAATCCGTAGGATTTAAAGAGGTTCCGCACTTTTCGCACTGATCGCCGTAGGCACCAGGATTGCTACAGTGCGGACAGGTCCCCGTAATATAGCGATCCGCCAAAAATTGCTTGAAATCTTCATCAAAATATTGCTCTGAGAATTTTTCAATAAATTCACCTTTTTTGTAGAGATCAAGAAAAAATTCCTGAGAAAGTTCGTGATGAACGCGCTCAGAAGTTCGGTGGTAAATATCAAAGGAGATTCCAAACTCGCCAAAACTGCTCTTGATCTGCTCGTGGTATTTATCGATAATCGCTCTGGGCGTAGTTCCTAATTGTTTCGCTTTAATGGTGATTGCCGCACCATGCTCATCGGAGCCACACACGTACACAACGTCCTTCTTTTGCAGGCGCAGAAAGCGGACAAAAATATCAGCTGGAATATAAGCACCAGCGAGATGCCCTATATGCAGGGGACCGTTGGCATAGGGAAGTGCAGAGGTAATCGTGTATCTTTTGAAATTGCTCAAGGCTTTTATTTATAAAATGTATATTTGACAAATATAACTCAAAATAAGAAAAATTACGGAGATTAGCCCATGAAAATTCCTGAATTTTTGAAAGCCGGAGATTTGGTCGCTATAGTGTGTCCAGCGAGTTTTGTGAGTGATGGCGTAACGGATGCGCTGGAACTACTGACAGGGTGGGGACTCCGCGTGCTACAAGGTGAAACTTTGCAAGCGAAGCACCACCAATTTGCGGGCGACGACCAGTTGAGAATAAAGGATTTTCAGGCGGCGCTCGATAATCCCGAGGTCAAAGCAATCTTCGCAGCGAGAGGCGGATATGGGACAGTGAGAATCATCGATCACCTGGATTTTTCCGGATTTGCACAAAATCCAAAATGGCTGGTCGGCTTTAGTGATATCACCGTTTTGCACAGTCACATTCAATCTAAATATGGCATTCCGACCATTCATGGTCAGATGCCCTTCACGCTCCCGGACGCGACAAGGATTTCTCTTGAAACGCTGAGGGCCTTACTTTTTGACCTTTCGCCGGTGCAATACCAATACCCGTCTGGGGACCGATCAAGGCAAGGCACTGGCCAGGGAATATTGATCGGGGGCAATCTTGCTGTGCTTTGTAGTGTCGCCGGCTCGGAATCGGATCCGGATTTTAGAGGCAAAATCTTATTTCTCGAAGACGTCGGCGAGTATTACTATGCGGTCGATCGCATGTTGTGGATGCTCAAGCGGGCTGGCAAGCTCGCCGAACTTTCAGGGTTGATCATTGGCGGATTTACTGCGATGAAAGACGGCTCTGTCCCCTTTGGAAGTTCGATCGAGGAAATCGTGATGGAAAAAGTATCCGAATACCGGTATCCTGTAGCGTTCGACTTTCCGGCAGGACATATTGAAAACAATCAAGCGCTATGTTTTGGCGCAAAAGTTTCGCTCTCTGTCGATGAAAATCGAGTTACGCTGAGTTACCTGAAAAAATAAATTCCTTGGCGAGGATCAACTCTTCCATGCTAATGCTGTGTGGTTTTCCAGGGTAAATTTCTAGTCTCGCCCTGGCGCCTAACTTTTCGACTAAATTTTTGGTCTGTTGCATTCGCTCCAAAGGAACGTGATGGTCCATATCTCCACCGGAGATGAAAATTGGCGTGCCTTGGAACTCCCCTTTGTAAAGGGAAGGGTCTATGGTTTCCCCTATCAACCCACCGGTAAAGGCGACGATCCCGCCGTAGCGAGCCGCATTATTCGTAGCATACTCGAGTGCCAGGCAAGCTCCCTGGGAAAATCCAACAAAGTAAATCTGTTCCTTTGCGAAGCCTTTGACCTGCAAATCACTCACGACTTGATCGACCACGCTAAGCGCAGTATCCAACGCGGGTTGGTTACGCTCACGCGGCGCCATAAAACTATAGGGATACCAGGATTGATTGGTCGCTTCGGGCGCCATCGCGTACGGTGCGCTCAGTTCAAACTGATCCATCAGCGGGATGATCCCGCGCGCGCTGCTACCACGCCCATGTAAAAGTACTAGTGCCTTACTCGCCGTTGATACGGACGAGCCCGCTTGTATATATTTATATTCGTGTTTATACGTCATTTTTTCTCTCCATTTTTTTCAATTAATGTAATGCAGGTAGGATTTTTTCCAGCCTATTTCTATAACCCTCGAACTGCTCAGGTAACTTGAGGGAAAGACCCAGTTGATCCGCATCTTCATCGACGAGGAAACCAGGCTCATCACTTGCAATTTCGAACAGAACGCCTCCCGGTTCGCGGAAATACAGGGAATAAAAGTAGTTTCTGTCGATTTTATCTGTTATATGCAGGCCCAAGGCGGTAATTTTGTCCCTGTATGTCATCAGTTCTTCCACAGTTTTCACTCGAAATGCCACATGATGTACAGAACCACCAGCAACCCTGCCGGGTTGCTCACCCGAAACCTCCACCAGGTCGACTGTGGCCGCAGTCGCGACGGTGTCGACCACATAGCGGAAGCGATTGACCTCCTTTGCGGCCAACTTATACCCGAAGACATCGGTGAGTATTTCTGCGGTTTGGGCGGATTCCTCAGTACTTATCGTCACATGATGTATGCCTCTGACTGCTTGCTC
>CAYNZH010000025.1:11702-15427 GCA_964401685.1 uncultured Sphingobacteriaceae bacterium
CGGTCACCCCAGGGGAAAAAAGTAAGAATAGTACCGCCTTCTCCAAGCGCATTTCCGAAATAAAAGTGATAGGTTTCTGGATCATCAAAGTTAACAGTCTTCTTTACCAGCCGCAAACCCAACACCCTGGTGTAGAAATCATAATTTCTCTGAGCATCTCCGGCAATTGCAGTAACGTGGTGGATTCCTAATATTTTATTTTCCATATCTTTTGCCTATTTTTAATCCATTGAATAGTATACTATTATCAATACTACAAAAGTACAGGGTTTGTTTTTCAAAAGCATTAACATAAAATAAGAAATGGAAATTACTCCGGAGTTTGGATTTATCAACGAATATGTCAATCGTTGTGGGCATTTTAACAATGAAGACCTGGAAGTTTTCAACCAGCTTCTCGTTCCCAAAAAAGTCAAAAAAAAGCAGATTCTTTTAAGGGAGGGTGAAGTATGTGATTTTGAAGCCTATATTGTGAAGGGTTGTGTGAGGACATTTTACATAGATGAAAACGGCAACGAAGTAATTCTGCAATTTTCCATAGAAGATTGGTGGTTTGGAGATATAGGGAGTTTTCACGATCGGACGCCTAGTCTCTTCTATATTGAGGCTCTGGAAGACACAGAGCTACTGACCCTCAGCCCTCACCGCAAGGAACAATTGTTGGAAGCACTGCCCGCCTTTGAGCGCGTTTTCCGCCTGATGATGCAGAGAAGACTGAGCGCGCTGGAGAGACGACTGATCAGAACAATCGCACGTACTGCCGAAGAAAGATATGTGGAGTTTATTCGCTTATACCCGAAAATCGTACAGCGGGTTCCCCAACACTATATCGCATCTTACCTCGGCATGACCCCCGAATTTTTGAGCAAAGTACGGAGACGTCTGGCAACCAGAAAAGATTAGCGATTGAACGCTCTATCATTGTGGTACTGTACCAGATCGTCAATAGGTGAACGCACAATCTTGCCCATTTTCATGCCATAATTCTGGACTTTTTCTTCCAGGATATTGCGAAAGGTATAGCCCACAGAACCCACACAATTGAAACTGTAGCTTTGATAGTCGGGGTAATGAGAAACCAGATTTTTGAAAAATTCTTCAAAGGAGCTGTCCACAATCCCTCTTGAGTACCCAATATTTACCGAAACATCATAAACGAACTTACTGAATCCGGCGCAGAACCTATTGGCTAAGGGTTTGGTGTAAACGGCATCCATCACGTCATCTGGAGTCAATTTATAGGTTTCCCAAAAAATTTGGCGCACATCCTCAGGCATATAACCGCGCACATAATCCGTAAGTAATTTCTTTCCTATATGGCATCCGCTGCCCTCATCGCCAAGTATGTACGCCGCAGAACTTATATTGAGGGTAATTTTTTCCCCGTCAAATAAACAGGTATTGGTACCTGTGCCGAGTATGGCGGCAAAACCGGGCTGGTCTCCTAGTAAAGCACGTGCAGCGGCAATGAGATCATGACCGACCGCAATATTCGCCGTTTTTGTAAAAATCTGACGAATTGCCTGGCGCACGATTTCGGCTTTTTCCTCATTGTGGACACCCGCACCATAATAGTGGATCTCGGTAATTTCATCAAAAGGCAGATCTTTTGGGAGGGCCTTTAACATCGAATTGCTGATATATTCGCTGTCCACGAAATAAGGATTATAACCTTCTGTATTGAAAAAAAACTTCTTTCCAGATTCGTTTAACAGACACCAATTTGTCTTCGTTGAACCTCCATCTGCAATAATGATCATGATTTATTTTTTAATTTACCATTTTGATTCCGCAATATTAGAAATTACTTTTTCCTAATACAACAGTCACGTGGAATTAATATCTATAGTGTAAAATTAACACTATTATGCGTCTTTACCAACGTTTTTTATATTTTTAACTATTTATGTTGAAAATCTTTTTGATTAATGAAAAGGATTTCCTTTATTTGCATTGTTATTCTATTAAAATTTATCCTGTTTCTGAAGTTTTTAGATCTGAGGACAAACAACTGAGAACTAAAAGATCATCATCTGAGATTTTCTGCAAGGACTTTTCTGGCAGCAAATTTGCAGTGGGTAGGTTAAATTTTCTATAATTAAAAGCAACAACCCTTATTATTTTATAAAGACATTAATGAATATCAGTGAATTGAATGCGAAGCTCGTGTCCGAATTACGTGCGATAGCGAAAGTGTTAGGCATTCCCGATGCCGACAAATTGAGAAAGCAGGAGCTAATTACACGAATCATCAGTAGCAGTGAAGAAGAATCCTCATCGTCCCAAGAAGAAGATGCAACTCCGGCGGAATCAAACGATGACAGACCGAGAAAAAGGACTCGCTCCCTAAAACCGGGTGCGGAGCCAGTCGTCCCGCAACGCTCCTTGCGAGATGCAGACGACAATTTTCAGGCAGATTCAGCGGCGGATGGAATGAGAAGTAGAACCGAGAGCTCCTTTGACCAAAAACTTCCCTCAAATGGGAAAACAGAGGCTTCCAGCACGCCTGATTTCGACAATGTAATTGTCAATGAGGGTGTTCTAGAAATTATGCCGGATGGCTATGGTTTCCTTAGGTCCTCAGATTACAACTACTTGACTTCGCCGGATGATATTTATGTTTCCCAGTCACAGATCAAATTGTTTGGTCTGAAAACAGGTGATACCGTTCGAGGCAGTATTCGTCCACCTAAAGAGGGCGAAAAATACTTCCCTTTGGTACGTATTGAAGCGATCAATGGACAAAATCCAGCTGAAATCCGCGACCGCGTGCCCTTTGATTACCTAACTCCGCTTTTTCCGACAGAAAGACTAAATCTTTTTATGGGTACGGGCAATCATTCCACTAGGATCATCGATTTATTTACGCCTATAGGGAAAGGTCAGCGGGGTTTGATCGTGGCTCAGCCTAAAACAGGTAAAACCATGTTGCTCAAGGACGTCGCCAATGCAATAGCCAAGAATCACCCGGAGGTATATCTCATCATCCTGTTGATAGACGAGCGTCCTGAGGAGGTTACTGATATGGCCCGGAGCGTCAGAGCGGAAGTTGTTGCCTCCACTTTTGATGAGCCTGCAGACCGCCATGTCAAAATTGCGAACATCGTATTGGAAAAAGCCAAGCGTATGGTAGAATGCGGTCACGATGTGGTAATTCTGTTGGATTCAATCACGAGATTGGCTCGCGCCTACAATACAGTCGCTCCGGCGTCAGGGAAAATCCTTTCCGGAGGTGTGGATGCCAATGCCCTTCACAGGCCAAAGAGATTTTTCGGTGCAGCCCGCAATATTGAACACGGTGGTTCCTTAACCATTTTAGCGACTGCCCTCATCGACACCGGGTCAAAAATGGACGAGGTAATTTTCGAAGAATTCAAAGGAACAGGAAACATGGAGCTTCAACTAGACCGGAAACTAGCGAACAAGCGCATCTTCCCGGCAATTGACCTGACGGCTTCCAGCACACGTCGGGATGACTTGCTCAACGACAAGGAAACGCTGCAGCGGATCTGGGTTCTGAGAAATCATTTGGCTGACATGAATTCTACCGAGGCAATGGAGTTTTTACTCTCACAAATGAGAGGAACGAAGTCCAATGAGGAATTCTTAATCAGCATGAACGGTTAAAATTCCCGCGAAATTTCAATGAAACGACATATCCCCAATCTGCTGACTTGCTTGAATTTGTTGAGCGGCTGTTTGGGGATTATTTTTGCCCTTCAGGG
>CAYNZH010000025.1:15527-34074 GCA_964401685.1 uncultured Sphingobacteriaceae bacterium
TTTTCAGCGCTCCGTTTGGCAAAGTTCAATATTGACGAAAGGCAAAGCACGGATTTCTTAGGTTTAAATACGCCAATGAACACTTTTTATGTCATTTCATTGCCATTCATTGCCGTGCACTGGCCGGGCGTAATTTTGCATCCTGCATTTATTCTTGCTAGTATTGCCCTGACTTCATGGCTTCTGGTGAGCGAAATTCGGCTTTTTTCTTTGAAGTTTCAGGGCTTGAGTTGGGGCGAAAACCGCTACAAATTTATGTTTTTGATCAGCGCAGTCTTGTTGCTGCTGACCATTCAATGGCTCGCGATACCTTTGATTTTGATCCTCTACTTCGGGTTTTCCATCATGCATTTCCAGAGCCCGACTCCAAATAAGTCTGCAACTCCCTGAATAGTTGTGCAAAATCAGGGCGGATTCCTTCGAAAATAGGGGAAACCGAGGAATCTCCGCCGTTCCTCGCCAGGCTCTCTATCTGCTCAAATTGCTTTCGAAGAGACTCTGCACCCACGTACGCCAGCGTAGGTTTTATGTGATGTGCCCATTGCCTCACCTTGGGCCAGTCCTCTGCACGAATGGAATCACCGAGCTGCTTAAGGTCCCCTGGAGTCTGTTGCAGGAACAGCTGAATGATCTGCGAAATCATGTCCGGATCGCCAGAGGTCAGGTCGGTCAAATAGTGCAGGTCTCCGATCTGCCATACCTCAGCGGATGGCCGCCAAATCTTAACTTCCAGAGCGTCCTGACTCCGGTCCAGTAATTCTTTCACCGTCTGACCGATCACAGGATGCACAAATTCCGGCGCCAGCTCTGCCATGGGAACCATCGCAAATTTCCTTTCGTGGAATAATTTATGTGGGATGATCAGGTCCGGCTTTTCTATAATTTCATTTCCAAAAAACAACATATCAATGTCAATGACCCTCGGCCCCCAGACCGTTTTTCTCTCCCTTCCTAACTTCTCTTCGATAGCAAGAATTTTGCCCAACAACGTTTCAGGGTCCATGTCGGTCTCTAGGGCCACGACTTGATTGAGAAAGCTGGGTTGGTCTTCCAGGCCCCAGGCTGCTGACTCGTAAATAGTGGAACAGCTAAAAGACTGCGTCACTTCCTCCTCGAGTAAAGCACGTGCCTGTGCCAATTGTGCAACTCTATCGCCCAAATTCGCACCCAATAATAAATAAACGATGTTCGCCATGCTGTTATTTTGATTATCAAAATTAGGCTTTTTTAGTAACAAATCAAGACTAGCACACTCTAATGAGTAAAGTATTCGTCATATTGTTGGATAAAGCTTATTTTTGATTCATGAAGTCATTCTTTAAATACGTACTTGCGACAGTTACAGGAATTTTCGTTTCGTTCTTCCTGTTGTTGTTGATATTCATCGTCATAATTACGGCAATTGTCAACACAGCGACCACGGACTCCTCAGCGCAGGTGGCCAATAATTCCGTGTTGGTCATGCAACTCAATCACGGGATCACCGAACGGACGATTCCAAATCCCTTCGAGGAACTCGACATTCCGGGCTTTCCAACCCAGCGAACCTTAGGCCTGGACGACATCTTGCATCGCATTAAAAGTGCTAAAACAGATGGCAGAATCAAGGGCATCTATCTGGATCTGTCTGTCATCCCGGCGAGTTTTTCCACCCTAAAGGAAATACGGGATGAGTTGCTGGATTTTAAAGAATCCGGGAAATTTGTCATTGCCTACAGCGAAGCCTATTCTCAAAAAGCATATTATATCGCGTCATTGGCGGACAAAGTTTTCGTAAACCCACAGGGCGCCCTGGATTTCCGAGGACTGGACTCGCGCATTATGTTTCTTAAAGGGACGCTGGACAAGCTTGACATCGACATGCAAATAATCAAGGTAGGTACTTACAAGAGTGCTGTCGAACCTTTTATTCTTGATAAAATGAGTCCGGAAAACCGCGAGCAGGTTTCTTCCTATTTGCAGAGTATTTACACACAATTCTTGAGTGAAATTGCGGAAAGCAGGTCCATGACTCCGGATTCGCTCCACATGATTGCGGATCAAATGTTGGTAAGGAACGCAGACGATGCAGTGACTTATAGACTGGCGGACTCCACTTTATACAAAGATGAGCTACTCGCTGAGCTAAAAAATAGACTGGAACTTGATGAAAAGGACGATGTTAAAAGTATCAGCCTGCTTAATTATGCGCCGACTTCAGTCAACAAAGTAAATCTTCAAAACCGAGTTGCAATTTTATATGCAAATGGGGAAATTTTGGGGGGCGAAGGCTCTGACTCTCAAATCGGTTCGGATAAAATATCCAGAGAGTTGAGAAAACTGCGCAGAGATGACAAGATTAAAGCTGTCGTTTTCAGGATAAATTCTCCGGGCGGTAGCGCCCTCGCTTCCGATGTGATCTGGCGGGAAGTCGAATTGTTGTCTCAAGTAAAGCCGGTCGTCGTTTCCATGGGAGACGTCGCTGCATCCGGTGGTTATTACATTGCAGCGGCAGCTGACTCTATCATTGCCCAGCCGAACACGATAACGGGGTCGATCGGGGTGTTTGGAACCGTCCCCAACCTTCAGCGCTTCTGGAACAATAAACTGGGGATCACTTTCGACGGTGTCAAAACTGGGAAATATGCTGACATGTTGAATGGAACCTTCGAGCGTCCGATGACCGCAGAAGAGGCTCAAATGATGCAGCTTGAAGTCAACCGAATTTATGACACGTTCATACAGAGGGTTGCAGAGGGCCGGCAGATGACAGCCGGTGCTGTAGACAGCATTGGCCAGGGAAGGGTTTGGAGTGGCACACAAGCGCTTCAACTGGGTCTGGTCGACAAACTGGGCGGCATAGATGATGCCATCGCTACAGCGGCCCGTATGGCCGATCTGGAGGATGATTATCAATTAGTTCGCTATCCCACGATCAAACCTCCATTTGAACTGTTTTTTGGCACGACCACAGACAGAATCCAACAATGGTTTGTTCAAAAATCACTTGGAGCCCACTACCCGCTTTTGGAACAAGTACAATCGGTCGTAAATCAATCCGGGATTCAGGCGCGTATGCCGTATACCCTGGAGATTTTCTAAAGGAGTCAAAATCATGATACTATGACGGTCAAAATCACGGAATGCCCCAGGGATGCGATGCAGGGAATTGATAAATTCATTCCAACGGAGACAAAAATCGAGTATCTGAACCTCCTGTTGAAAGTAGGATTTGACCGCCTTGATTTTGGCAGTTTCGTCTCCCCGAAGGCAATCCCTCAATTGAAGGACACCGTAGAAGTATTGGAAGGTCTCGATCTGGAGGCCGCCGGAGGTAAAACTGATCTACTGGCAATTGTCGCAAACCTGAGAGGCGCCGAAGATGCTTCGAAACAGCCTTCCATAGATTTTGTGGGTTATCCGTTTTCCATCTCGGAGACATTCCAGAAACGAAACACCAACAGTACCATTGTACAGGCCCTGGACGTGGTGAAAAAAATTAGAGACGTCAGTATGAAGGCGGAGCAAAATCTGCTTATCTATATTTCCATGGGCTTTGGTAACCCCTATGGGGATCCCTGGAATTCCCAGGTCGTTGTGGACTACATGGGTACGCTGCATGACGAAGGTATCGCCCATTTTGCATTGGCAGACACATTGGGGAATTCCCATCCTGCTCAGATCACTGAACTCTACACGTACGTGCGCAGCACATTTCCTACGGTCGAATTAGGCTTGCATCTTCACAGTACTCCCGAGGCGGTGCAAGCAAAGATTGAAGCGGCTTTAGCCGCGGGTTGCCGACGCTTTGACACCGCGCTGAGGGGCTACGGTGGATGCCCGATGGCTGCTGATACCCTCACAGGAAATCTACCGACAGAGCAATTGATCGCTGCATTGCAAAAAGAAGATCAAACCTTGGACCTGAATCTCCAGGCGTGGAGCGAAGCGATGGCATTTAGCCACCGAGTTTTCCAACCATGAGCATCTAGACAGAGGCGAGCATCTTCTGAATCCCGCTGACGCTACCAGACACAAAAAAAGGCTGCATCTCTCGATACAGCCTTAAAAAATCGTTGACAATCTAAAAAGTCGTCGAACTCCTTATTTCTCTTCTTTTTGCTCTTCAGATCCAGCCTCGCCTTCTTTGGCGTCATCAGTTTCTTGAGCAGGAGCCTCAGAAGGAGCTTCCGTGTTCTCCGTCCCAGCCACTGGAGCGTCGTCAGTCGTAGCTTCAGCTTCTGCGGCTTTAGTTCCTTCGTCTGCTGTTGCTTTTTTCTTCCCGCTACCTCTCCGGCGAGTCGCTTTCTTCTCGACTGGAGCAGTGCTGTCTTTGGTGTAAACAGTGTTATAGTCGACTAGCTCGATGAAAGCCATCTCAGCGTTGTCGCCCAGACGATTTTCCATTTTGATAATCCGGGTATAGCCTCCAGGTCTGCTCGCCACTTTCTCAGAAATCTCTCTGAACAAAATAGTCACAGCATCCTTATCTTTCAGATAACTGAATACACTTCTTCTGGAGTGAGTAGTGTCATTCTTAGATTTAGTGATCAGAGGTTCAACATACACCCGAAGTGCTTTCGCCTTTGCCAAGGTTGTGGTAATTCTCTTGTGCTTGATTAGGGACGAAGCCATGTTTGCCAACATTGCTTTACGATGGCTGTCCGTGCGGCCTAAGTGATTGAATTTTTTTCCGTGTCTCATTTTGTGTTAAATTTGTGCATACCGTCTCCAGACAACTAATTGGAGGGAATTATGCAACAGGTCGCTATTTTGGCCTCTACGGCCTATTATAAATGTATTGATTATTCTTCGTCGAGTTTATACTTGCTGAGGCTCATGCCGAATGAAAGGCCTTTACTCTTTACCAACTCCTGAATTTCGCTCAAAGACTTCTTACCGAAGTTCCTGAATTTCAGCATGTCAGCCACGTCATAAGTGACCAGCTCGGCCAATGTACGAATGTCAGCAGCTTTGAGGCAATTCAAGGCGCGCACAGAGAGGTCAAGATCTACAAGCTCCGTCTTCAAGACTTTGCGCATGTGCAGTATCTCCTCATCAACGACTTTGGTTTCCTCTTTGGCCTGAGATTCCATGAGCATATTCTCATCTGAGAACAACATAAAGTGTTGAATCAAAATTTTCGCTGCTTCTTTCAGCGCATCTTCCGGGTGAATAGATCCATCGGTGGAAATATCCAACAACAACTTTTCATAATCCGTTTTCTGCTCAACACGGTAATTCTCGATGGTATACTTTACGTTCTTGATCGGCGTAAAAATCGAGTCAATCGCGATTGTTCCTAAGATTGCGTCGGCCACCTTGTTTTCCTCAGCGTTGACATAACCTCTTCCTTTCCCGATAGAGAACTCGACCTCTAAAGTCACTGAGGACTCAAGGTTACAGATAACCAAGTCAGGATTGAGCACGGTGAAGTTGCTTGAAAACTTGGTGATATCGCCTGCTTTAAAGCTATCCTGCTTGTTGAGAACCACGAAAACTTTCTCTGTATCGCCCAACTCACCGGTTTTCTTGAAGCGAACCTGCTTTAAATTCAAAATAATCTCCGTGACGTCTTCGACAACACCTTTGATCGTAGAAAATTCATGAGATACGCCAGTGAAGCGAACCGTCGTAATTGCATACCCTTCCAGAGAGGATAATAAAATACGGCGTAAAGCATTACCAATGGTCACACCAAATCCCGGCTCCAAAGGACGGAACTCAAACGAACCATCGAAATCCGTAGATTTTTGCATGATAACTTTATCAGGTCTTTGAAATGCTAAAATTGCCATTATCTTGTATTAAGTTTGTTAATAAAATATAATATAAAACAAGAGCCAAATCATAGGATAAGGCCCTGTTCATAAAGTCAAATTACTTAGAGTACAACTCGACAATTAGGTTTTCCCTGATATTCTCAGGAATCTCCGAACGCTCTGGGTAGTTTAGAAACTTACCCACCATCTCATTGCTATCCCACTCTAACCAACTGAACTTATTTATTCTCTTCGCAGAAACCGAGTCAACGATTGTCTCCAAAGATTTCGATCTTTCTCTCACTGCAACTATATCTCCTGCACGAAGGCTGTAGGAAGGAATGTTGACGACTTCACCGTTTACAGTGATATGCTTGTGTCCGACCAACTGTCTGGCGGAAGCTCTTGTAGGAGCAATTCCAAGGCGGTACACGGTGTTGTCCAAGCGAGCCTCCAACAATTTTAGGAAAATCTCACCTGTAATACCTTGTTTGGAAGCAGCTTTTCCAAAAAGATTAGCGAACTGACGTTCTAGAACACCGTAGGTGTACTTCGCTTTTTGCTTCTCAAGCAACTGAACAGCGTACTCGGATTGCTTACCGCGACGACGGGATGACCCGTGCTGTCCAGGAGGATAATTTTTTCTCTCTAATGCTTTGTCAGGCCCAAAAATGGGTTCTCTGAACTTTCTTGCGATCTTGGATCTTGGTCCTGTATATCTGGCCATATTGAAATCTGTTTTAAAGTATCTTCCGGCCTATAGCCGAAGAATCTTATCTTTAAAAAATAATACTCGTTTTAATTATCTGATTAAACCCTTCTACGTTTAGGGGGACGGCAACCGTTGTGCGGTAGTGGAGTGATATCACGAATAGAAGTGACTTCAATTCCCGTGTTCTGCAAGGTACGGATAGCCGACTCACGTCCAGCTCCGGGTCCTTTCACAAAAACCTCAACCTTACGCAATCCCAAATCGTGTGCTACCTTTGCACAGTCACCTGCTGCCTGGGATGCAGCATAAGGAGTGTTCTTCTTAGAACCTCGGAAGCCCATCTTACCAGCACTTGACCAAGAGATCGTTTGCCCCTGACCGTTTGTCAAAGTGACGATCAAGTTATTGAACGTTGCGCTGATATGAGCCTGGCCAACAGGTTCTACCACCACTAAACGCTTCTTTGCTGCTTTTTTACTTTTAGCCATTATTTATACTCTTCAAAAATTATTTAGTAGCTTTTTTCTTGTTCGCAACGGTTTTACGTTTACCTTTACGGGTGCGCGAGTTGTTCTTTGTGCGCTGTCCGCGTACGGGCAAATGTTTACGATGACGAAGGCCGCGGTAACAACCAATATCCATCAACCTTTTAATATTCAATTGGATCTCAGAACGAAGTGCACCTTCAACCTTGATCTCCTCATTGATAACGTTACGAATGGCTGTCAACTGATCATCGTCCCATTCATTAACTTTTACATCGTAGCCAATTCCGGCTTTATCCAATATGCGTTGGGCAGTAGATCGTCCGACTCCAAATATATAAGTCAGTCCAATCTCTCCTCTTTTGTTTTTTGGTAAATCAATACCTGCGATCCTTGCCATATATTATTAAGCGATTATAGTATACTTTAAATTACCCTTGGCGTTGCTTGAACCTTGGGTTCTTTCTGTTGATTACAAATACTTTACCCTTGCGACGGATAATCTTGCAATCCGCACTGCGCTTTTTGATGGATGCTCTTACTTTCATTGCTTTACTTATTTATATCTATAAGTTATTCTTCCTTTTGTTAAATCATAAGGAGACATTTCCAACTTCACCCGGTCTCCGGGCAAAATCTTGATGTAATGCATGCGCATTTTTCCAGAAATATGAGCGATAATTTCATGCCCATTTTCCAATTCTACGCGGAACATTGCATTGGAAAGTGCTTCTTTTATTATACCGTCTTGTTCTATCGAGGCCTGCTTAGCCATATATCAACTTGATTATTATACAAATACAACCTGCAACAAACAGGGATGCAAAGATAAGAAAAATATTTTATTTTTCAAGTCTTTTTAAGCAAAACATCTTCAATGAATTGAAAGCTTGTCAAAATCTCGGGCTTTCCTTTATGGACTGCCAGCATGTACTCAAAATGAGCAGACGGCTTGCCATCTACCGTGCTGACTGTCCAGCCATCGTCCCAAAACTTGACTCCTTGCTTTCCGAGATTGATCATTGGTTCGATGCAAATAACCATTCCCTCGACTAGCTTTATGCCTGAACCACGTTTCCCATAATTGGGAATCTCTGGCTTTTCATGCAGCTTGAATCCAACTCCATGTCCCACCAGCTCCCGCACAATTCCGTAGCCATAAGGCGTCACAAAGTCCTGCACTGCACTGGAGATATCTCCGATGCGATTTCCGGCAACTGCACGCTCTATTCCTGCAAGCAGAGAGCCCATAGTCACATCGAGAAGCTGCTGTACCTCGGGAGCGATTTCGCCCACACCAAAGGTATAGGCCGAATCCGAAATATATCCATTCAGATCCACGCCTCCGTCTACGGAGATAATGTCGCCTTCCCTTAGTTCGTATTGACCGGGGAAACCGTGCACGACCTGATCGTTGACAGAGATGCACAGTGAAAATGGGAAATCATGGTATCCAAGAAATGCCGGCTTCCCGCCATGATCCCGGATATAATCATGAGCAAGTTTGTCAAGCGTAATGGTCTTTACTCCTGGCTTGATCTCCTTGGCAATTTCACCTAATAAACGAGAGAGAATATCCGCAGATTTTTTGATTTGCGCGATATCCTCTTCCGTTTTCAAATACACTTGTGACATACACTGACTAACGTCAAAAAATTATATAACAGACTGTGTGTTGGCACTGGAATCAACCATGCCTCTACCCTTGATCCTGCCTGTCTTCATCAACCCGTCATAATGACGCATGAGCAAATGACTTTCTATCTGTTGAAGAGTATCCAAAACAACACCGACCATAATCAACAGGGACGTTCCCCCGTAGAAATGGGCAAACTGGTTGTTCACGCCGAGCAATCCGGCAATCGCAGGTAATATTGCGACGATCGCCAGGAAAATAGAACCCGGGAACGTGATTTTTGAGATTACACCATCGATGAACAAGTTCGTAGACTTACCTGGCTTAATACCCGGAATAAAGCCACCATTTTTCTTCATATCCTCGGACATCTGCTGAGGATTGACCATGATTGCCGTATAGAAAAAAGTAAAGGCAATGATCAAAACTGCAAACAGTATATTGTATGGCAGAGACATATAGTTGCTCAGCGATGCCATAAAATCATTCTGCAAAGCCGGGAAAAACTGACTCAAGGTCATTGGCACGAACATGATCGCCTGGGCGAAAATAATCGGCATAACCCCTGCGGCATTTACCTTCAATGGAATGTACTGACGTACACCACCGTATTGCTTGTTTCCAACGATCTTCTTAGCGTACTGAACAGGTATTCGCCGTACCCCCTGGACAATCAGGATGGTGAATATCACCACAAAGAACAAGGCAATAAATTCCAGCACAAGAGGGATTGGACCACCACCACCGGTGCTCATTCTGGAGAACCACTCTGCAGTCAAGCCGCTCGGTAGTTGAGCGATGATCCCAACCATAATAATCAGGGAAATACCGTTACCGATACCCTTGTCTGTGATTTTCTCACCCAACCACATGACGAACAATGTTCCTGCCGTCAAAACAAAGGCAGACAAAATCGTAAACATCGGGTCTTGAATCAATTTGGCGCTATCGTCGATCTGCGTACGTACGTAGGCAATGGATTGTACAACGGTAATGGCAAGCGTAAGGTAACGCGTAATCTGCGTCATTTTCTTACGGCCACTTTCCCCTTCTTTCTGTAGCTTTTGGAAGTAAGGGACCGCAATTCCTAGGAGCTGAACAACGATAGATGCCGAAATATAAGGCATTACCCCTAAAGCAAAAATAGCAGATCTGGAAAAGGATCCACCGGCAAACATATCAAGTAGCCCCAAAAGCCCTTCCTGGGCTTCAGTCTCTAATGCGAGAGGATCTACCCCTGGCAATACAATATGGCACCCGATCCGGTAGATCAATAGAAAAAGAAGCGTATTGAGAATACGCGTTCTTAAATCATCGATCTTCCAAATATTGGTTAAGGTTGTGATTAGCTTCTTCATGGATTAGAGTTTTACGATCGATCCTCCTGCCGCTTCAATCGCTTTTTGTGCAGAACCAGAGAATGCGTGAGCTTTTACTTCAATTTTCGACTTCAACTCTCCGCGACCCAGGACTTTTACCAAATCATTTTTGGAAGCCAATCCATAGGTTTTGAAAGTATCGAAATCTATCGCTTGTAAGTTGTGCTTTTCTATCAACTCCTGCAAAACGTCCAAGTTTACACCAACATATTCCACGCGGTTCATGTTCTTGAAACCAAACTTTGGAACACGACGCTGCAAGGGCATTTGTCCACCTTCAAAACCGATTTTTACACTGTTACCAGATCTGGATCCGGCGCCTTTGTGTCCGCGTGTGGATGTCCCACCCCTACCGGAGCCGGTTCCGCGACCGATGCGTTTTCTGGTTTTTACAGATCCACTAGCAGGTTTTAGATTACTTAAGTTCATCTTTAATAGTATGTTGTGTTACGCCTTCGCTTTCACTAAACAGGCGCAACGATTAAACGTATTTTGTGGGAAAAAATCCTATCTCTAAGGACTAGTTCCCACAAAAATTATAAACTCTCTTCAATGGCAACCAAATGGTTGACCTTTCTTACCATTCCGATAATGGCAGGGGTAGCCTCAACTTCAACCATGTGATTGATGCGTCTAAGGCCAAGTGCCTGGATCGTCCGCTTTTGTTTTTCACTGCGATCGATAACACTTTTAATGAGTGTAATTTTGATTTTCGCCATGATCCTTATCCGTTAAAAACTTTATTTAAATCCACACCGCGATTATGGGCAACAGTGTGTGCATCACGCAATTTCAGCAATGCATCCACAGTCGCTTTGACCACGTTGTGTGGGTTAGACGCTCCTAATGACTTGGCCAAAACGTCGGTGATACCGGCACTTTCAAGGACAGCACGCATTGCACCCCCGGCCAATACTCCTGTTCCGTGAACAGCAGGCTTGATGAGAACACGACCACCAGAGTATTTACCGTACTGCTCGTGCGGAACCGTACCCTTGATGATGGGAACTTTGATCAAATTCTTCTTGGCATCGTCAATCCCTTTTGTGATGGCTTCGGTAACTTCCTTGGCTTTACCCAATCCGTAACCGACCACACCATTCCCGTCTCCAACGATCACGATCGCGGAAAAACTGAACGTACGACCACCTTTAGTCACCTTGGCGACACGCTGTATACTTACTAAGCGATCTTTTAACTCAATTTCGCTTGATTTAACTCGTTTTATATTACTTACTGACATGCTCAATTTGATTAAAAGTCCAAACCGCCTTCACGAGCACCTTCAGCCAGAGATTTCACCCGACCATGGTACAAGTATCCGTTACGATCAAATACAACCTTAGTAACTCCAGCTGCTACCGCTTTCTCAGCGATCAGCTTTCCTACCATACGTGATTGCTCCACCTTGTTTCCTGACTCAGAAAACTCTTTAGAAAGTGTGGAAGCCGAAGCAAGGGTAACTCCTTTAACATCATCAATTACCTGGACGTAGATACCTTTGTTGCTTCTGAATACGGACAAGCGAGGACGCTCGGTAGAGCCAGTCAATCGTTTGCGTATTCCCATTTTTATGCGCTGTCTGCGCGAATTTTTTCCTCTAGCCATGATAATTATTTTTTAGATGCCGATTTACCCGCTTTTCTTCTCAATTCCTCACCAACGAATTTAATACCTTTTCCTTTGTAAGGCTCAGGCTTACGTAGTGAGCGTATTTTAGCGGCGACTTGTCCTACCAATTGCTTGTCTATCCCTTCCAATGTAACTGTTGGATTCTTTCCCTTCACTGAAGTGGTTGAAACCTTTACTTCTTTTGGAAGAATAAATACCACCTGGTGTGAAAATCCAAGAGCCAATTCCAAGGTAGATCCCTGGCTGGAAGCCCGGAAACCGACACCAACCAGTTCCTGGGTGACGGTATAACCTTCAGTAACGCCAACGACCATGTTGTTTAGCAATGATCTGTAAAGACCATGCAAGGATTTATGGTGCTTTTGCTCTGTTGGACGCTGAACCACGATCTCACCATCTTTCTGTTCTACAGTGATGGCGGGGTCTATTTGTTGGGTTAATTCTCCTTTTGGTCCTTTAATCGTGACCAAATTTTTATCTGACACCGTAATACTAACTCCCGCAGGGATAGTAATAGGCGCTTTTCCAATTCTTGACATAGTGTGAGTCTCCCTGATTAATATACGTAACACAAAACTTCACCACCAACGTTCTGAACCTGAGCTTCTTTATCTGTCATTACTCCTTTGGAAGTAGACAAGATAGCGATTCCCAAACCATTCAAAACCCGTGGTATACTATCAACTCCTGCATATTTACGCAAACCAGGCTTACTAACGCGTGTCAACGTACGGATCGCCGGGATCTTAGTAATTGGATGATATTTCAACGCGATTTTAATAGTGCCCTGAACTTTGTCATCCTCAAACTTATAATTGGCGATGTAACCTTTGTCAAAAAGAACTTTGGTCATCTCTTTTTTAAGGTTCGATGCAGGAATTTCAACAACCCTGTGGTTGGCCTTCATGGCATTCCTTATTCGTGTAAGGTAATCCGCAATTGGATCTGTATTCATTATGAAATTGTTATGATAAGGGTTTCCCGCCTTTTTTCGAGGGACCTATTATCGGTTAATAAAAAAATTCAATAAATTACCAGGATGCTTTCTTTACCCCTGGGATTTTGCCAGCAAGTGCCATTTCGCGAAATGTGACTCTGGAGATTCCAAATTGGCGCATGTAGCCTCTTGGACGACCGGTCAACTTGCAGCGGTTATGCAAACGTACAGGCGATGCGTTCTTAGGCAATTTGTCCAATGCCTGATAATCACCTTCAGCTTTTAGGGCTGCGCGCTTTTCAGCATACTTGGCGACCATCTTAACGCGCTTTACCTGCCTTGCTTTGATTCCTTCTTTAGCCATTATCTGTAGTATTATCTGTTGTATTTTGATTTTTAAAAGGCAAACCAAACTGTTTCAATAATTCTAATGCTTCCACATCAGTGTTTGCGCTGGTTACAAAGGTAATATCCATTCCTTGAATTTTACTGATTTTATCAATATCAATTTCAGGAAAAATGATTTGCTCTGTAATACCCAAGGTATAGTTTCCACGGCCGTCGAAACCTTTATCGTTGATACCGCGGAAATCACGGATCCGGGGAAGTGCCACGGATATCAGGCGATCAAGAAATTCGTACATCTTGGTATCTCTCAACGTGACGCGAACACCAATTGGCATTCCTTTACGCAATTTAAAGTTTGAAACGTCCTTTTTAGACTTAGAAGCTATAGCTTGTTGCCCAGTGATCAATGTCAATTCGCCAATGGCGTTGTCGATCAATTTTTTGTCTGCAGTCGCAGCTCCAACTCCTTGGCTGATAGCAATTTTTGTCAGCTGAGGCACTTGCATGATGCTTTTATATTGGAACTTGTCCTTCAGGTTAGTACGAATCTCTTCTTTGTACTTAGCCTTTAATCTTGGTGTATAAGCCATTACTTAATTTCCTCCCCTGATTTTTTTGCTACTCTAATAATCTGTCTTTTGCCCTCAGTTTCTACAACCTTACGACCGACCCGTGTAGGTTTCCCTGTTTTTGGATCAACCATTGCAAGATTAGAAATGTGGATGGTGCCTTCTTTTTCTATGATTCCACCATTCGGATTTGCAGCACTAGGCTTGGTGTGTTTCTTGATGATATTAGCACCTTCGACAATCGCACGGCTTTTCTCTGGAATCACTTCCAAAACTTTACCCTGGCGACCTTTGGAGTTTCCGGCGATTACCTGCACCAAATCACCCTTACGGATTTTGATTTTGTGTGTTGATGTTTTTACCTGTCCCATATTATAATACCTCCGGTGCTAATGATACGATTTTCATAAATTGTTTTTCACGCAGCTCTCTGGCAACCGGGCCAAAGATACGTGTACCACGGGGTTCGTTGTTATTGCCCAGTAATACCGCAGCATTGTCATCAAAACGTATGTAGGAACCATCTTTGCGACGAATTTCCTTTTTCGTTCTTACAACAACTGCTTTGGTCACAGTTCCTTTTTTAACGTTCCCTGAGGGCAAAGCGCTTTTCACAGAAACAACGATTTTATCGCCGATCGATGCATAGCGCTTGCGCGTACCGCCCAACACCCGGATCACTAAAACTTCTTTAGCTCCGCTATTGTCGGCCACATTGAGTCTTGATTCTTGTTGTACCATGTTACTTAGCTCTTTCTAAAATTTCTACTAATCTCCAGTTCTTGGTCTTACTCAGCGGACGAGTTTCCATAATCAACACCGAATCGCCGATACCGCAGGTGTTTTCTTCGTCATGAGCAGTGAATTTGGTGGTCTTCTTTACGAACTTACCATAAATCGGGTGCTTCACTTTCCTTTCGACAGCAACCACAATGGATTTGTCCATTTTGTTACTTACCACCAAGCCGATCCTTGTTTTTCTTAATTTTCTTTCCATTTCGACTTTTTTTATGCTTCAGCGGCTGTTTCCTTGTTCGAATCCTGAGATTCTGCTAGTTCACGCTTTTTCAACTCTGTTAATAAGCGGGCGATCGTCCTACGTACATACTTGATGCGGTTAGGGTTTTCTATAGCAGAAACAGCATGTGCAAATTTTAATTTACCGAGGTTGGCTCTCTCTTCCGAGATCTGAGCAACTAAATCCTCTTTTGACAATTCTAAAATTTCTGAATTTTTCATCATTTAATTGTTTTGTTGTTGCCGACCAGCATGGGATATTCGGTGTTTAAAGGTAACGGCAATAAACACCATCCTAAGCGGATCCAGCGAACGATCTTTATGCTTCAACGTAGTCTCTACGTATCACAAACTTGGTTTGCACCGGCAATTTTTGAGCTGCCAAACGAAGCGCTTCTTTTGCAACTTCCAAAGGAACACCTTCTGCTTCAAATAACATACGGCCCGGGCGTACGACTGCCACCCAGTATTCTGGAGCACCCTTACCCTTACCCATACGTACCTCAGCTGGCTTCTTTGTCACTGGCTTGTCTGGGAACACGCGAATCCACACCTGCCCTTCCCTCTTCATAAAGCGGGTAACGGCGATACGAGCGGCTTCAATTTGACGGCTAGTAATCCAAGCCGGTTCCATACTCTTAATACCGAAGGATCCAAAAGCCAATTCAGCACCTCTGCTTGCATTGCCTTTCATGCGACCCTTTTGCATCTTTCTGAACTTTGTTCTTTTTGGCTGTAACATGTTCGTATTTTTTATTCCTGCAATCCTGCAGTAAAATGCTTAAATCTAACTATTTTACGATTAACCTCTTCTCTGGCCTTGTCCGCCTCGGCGATCACCACCGCCGCTGCGACGATCACCACCGCCACTGCGACGATCACCACCACCACGACGATCACCACCGCCACGACGATCACCTGGATGGCCTTCTGCACGTCCTTTAGGACCGGCACCCTGACCTACGTTTGGAGAAAGATCACGCTTTCCATAAACTTCACCTTTGCAGATCCAGACTTTTACGCCGATCTTGCCATATGTAGTCAACGCCTCAGCGAGTGCATAATCGATGTCCGCACGGAACGTATGCAAAGGAATTCTGCCTTCTTTGTATTGCTCTGTACGCGCCATTTCGGCACCGCCCAGACGACCTGCACACATGATCTTGATTCCTTCGGCTCCCATTCTCATCGTAGAAGCAATCGAGGTCTTCATAGCCCGACGGAAAGAAATCCTCGCCTCAAGCTGCTTCGCAACGCCTTCAGCGACCAACTGCGCATCAAGCTCAGGACGTTTGATCTCAAAAATATTGATCTGAACGTCTTTCTTGGTCAGCTTTTTCAGCTCTTCCTTGATTTTATCAACTTCCTGTCCACCTTTTCCGATAACGATCCCAGGTCTTGCCGTGTGAATAGTAACGGTGATACGCTTCAATGTACGCTCAATGACTACTTTCGCGACACCTCCCTTGGAGATACGAACTGAAAGGTATTTACGGATTTTTTCGTCCTCAACTAATTTATCAGAATAGTTTTTTCCTCCGTACCAATTGGAATCCCATCCTTTGATGATTCCTAATCTGTTACCTATTGGATTTGCTTTTTGTCCCATTTCAATAAATTAGTTTTGTTCTACGTTATTTGCCTTACTCTCCACACTATCCACGACAATGGTTACATGGTTGGAACGCTTTCTGATACGGAATCCGCGGCCTTGTGCAGCGGGACGTAAACGCTTCAACTGACGGCCTCCGCCGACTGAAATCTCTTTCACATACAATCCACTCTCTTCCACCGTCTTTCCTTCGTTTTTTGCTTCCCAGTTATTGATTGCGGAAAGTAGAAGTTTCTCTACCCGGATAGCTGCTTCTTTACCCGTATTTTTTAGGATGTAAAGCGCATATTCTACCTTTTCTCCACGAATCAAATCCACAACAAGGCGCATTTTGCGGGGCGACGTAGGGCAATTCAATAATTTGGCAGTAGAAGCTCCTCCTACCTGAGCTTTTTCCTGCTCTTTTCGCTGCTTTATGATAACAGACTTTTTCAATTTTCTAGTTGCTTCCATTGCCTATTATTTTTTCTTTTCTGCGTGGCCTCTGAAAGTGCGCGTGGGCGCAAATTCACCAAGCTTATGACCAACCATATTTTCCGTCACGTAAACGGGAATAAATTTGTTTCCATTATGGACTGCGAAGGTATGACCCACGAAATCTGGTGAAATAACCGATCTTCTAGACCAGGTCTTTACAACTGACTTCTTGTTTGCGTCATTCATAGAAAGAACTTTTCTCTCTAAGTTGTGGTCTATATAAGGACCTTTTTTAATTGAACGCGCCATTATTTTTTCCTTCTCTCAATGATGTAACGATTAGATATTTTCTTCTTTGCACGGGTTTTAAAGCCTTTAGCCAGCAAACCTTTGCGCGAACGCGGGTGTCCACCTGATGCGCGGCCTTCTCCACCACCCATTGGGTGATCGACAGGGTTCATCGCTACACCACGAACGCGTGGGCGACGGCCCAACCAACGCTTGCGACCTGCTTTACCCAAAACCTCATTGGCTTTCTCTGCGTTTGAAACAGAACCAATAGTTGCCACGCAGGTCAGTAGGATCATACGTGTTTCACCCGAAGGCAATTTGATGATCGCATACTTACCGTCCCTTGCCGACAACTGAGCGTGCGTTCCAGCACTACGTGCAATAGATCCACCCTGTCCCGGATTCAACTCTATATTATGGATGATAGAACCCAAGGGAATGTTTTGAAGTGGCAAGGTGTTTCCAAGCTCAGGAGCAACGCTATTGCCAGAAATCACTTGCTGTCCTACGTTCAGTCCTTCCGGAGCAATGATATAACGCTTCTCACCATCTGCATAGTGTAGAAGTGCAATACGCGCCGAACGGTTCGGATCGTACTCGATAGTAGCAACCGTTGCTGAGATATCTTTTTTATCGCGTTTAAAATCTATGATACGGTACGCCTTTTTGTGGCCACCACCTAGATTACGCATAGTCATTTTACCGGACTTATTACGGCCACCTGATTTCTTGATTTTCACAACCAATGACTTCTCAGGGACGTTGGTCGTCACATCCGAGTAGTCACCGCCCACTCGAAAGCGGGTTCCAGGGGTAACCGGTTTGAATCTTTTAACTGCCATTTTTATTGAATATTGCTATAAAAGTCGATAGTTTCACCGTCCTTGATCGTGATGACGGCCTTTTTGTACTTCGCACTGCGTCCGGAAATGAAACCGGCTTTAGTATAACGGCTTTTGTTTTTACCAGCAACAACAGAAGTGTTGACGGCCAGTACCGTTACATTAAACATCTCTTCTACCGCAGATTTAATCTGGATCTTGTTTGCCTTGGGATCCACTTTGAACGCATAACGGTTCAAATTTTCCGTCAAAGCCGAAGCCTTCTCTGTGAGTATTGGTTTTTGAATGATTCCCATATTACTTGGCAAATGCCTCCTCCAATGATTTAATGGAATCTGAAGTGAACAACAACTTTCCTGCGTTCAATACATCGTGTGTATTCAATGACGCGATCGTCGTTACTTTAGTTTTTTTCAAATTCCTGCTGGACAAATAAACGTTACTATCCGTGGTTGGCAGCACCAAAAGTGTTTTCTCTGAAGCCACATTCAAATTGTTGATCATCTGAAGATAGCTCTTGGTTTTCGCTGACTCAAAAGTCACTTGATCCAACACGAGGATATTATTTTCTTTCGCTTTATAACTGAGTGCTGATTTACGAGCAACTTGCTTCAGTTTTCTATTTAATTTGAAACCGTAGTCTCTTGGCTGAGGGCCGAAAACACGACCACCGCCATTGAACAATGGCGACTTGATGCTACCTGCACGCGCACCACCGGTTCCTTTTTGTTTGTGCAGTTTACGTGTAGATCCTGCGATCTCATTTCTCTGCTTTGCTTTGTGGGTACCTTGACGTTGGTTAGCCAAAAACTGCTTAACGTCCAAGTAAATTGCATGGTCGTTAGGCTCCACCCCAAAAATCGAATCAGGAAGCTGCACCTTGGCACCTGTTTCTTTACCTGATATATCTAAAACTTTAACTTCCATCT
>CAYNZH010000026.1:0-7862 GCA_964401685.1 uncultured Sphingobacteriaceae bacterium
AATAGCCGGAACTCTGGGAATTGTTTTTGATTTACCATTAATACGACCGCAACGAAGCCAAAAAGAATGGCGGAGAACGCCATGCCCCAAAAGCGATTCAAACCATAAAAGGCAATCATCAGGATGATAAACATGTGTTGCAAGCCGATCGCATTAAGATTGTTTGTAGTAATGGTGACAGCGAGCAAATAAATCGTCATTCCAATTAGCCCCAGCTTGGTCGTCAGTTTGAGGTATTTGGGTTGAAAAAATAGGAGTACAGCCATTGCTGTACAGAAAATAATGCTTAGCGGAACTACCTTTGAGAGCAAAGGATCCCCCACATAAGAACTATAAACGATAATCAGTTTAGCTACTGTAAAGGCTATACTGGCCATAATGATCACGAAAATCACCTGATCCAACGCATCGGGCAGTGCCGACTGGAGTCTCCTTCTATGATTTGTTATAAATTGCATTGCCATATGAGTTTGTCTGAAAGCAGTTTTACATCTTCCACCTGAAAATAACTTAGGTTTAATGCCCCGGACGAGGTAGATACCGAAAGGTTAGCCGTTTGGAAACGTTTCTGAATAATTGACTGAGATACTTGCACCGATAAAATCCTGTTGATGGGCAAGACTTGTTCCTCGCGGTCCCAAATACCCGATCTTTTGATGAGAAACTGCTCGCTCACAAGAAATTGATAATTAAAAAAATAGATGATCTGCGCAATGACGGCGAGGGCGTACACGGCCCAGGCAATACCTAGGAATATGCATGCGGGCAATATTAAGTGCAGATAGAGCAAAATCGGTCCCATGACCGCGCTTGCTTTAAAAAACCTATTGATAAGTAACCCAACCTTTGGTCTGAGTACGTGGAGATTCGAGTATATATTTCGGTCGAAAAGTAGCTCTGATAAGATAGATCGGGACGCATGATTGATCCCAGGCATTCGAATGACGGCACTCTCTGGTTTACTGTTGCTTACGGTGATTTGGTGCAGGGACAGGACGCCGAGACCCATGGATCTCAAGATCGGGTTGTCCGAAAATCTTACCGTTTGTACACGGTTTTTATTTAAGATAATGTCCTTAAGCTGGAACAAGCCATAGTGCATTATCAGGTTGCCGTTTTGCAGCTTTTCCAACGAGAAATTATAGTAAGTAATTAGGTACTTGTACAAATTGATGAGAACGGGGATCAAAATGATCAGCAATCCCAGAAAAGCAATCTGCGCCAGCATATTAACCCAATTTTCCCGGAACTCCAACCAAAAAGAACTCAGCGTGTCCATATCGGGGAGATTTGCAAAACCTACTGTTTGCTCAAACGTACTGATCAAAAAAGCAAAAAATAGAACCAAACCCTGTGTATAATTTGAAAAAAGACTGACCAAGAGAATGTCTTTGTTCGGGATTCGGAAAATGCCTTCACTTTCTTCCGACTGACCTCCTAAGATTTCGCCAGTCGGCCGATTTGCCTGTGACATTCCTTTTCGGGACAGATAGGCCTTTAGGGTATCCGCAGTTTGCTGGTCTAAAGCGTATAGATCCGCTTCCTTTTCTTTGCTTCCAGCGGATTCGATTTCAAAACCATAAAGGTCCAGAGCCTGTTGAAACACATTTTGCTTGATATTGACCTGTAAAATATTCTCAAATTTTATGACGGTTTTGCTTTTGTTGAATACCCCTTCTTCAATGAGCAATTCTTGCTGCGCTTCGTCCACATAATAGTAGAAATGCTTGTATTGGACGTATGCAAACACCATTTGGAGAATAAAAAGCAGAGCAAATCCAGCCCACAGTTGCCAGCTGAGCAATATAGCAGGATGTTTGATGCCAAAGTAGATCAAGGCCAAACCTAATGCCTTGACCAAGGTCCAGAAGGACTGTAGTCCCTGCAATACCACGCCACCCTTGTTCAGCCTTCTGCGGATGGTAAAATCAATGTGCTCCAAAGGGTTCCTCTCCACTTTTGATTTTTGAAATGCGGGTTGAAATGTGTTGTTGGAGACGCTGGCCGGTCTCGAGGCTCAGTCCTGAAATACGCATATCCCGGCCCGACCCCGCGGTATATAAGTCAATCGAGACCAAACCTAAACTTCTAGAGATCAGCGTTGATCCTATCTTTACGTGTTGTATATGTTTAAATGGGATGATCAGGGTATAATGGTTGAATACCCCTGCCTTATACAGTACGTCATTTTCCCGCAGGGAATAGCTGCGCCGCCGGAATGAAATCAAGTTGAATATCAGGTAGGCAGCTATAAATAATGTCAGTACGCCAACGCTGATCAGCGCCGAAACCCAACCTTGGTTCAGAACCCAAAATACAAAGGAGAAAACGGCAGCACTCATGAAAATCAAGACTATCAACGTGTTTATCCAGATGACGAATTTGTACCGCGGCGAAATCGATTCAAAAGGAATGTCTTCCCAACGCGGCAAGCTCTCCCACTGAATATGTTGATTGGTATACAAGGTCATAAATGTCAGAAGTATTAAAGGGATAAATATAGACTTTTTTTGTGAGAGGAAGGGCAAAAAAAAAGCTGGCCACGTTCGATCGCGGACAGCTGTTCTTTTTATCGGTAGTAAATTTCTGTGTCAGACCGGTTGCGAAGCTTCTTCCAGCTCCAGGTAACGCTCCAAACTATCGTCCATTTCTTCGATCCACGGCGTATGGTGGGGTGCCGCTTTGGTTTCGTCCATAACTGAGGTATAAACCTTGTCCCTGTATCCCAAAATATTGGTTTCTTTTTCCTTTAGCCAGTCTTTAAACATTTGGGCCACCTTATCCAGGTCAAATGGAGGATAATCTGTGTAGCTGATCAGGTCTTTGAGATAATTTGTCTGGAAATCGACATGATCCTGTCCGCTCTGAGTAGATGCTTCGCCTTCCATCCAGAGATCGATATCTGCCCGGCGCGCCTCCTTTGAAGGAAGCTCGATGCGACCTAACATATAGTCTCTGGCGTACCACGCCTGAGCATCAAACATATTGAACGTATAATACTGATCTTGCATGCCCAAAAAAATCAATTGTTCATTATCCTGGAAGACCACTCCCTTATACAGATTGTCCGGATAAAGGTTATTTTTCGTTTTTAAACGTAAGTTGTCGGGCAAAAACGGAAATTTGTGCTGATATCCCGTACAGAAAATCACAGCATCGAACTGCTGGGACGAGCCATCCTGGAAAAATGCTTTATCTTCCTCGAAATGTGTCACGCAGGGTTTCTCTTTGATACCGTCCGGCCAGTCACAGCCTATAGGATTGGATCTGTATGAAATAGTCACCTGCTTGCTTCCATGTTTATAGCATTGAACACCAATATCTTCGGCAGAATAGCTGCTGCCAATCAACAGGATGTTCTGATCTTTGAACTGGTCTGCGCCACGGAAATCGTGCGCATGCATGACCGCTCCTGGGAAATTGTCTATCCCTTCGTAGAAAGGCATATTGGGCGTTGAAAAATGCCCTGTTCCCACCACCAGGTAATCAAAAAACTCCTCAAAGGTCTCATTTTTGACTAAATCATCAAAGACGACCCTGAACTGCTTTTTGTCTTCTAAATAATCGACCCACCGCGCAACGGTGTTGAACTGAATGAAATCACGCGCGTTGGATTGTTTGATACGACCTTCAATGTAATCAAACAGCACTTCCCTCGGTGGATAGGAAGAAATCGGTTGACCAAAATGTTCTGTAAATGTATAGTCGGCAAACTCCAGGCACTCTTTTGGCCCGTTGGACCACAGGTATTTGTACATACTGCCGTGCAGTGGTTCGCCATACTTCCCGACACCTGTCCGCCAGGTATAATTCCACATTCCGCCCCAATTGGCCTGTTTCTCATAACACTTGATTTCGGGTACGGGGTTGCCTTTTTTCTGTTCTGACTCGAATGCTCTCAACATGGCGAGACCACTCGGGCCTGCCCCAATAATTCCTACTTTAAATGTTCCCATATAAAATTTTTGTGCATTTTTCTAAATGCAATTAAACGATTTAATTAACTGAATCTCATGATTCTTAGAATTGCCAGCAAAGGCAATCAATGGAGAAAGTTACTTATACAGTAACTGCGTATCTTACAAATATACAAAATTTCCTGTAAACTTCCAAATCGTTTCCTCTTTTTCCGGCCTATCTGTACTGCAAAAATATCTGGTATAGTATATTCAAATCCCTTTCGGTCAGTTGGGGGGAATTGTCGCTTTGTACATAATGCCTTTTGAATGCCGTGATAGCCGCATTGGGATTGGTCATGTCATAGCCAATGACCCTTAGTGCGAGTAGGGGATCCCAGTTTTCGGGGATCTGATACTCAATTTTCTCTTCATCGTACCAAAAGCCAAATCCACTATCTGCCAAGGTCTTCCACGGAAAGTTGGCCGGATCAATTTTGCGGGTGGGAGCGGAGTCCATGTGTCCGATAAAATTGGCCTGTGGAATTTTGTATTTTTCCTTGAGCGTTGCTAAGAGATCAACAAGTGCCTGTATCTGGACTTCAGGCCAAGGATCTCCTATCCCATTGTTGTCCAGTTCTATACCTATGGAAGATGAGTTGAGATCTGTATCGTTGCCCCATTTACCCAAACCGGCGTGGTGCGCTCTATATAGATCGTGAACCATTTGAACAACAGTGCCATCCCGTCCTATGACATAGTGAGAACTCACTCCGGTTCGCACGCTATGAAAGGTGTTGATGGTCTGGGCCAGAGAGTTCTGAGCGGTGTGATGGATCATCACGTAATTTGGCTTTCTCAAACCAAAGTGAATGGCACCTATCCACTGCAAGTCTTCCCGATTTTCGGCATCCTCGGGAATTCCCCTCAGGGTGTTGGTTAAAGCTTTACTCTGCTTCCGGTAAGCTTTTTCGGTTGCGGCATATTTCGACGGGGCACAGCTGCCCAGCATTGCCAGAATAAGCAAAATACCTGTGTACTTGGTCATTTATTTTCGATTTTTAGTTTTATTCCTTGGGTTTGTGTATTCATTTCTGGTGCATAAATGCTTTGTAATGTACTGATGCCTCCGCTGAATTGGCCGGCATGACTTGCCCTGAGATCGTACTCAAAGACGTAGGTTCCTTTTGGTAGATAATCAAAGAAGAAGTTGGTCGCTACATCTGCAGTGCTTTCGTAGTAGCCTAGGCCGTCTTGCCATTTATAAACGGAAAGCACTGATGTTGGTTCGAAACCTCCCGCACGCATGTCCTTGAGATGCATAAATTGCAAATCCCGGTCTGCCCGGATTACCAGTCTAACGGTGACGATGTCGCCGACTTTGATCGGGGTTTCACCACTAATGGCTTGCAGCATCGTCCCGCTTCCGGTATTTTTCTTCAGGAAAAGTCCCTTCTCCAGATATGCGCCGCTTCCGGAAGCCTGTATTTCGTCTAAATCCTGGAAATATTGCCAGTGAACACCACCCCAGGCGACTCCCGGCGTCGTCTTACTCAGTTGGATGCGCCCCATCTGTGGCTTGATCTCGCCGCCCTGCCAAGAGATCTTCCGGTAACTATCCGGCACATCTTCAACAGCCAATGGTACTTCCTGTCGGCCTACCCGAAGGCGAACTCCTGGCTCAACGCCCAACCAATTTTCCCCACTGAGGAGTAATGCGTAGATTGCTTCTGTGGTTGCCTTCGAACTGGACCAGTGATTTGTCTGTTTATTTTTCAGTAACCACACTTTCATCTGTTCTACACTTTCGTGCTCACCCGCTTCGTGAAATGCTTCGATCAATAGAGCCTGTGTCTCTATAGGGCTTTGCCACCAACTCCAGCCGCTGACGTTTGCTTTCCAGTACATGCCCATTTCCTCGGAAATTACCGCCTGGTCCTTGAGGGATCGTATCATTTTTTGGGCTTTTCTGGACTCACCAGTTCGCTGATATACGCTCAGAAGCAGCGCGCGGGCGGAAAGATCCCCGGTACTGGTATTTTTCTCCTGCTTGCTGAGCATTCCCGCCCACTGATTCTTATCCATAGGAAAATCATCTAGAAAGTAAGATCTAGCGTAGAGATAATGCAATCCGTCCTGCGCCCTGGCCGTGTCGCGGGCGCGTTCATCCAGATACAGGAGAGCACCGCGGAGTATTTCCTCGTACAAAGGCTCAAGGTCATCAACACGCTGGGTTCCGGGCTTCCGGTTCGCCGTATAAAGTGTTTTTAGATGCCCGAGCCCGGCGACAATATGGGTCGTGATCCTGTGATTTTCCGGTCCCCCACTAAACCACGGGAAAGCACCTGAAGGCAATTGCATCCCGTGCAGCTTTCTGAGGGCATTCTGGCGCTGTTGCTTTAGGGTGTTTTCATCAAAAAGCTGCGCCAATTTCTTCATCCGGGTCGCTTCGTCCTCGGCCTGGTTTACCCAGGGAGTCTCCGTAAGTAAAATGGATTTTAGCTCGTCATTTGCTTCCAAGCGGGATTTTAGCAGCTCTTGGTTGTTCCAATAGTCAAATACCGCCCGAATTTGAGGATACTGCTCTGTAATCAGGCTCGAAATCATTCCGCTGTAAAAAACAGAAAATTCGGCCTCAGCATTTTGGTGAGGAGAATTGGTCAGCGAGGGCAGTGCCTGTATGGCAAACCAGAGCGGATTACTGGCTAGCTCAACTACAAAATTTACATGTTCTCTGGTGGAGGAGGGCCTATCTTCAAGTAGATTTTTGAGCTCAAACACCTTGTCTTGGCCTTCTCTCGCATAAATAGCAATGGATTCTGTCACGAGCTGCCTCTTGCTCAGCAAGGGCACAATGGCCTCTTCGCCATCGCTGAAATTGCCTGCCTGCGCAGTGACCCTGTAGACAATAGGAAAATTCAACGAGGGCACACGTAACGTCCAGGAAATATCACCACTTTTTCCTTGGTCCACCTCAAACCTCTGGCTGTTTTCGCTCAGTGAGAAGTCCAGATCGATGGCCTCCATAGTCCAGGCATTGAACAAGCTGAGGGATGCAGTCCCGCTCAGGTCACGTTCCGACATATTGATGATTTTTGTACTAAATTGGAGTTCATCGCCCATCCTTAGGAAGCGTGGAACATTGGGAACGACCATCAATTCCTTGGCAGTGCGGGCTGTTTTCTCCAAATACCCTGTTTTTAGGTCTTTAGTATGCGCAAGTGCCATGAATTTCCACTCCGTCAGGCTTTCAGGAGTTGTAAATCGGATGCGTACATTTCCCTCTTTATCTGTCAATAAATTTGGGTAAAAGAATGCGGTTTCCTGCAAATTGCGTCTGATTTGAATAGAGTTTGTGGATTGGCTTGCCTGCTGTCCTTCTTGCTCTGCTAGTACGACTTCATCTAACATTGATTGGGTTCCCAATTCCGGAATCATGAATTTGTTTTCAGTTGACCCTACTGTGGTTATAGATCGATTGCTTCGTATGAAGCTAGGATTTACAAAGCTAAAACCAAAGTCCGACAGGTCTTCAAATCGAAGAACTTCCGGGTAATGGTAGAAATTCCACGGTCTAAATTTTAAACTATTACTTCTATTGAAAGAAATATCGGTATGCCAACCTCTCTGTCCCATAGCAAATACAGGAGGTCGAGGAGAGAAGTAAATGCGATTGGCAGCGAACTGGTCCAGGGATGCATCGTACATCAGAGCGAGGAGTTCAGCATTCACCTTGTCTTTCCCAGGTCCATTGATCGTGAGTTCCCAACTTTCTTCCTTGCCCGGGCTCAATTTGTCTCGGAAAGTTCGCGTAGTCAGCACTAGATTTTCATACACCTGCTTCAGCGGGATGCCTAGTTTGCCCGATTGTACTGTTCCGTGCTTTCCGAAATAGTAATGAAGCCAAATACTTGAAATTTCCTCCGAAGGCAAGTCAAATGAGGTCGTTTTGACTTCATTGTTGAG
>CAYNZH010000026.1:7962-32549 GCA_964401685.1 uncultured Sphingobacteriaceae bacterium
TTGAAATTTCCTCCGAAGGCAAGTCAAATGAGGTCGTTTTGACTTCATTGTTGAGTGAAATGTGCTCGCGCCGAACAATTTTGCTGTTGATCTCCCATTCCAATAGGATTTCGGCGTCGTCCCAGGCCGTAGAAAGCAAAACTTGAACGGTCTCACTTCGTTCGTATTCGGGTTTGACCGTAGTTATTCTGAAAAACTCCCCATCCACCGGCCTTTCGGATTTCGTTTTAAACAGATTGACCACCTCGCTAATGCGCATGGTATCTGCACCTTCTATAACATAGGCTTCCATAAGATAGGCACCCTCACTCCAGTCTTCGGTATTCACCACGGCTATAGTCTGCTCTTTCGCGGTATCAAATTTCCGGTCGAGAACCACCCGGTCTTTCCCCCAGTTTTCAGTTTGCAGCTCATTTCCATAGGGCAGGTGCGGGAATTTCTTGATAAATTCCAGGCTATCAAGCGCCATATAGTCGACCTCGTCCATCGGGACCAGAGGCCTGGCCGGCGGAAGTAATTTCGTGAGTGTCAAGCCGCCTAGCGCGCTTACTTCAGCACCGTTGAGGTTTGTGATCCGCACAGGTATGCTTTTCAAACTATCCAGATTATCCTTTGTATTCAACGATACGTGTAAAATATAAGATCGATCACCGACTGCGATAGTCTGACTCCCGCTTTGGGTTTCTCCGTTGACATCGGTTACTGAGACTTCGACCTGGTAGTGATAGTATCGCGGCTGTTCTTGCTTGGAATTTTCAGGGGCACTGGCCTCAAAAGAAAGTACAAAACGGCCCTGCTGATCGGTGAGCGTCTCGCCGGCTGCTATTTGCTGAGGCGCATGGTAAAACATTTTTCTACTTCGTTGCCATACAGGGAAGGGGAAGTACTCCACGCGATTTACAGTATAGGTAACTTGTGCATTCCCAATAGGAGCCCCGGAATAGGCAAGAACCTGGCCGCTTCCATCGACTTCTTCGCCAATATGGTAGATCCCTTTGACAGAGTCCATCAAGACTTGAAAGGTCGGACGCTTATATTCTTCTACACGCAAGCCGGCCTGTCCACTCAGTCCTTCAGCCTTAATGGTGAAATGTCCAGTAAGTACGCTTGTCGGTATCAGAAAGTCACCAAATACGGATCCATATTCGTTACTCCGAAGTTCTACGTTGGCAATCTCACGGTTGTTAGTATCAAAGAGTCCAATCTTTACTAATTCATTTGGAACTACATGGTGATTTTCGCCGTCTTGTGCATAGGTAATCCCTTTAAAATACAGGGTTTGTCCTGGTCTGTAAATACCCCTGTCCGTAAAAAAGCTGACAAGTTTTCGTTTTTGATCTGCCGACCTTGGTTGGGGATAGCGGATATTATTGTTTGGGAAGTAGATCGAATCGCCCCGTACCCTATATTGCACCATGCGCGGGAGACTTTCTCCTAGATCAATCAATGAATCGAGACGTGCTATCCCATGGCGATCTGTCAACATTTCTTCTATCTTGATTGACTTCGTCTCCCCGCGGGTATTTGTTTGCTGGGAAAAAGCATCTATTTTTTGACCCACCACAGGTTGGCCCGTCTTTCTGTACGTTAAGAGCAGTTCCCGGTTACGCGTGACAAGCGCATAGGGACTTATTTTCAGCGGAAATACGCTTACTATTTTCGTGGAATCTGCGTTCGATTCTGCCTGATTGGAAGCCACAATCCAATAGGTCCCGATTCCGAGCGGCTCTAGGTCAATTACCGTTTTCTTTAGCTGAAAATCGTCAAATTTTCCTAGATCCCGAGTATACTGATCCAAAGGAACCAGCTTGGTCAACAGGGAATCAAGTTTTTCCGATGATGGCCATCGACTGAAGCCTTCTGCGTCAGTTCTGTACACGCGGATATGCACCCTATCAACGTTCTTATGGGAAACAAATAGGGGAATAGGATTTTCAGGAGAATAGATCCCGTCTCCATACGCCTCCACTTCCTTAGCAAATAGCGTTGAGGAAAGAGTAGCGTTCAGAGATGCCAAAGCTTTTGACTTAGGGAACTTTTGCGAAAGCATGTCTCGTATTTTTATGATTTCCCCCGACAGTCGGATGAAATCTTCGCTTTCGCTGGCCTGGTGAAACTGCTGAAGATACATCGTTGCAAGTTCCAATAATATCTCGGATGTGAACCAGACTTCCGGCGCGGATTCGGCCAGCAGACGGATTTTAACGATCTTTTCCTCCTCAGAGATGTCGCTATTCTTTATAGATTCCAGAGTATTATAGAGAAAGGGATTGATTCCGCCCCCTCGATTGTGGTACATCGCCAGACTTTCCAACAATTTTACAGCCTCTTCCGGCCGTCGTTTGAGGTAATTAACTTTCCGATGTGCAAGAATATCATAAAGAGTTGGTTTCAGTTCCCGGGTTTGTATCGCCGTATCTAGCAAAAAGACCCAGTCATCAGTTGACTCCATTTGGAGCAAATCGGTTCTTTCCAGAGAGCTACTGTATAGTTCGGTAACTTCTTTGTTGAACGTGGAGTCAGTCCAGGTCAGGAAATCCGCCTGAAAGCTTGTGTCACTCAACGACGTACGTTGGGAAATTCTATAATAATTGTTGTTCTGATACTCATTGAGAAAGCCGGCAAGCAATGATTCCAGAACACTTTTCTCCACGGGCTTTGACTGTGCAATTTCCTCCCTGAAACGGAGTAGGATTTCCGCCTCCTGGCCTAAACCATCTTCTGTCAGAAAACTGATTCTGGACTGATAGAGCAATGCGCGGATCCAATGCACGGAGGAGTCAGCAGCCTTAGCCTTCTCGTAGATCTCATCCACCAAAGGCTTGGTGCTCCTGAGCAGGCCCTCTTCTTCCATCGCGTCGATCTTTTTCCACGCTTTTTGAAAATCATAACGCTGTGCGAACAGCGGCGCTGCGCTTACCAGCATCACGACAAACACCACCAGTGTTCTAAATTTCGGAAGAAATGGATGTTTCATTTTCATTGTAAATTCGTTTCTAGACCTGTCTCGCTGATGCAAGATAGTTATTTGTTATCTTTGTCCATAACTGATATGGAAAAAAAAGAAGTATTATGGAATAAGAATTTCATTATTGCCTGTTTTGCCAATTTTTTGACTGCCTGTTCATTCAATTTATTGATGCCAACAATCCCCTTGTACCTGTCTCAGGAGCTGCATATTGAGCACTCCAAGGTGGGAGTGATTTTGTCGTCCTATGCCTTAGCACTGCTGATTGTACGGCCATTCTCTGGATTTCTAGTCGATTCCTATCCGCGAAAGCAAGTATATCTGATAGGGATATGCTGTTTTATGGCCGTATTTGTGGGCTATTATTTTGCTTTTACTGTTGCGTTCTTCGTGATTTTACGCTTTGTCCATGGCTTGTTTTGGGGATTGTCATCCGTATCGGCAAATACGGTGGCTATCGATATCATCCCATCGTCCAGAAGGGCAGAGGGCATCGGATACTTTGGGGTAAATATGAATATTGCCATGGCTACAGCTCCCTTTGTTGCGATTTACATCTACGAAAGCCGAGGCTTCGCTGATCTGATTACGACTGCTATCATCATGGGGATACTCGCTGTGGTTGCAATATCCTTTATACAAGTGCCCAAGAAAAAATACGCAAAGCCAGATGTCCTACCAGTAAACGCGGAAATGGTTGTCCTCACGGAAGAGGAAATCATAAAGCCCAAGTCCAAACTTGCCCTGTCCCTGGATAGATTTTTGCTTGTTAAGGGCCTGCCTATTCTCCTAAACCAACTTTTCATTACGTTCGGCTGGGGAACCTTAGCTGCGTATGCCATCCTCTATGGCCAGGAAATCGGCATCAATAATCCCGCATTTTTCTTCCTTTTTCTCGCGCTTGGCATAATTTCATCACGGATTGTTTCTGGAAAATTGGTGGATAAAGGACACATACATAAGGTCATCATATTTGCAATTGTCGTCGTATGCCTCGCATTTTTCTGCTTTTCTTTTTTCCACAACAATATCGCATACTATATTTCGGCCCTATTTATCGGTGTAGGATACGGTACCTTGTTGCCTGCCCTTCAAACGATATATATAAATATGGCGCCAGCTTCCAAAAGAGGTACGGCAAACTCGACCTACCTGACAGGCTTTGATATAGGGGTAGGCCTAGGCATGCTGGCTGGGGCTTCGATCGCTGAAAACCATACCTTCGAACTAATGTATGCGCTGACCTCGGGATTGTGTTTCTTCGGGTTGATCTTGTATATCTTCATGTCCCGTAGAATTTTTGACCGGCACCGCCTACGGTAAGCGTACAATGCCTTTAATGCTCCATGCCTTAGATTTATAAAACTAAAGAGCCAAGTTTGGTGTTAAAAAAGTAAACATAAATAGGACGCATGAAGAATTTTACATGGAAGAAATGGCATATTATTGTTTTGGGGGTACTTTTGGTTTTACTGGTTATTCGTCTTTTCCTCCCAAATATAGTGCTCAGTTACGCCAATCGTAGTTTGGCCAAGTTGGACGGATACTATGGACAGGTGGAGGATATAAATATTGCTTTGCTGCGAGGCGCATATCAGATAGATGGACTCTACCTTAACAAAGTCGATTCGGCTACCGGTGAACAAACCAAGTTTTTGGCTATTGACCGGGTAGATCTTTCTGTCGAATGGCGGGCACTTTTTCAGGGTTCACTGGTCGGTGAGTTGGTTTTCGAAGCTCCCGAGGTCGTTTTTACTCAAGAAAAAGCCGAAATAGACGACGTAGCCCAGGATACAACCGATTTCAGGCAATTGTTAAAGGATTTTATGCCCTTACAGGTCAATAGATTTGAGGTGAGACGAGGGCGGATTGTCTATAAAGATAGCACCAGTTCGCCGGCAGTAAATTTAGCTCTGGAAGATGCCTATATCATCGCTGAAAACCTCACAAATAGCTCGGACAATACGGAGAAACTGCCATCTCGCATTGATGCCTACGCCCATGCCTATGACGGTACGTTAAACCTGGACGTGGAACTGGACGCCCTGGCTATGGATCCAACCTTTGACCTGACATTCGAAATCGAAGGCGCAAATTTACCCTTGTTAAATGAATTTTTTATTGCTTACGGGAGGTTTGATGTCAGCCAGGGAACATTTGGATTATATAGCGAATTCGCCGCCGACGATGGTCGATTTAAAGGCTATGTTAAACCTATTATCAAAGATCTGCAGGTGGTCGGACTTGAAGACAGAGATGACAATTTTTTCCAGCGCGCCAAGGAAGCCATTATAGATCTAGTCGGTAATATTCTCGAGAATCCCAAAGAGGAGCAAGTTGCGACAAGAGTGGACATTGAAGGTCGATTTGATAATGCCAATGTACGCGTGTGGGAAGCGGTCTGGCTGGTGCTCCGCAATGCGTTTATCGAAGCGCTCATGCCAAGTGTGGATCATGCCATAGACATTGAATCTCCTCATGAGGTCGGGCGGACCGGAATTTTCGATCCCGACGAGACCGAATAAGCGAAGTCTCAGGCCTTTTCAATTAGCCGATCTCGGTTTCCTTTTCGACTACGTGCACCGCAAATTCGGCTGGCACAATTCGAGTTCCTTTGTTTTCGGCATAAGCGCGGGTAAACGAAGCCCCCACGTACAGAATCGCAGCGGAATAATAAACCCAAAGCAATACAATGATGATCGCCCCTGCTGCACCATAAGTCGATTCCTGGCCAGTAGTTTGTATATAAAATCCTATCAGAAAGCGACCAACCATAAATAAAATGGCCGTAAAAATTGCGCCCGACCGTACATCCTTCCACTGTATCCTTACGTCAGGTAAAAACTTGAAAATAACCCCAAAAAGAGCGCTGAGTACCAAAAAGTTAATTGCGGCGTCGATAAGCACTGCGAGTATAACGGCCATATCCGAAAAAATCCTGTCCAGGTAGTCCATAAACACCATTAAGAGCCCGTTCACGATCAAAGATACAATAAGCAAAAAACCCAGGGACAGCACGAGTGAAGACGAAAGCAATCTGTCCTTGATCAACTTGACCCAGCCTCTTTTGGGTTTGGGCTTTATTTCCCAGATTTTGTTCAAGGAATGCTGCATATCTGCAAATACAGTGGTCGCCCCGATCAAAAGCGTTCCGATTCCCACGGCTAGTGCCCACGTACTTTCTCCCTGAACCCGTACGTTTTGTATCATTGTCTCTATCTGAGCGGCCGCCGTATTTCCTACCAAGCCATTGATCTCTTCAAAAACCTTACCTTCCGCCGCTTCCTGCCCAAAAATGATCGCTGCAAGAGAGATCGCCAAAACAAGCAAGGGAGCAAGGGAAAAAACGGTATAATAAGCCAAGGAAGCACTAAATTTCAGTCCCCGATTGTCCATAAATATTGAGAACGTGTTTTTTAGAATGTCAAACCAACGGGAAAAGAAAGCTTTAAAATTAACCATAATTTTCAAAAACATTTGTGATGCTTTTATAACGTTATTCGGCCGTTAAATGTTTTTTCCAAAAAAAAGTGCAAGAAAATTTTGCAATTCCGCCGAATTAGTCTCATATTCGTTTCACGCAAAAACCAATTGTAAATTATGCTCTTATCTACCAAAATCAGGTTATCTTTCATGATGTTCCTAAATTTTTTCATTTGGGGCTCTTGGTTTGTCTCTTTGGGAACATATCTGACCTTACATCTTGATGCATCCGGTTTGGAAATGGCCAATGTCTTTTCCACCCAATCATGGGGTGCGATAATCGCGCCATTTATCATCGGGCTGATCGCCGATCGCTATTTCAATGCCGAAAAAATACTCGGCCTCCTACATCTCTTGGGTGCGGTCCTGCTATTTATGATGTACCGCGCAACCGATATTGCTGTTTTTTACCCTTACGTACTCGGGTATATGATATTGTTTATGCCGACACTCGCATTGGTCAACTCGGTTTCATTCCGCCAAATGCATAAGCCGGAGAAAGAATTTTCCCTAATCCGGGTATGGGGCACCATCGGCTGGATCGTGCCTGGCCTGGCGATCAGCTTTCTCTTTCAATGGGATGGCGATGGCAACCTTTTGAGAAACACATTTTTAATGGCATCAATTGCCTCAGTGATACAAGCTTTACATAGCTTTATATTACCCAAAACACCTCCGTTGAAGACAATTGGTGAAAAAGCGAGCAGCTTGGGGGAGATTTTGGGCCTCAGTGCGATCAAACTGCTTTACAACAGAAATTTCCTGGTATTCTTCATTGCTTCGGTACTGATCTGCATACCGCTCGGATTTTATTACCAAAACGCCAACCTGTTTCTCACTGAAGTCGGTCTTGCCAATCCAACGGGAATGATGACCATCGGCCAAATATCAGAAGCATTCTTTTTATTGCTGTTGCCCGTCTTTTTCGCGAAATACGGCTTCAAGAAGACCATCTTGGTCGGCATGCTTGCCTGGGTCGTCAGGTACGTCCTGTTTGCTTATGGTAATGCCGGTGAGCTGACGTACATGCTGATTTTAGGTATAGCCCTACACGGAATCTGTTATGATTTTTTCTTCGTTTCAGGTCAAATCTATACCGACGCCAAGGCCGGACCAAAATATAAAAGCTCTGCGCAGGGTCTAATCACACTGGCAACCTACGGCGTTGGTCAGCTTGTAGGTTTTTGGGTTGCCGGACTTGTTTTAGAACATTACCGAGTGCAGGGCGGCGATATTCCCCTGTGGCAAAACGTCTGGCTGGTCCCGGCAGGAATCGCCCTGGTTGTCCTGATCTTATTTGCGTTTATCTTTAAGGATGAAAAACTGCCCAAACCGGCTGAAGTGAAGTAAATTAACTATGATGATGAAAAAAGAAAGTTATACTTATGATGCCATAGTCATTGGGTCGGGAATAAGCGGAGGATGGGCCGCAAAAGAATTGACCCAAAAGGGGCTGAAAACTATAGTTTTGGAAAGAGGTCGGAATGTAGAACACGTCAAAGATTATCCCTCATCGACAAAGCACCCTTGGGAATTTCCCCACAGAGGAGGCCGTACGCAGCAGATGATTGCTGATTATCCTGTCTTGCAACGAGACTATCCCTTAAATGAAAAAAACCTGGATTTCTGGGTCAACGAAAAAGAAAGTCCTTATACAGAAGTAAAGCGATTCGACTGGTTTCGCGGCTATCACGTGGGAGGACGATCCCTGATGTGGGGCCGTCAAAGCTACAGATTCAGTGACCTGGACTTTGAAGCCAATCTCAAAGATGGCCATGGGGTCGATTGGCCTATACGGTATAAAGACATTGCACCCTGGTATTCCTACGCGGAAAAATGGGCCGGCATCAGCGGTAACAAAGACGGTCTCGATGTTCTCCCCGACGGCGACTTTTTGCCTCCTATGCCGATGAATGTCGTCGAAAAGGATTTGGCATCAAGGATAAAAGCCAGTTATGGCGGAAAGAGGCATTTTATTATGGGCCGGGTAGCCAACCTGAGTGTACCCCACGAGGGCCGTGTCAATTGCCAGTTTCAGAATCAATGTTGGCTAGGTTGCAATTTTGGAGGCTACTTCAGCACCCAGTCTTCGACCCTTCCGCCCGCCGTAGCCACGGGCAATCTAACACTCAGACCTTATTCCATTGTCACGCGCTTGCTTTACGATAAGGACAGCCAAAAAGCCATCGGCGTGGAGATCATTGATGCGGAAAACAATCAAACCTACGAGTATTATGCAAAAGTGATCTTCGTCTGTGCCTCGGCCTTTAATTCCACCTGGATTCTCATGAATTCCGCGACCGATGTATGGGAGGGCGGACTCGGTAGCAGTAGCGGGGAGCTCGGCCACAACGCCATGGACCACCATTTCCGATGCGGGGCCAACGGCCGGATAGAGGGTTATGAGGATAAGTATTTTTACGGAAAGCGACCCACTGGCCTTTACATCCCCAGGTTTCGGAACGTCGGCGATGACAGGCGGGATTATGTCCGGGGTTTTGGGTATCAAGGATCGGCGGGCAGAGGCAGATGGACCGGAGAAGTTGCAGAAATGAGCGTAGGTGGTGCCTGGAAGGACGCGCTTTGTGAGCCAGGAAACTGGACGGTAGGGTTTACCGCTTTCGGCGAGATTTTACCCTATCATGAAAACAAAATTAGTCTGGACAAAAACACGAAAGACAAGTGGGGTCTGCCGGTACTCGCTATGGACATGGAAATCAAAGAAAACGAAATCAAAATGCGCAAGGACATGATGGAAGATTGCAAGGAGATGCTCGAGTCCATTGGAGTCCAAAACGTAGGAACCTTTGACAGCGGGTACTCCTTTGGCATGGGCATTCACGAAATGGGGACGGCGCGCATGGGGCGCGATCCGAAAACCTCGGTACTCAACGCCAATAACCAGGTTTGGGATGCCAAGAACGTTTTCGTTACTGATGGCGCCTGTATGACGTCTGCCAGCTGCGTTAACCCTTCGCTGACCTATATGGCCTTGACAGCGCGTGCGGCTGATTTCGCGGTCAGCGAACTGAAAAAAGGAAATATTTAACATCAAATATTTAATATCATATACACATGGAAACCAATAGAAGGGACTTTATAAAAACAGGCGCTGCGGCAGCAGCAGGATTTATGATCATCCCGAGACACGTTCTCGGAGGCCCCGGCTACACAGCACCCAGCGATAAACTGGTCATCGCGGGCATAGGCGTAGGCGGAAAGGGCGACTCAGACCTCAGGATGTTCCATGAAAGTGGAAAAGCTGAGATCGCATACCTTTGCGATGTCGACGACAAAAGAGCGGCCAACTCCAAAGAACGTTTTTCCAAAGCGAAATACTTTAGGGATTTCAGGGAAATGCTTGATAAGGAGCATAAGCATATAGACGCTGTTTCCATTGCGACACCAGACCACAACCACGCCATCCAGGCCCTGGCGGCAATGCAGCTGGGCAAGCACGTATACGTTCAAAAACCCTTGACCCACGATGTATGGGAGGCCCGCGTTCTCACCCACGCAGCTAAAAAGCATAAAGTGGTTACCCAAATGGGCAATCAAGGGGCATCCGGGGACGGCGTTCGAATCATGCGGGAGTGGATAGACGCGGGCATTATCGGTGATGTCCACACCATCTATTGTTGGACGGACAGACCCGTATGGCCCCAAGGCATACAGTGGCCTGCACAAAAGGCGAAAGTTCCGTCCACCCTGGACTGGGATCTGTGGCTGGGAACCGCGCCGGAAGTTGACTACATCGACAAGCTAGTGCCTTTCAACTGGCGCGGCTGGTGGGACTACGGTACCGGAGCTCTCGGCGACATGGGCTGTCACATTATGGAAGCTCCGTTTAGTATACTGGGATTGCAATATGTCAAAGATGTCCAGGCCAGTGTCGGAAGCGTCTACGTGGACGAGTTTAAACGGGGTTATTTCCCCGAGAGCTGCCCTCCATCGAGCTATGCCATCATGACCTTCCCCAAAACCGAAAAAACCACAGGCGACGTCACTATCCATTGGATGGACGGCGGCATTCAGCCCCCAAGACCAGAAGAACTCGGGCCAAATGAAATTTTTGGTGACGGAGGAAACGGAATCCTTTTCGTCGGAACAAAAGGCAAAGTACTGGCCGATTGCTACGCAGAAAATCCGCGACTCTTGCCCACATCCTTCACAGAAATGGTCCAGGTACCGCAGAAATACGCGCGGGTTCCAGGCGGCGCCAACGGACACTATGCCCAGTGGGTGGAAGCTTGCATAGCGGGATACGGAAACATGGAAGTCAGCGCGCCCTTCGATATAGCCGGACCGCTGACAGAAGCATTACTCATGTCTAATCTCGCGATCAGAGGATCCGATCTACGGGTCGACAATCGATATATAGGACGCAATCTCAAACTTCTTTGGGACAATGAACAGATGCGTGTCACCAATTTTGACCAGGTTAACCAGTTTGTCAAAAGAGCTTACCGACCAGGCTGGGAAGTAAACTACGATTTTTCATAGAATAAAAACGAGGGAGAGAAAACTATGAATAGGAGAGAAGCATTAAAGCAGGTGGCATGGATCATGGGAGGAACCATTGTCGGGGCCAATCTGTTCATGCAAGGATGCAGCAAGCCTGCAGCCAAAGAAGTCGCTTACCTTTTTGAACCAAGTACCCAGGATTTCATTGGCGATGTCGCAGAGGCAATCTTGCCCAAAACCGACAGCCCTGGAGCGAAAGAAGCAGGAGTGGGCACCTTTATTCCAGTAATGGTAAGAGACTGCTACACACCTGAAGACCAGGAGATTTTCCTTCAGGGATTAGAGACAATCGAGAAAAGATCTAAATCCAGGTTCGGGGGCAGATTTCAAACACTTTCAGCAAATAATCGTACCCAGCTCGTTCATGAGATCGATCAGGAAGCCAAGCACTACCAACGAGAAAAAACCAGTGAAGACCCTAATCACTTTTTTCACCTGTTCAAACAGCTGACTTTGCTCGGCTTCTTTACCTCTGAACTCGGCGCGACGAAAGCACTCAGATATGTGCAGATTCCGGGACGTTACGACGGGGATTATCCCTACAAAAAAGGAGATAAAGCCTGGGCCTAGAAAATCCTAGGACTGAGCCTGAGCAGGCACCGGTGAGCGATGAATCAGACATCCATTACGCGTCGCAATCACAGCGTAATACTTGTTCAGCACCCTGTACCCCAGAGGTTCCAGGCGGCTTTCGATTTCGTCCGTCTTCTCTTTGATGCTCGCATAGTCGACTCCGTACGCGAAATCTATGTGCAAAACCAAAATATGAGTCAGAATCTGCAGCAAATTAGGATTACTGATAGAATTATACCAAGCTAAATACCGATGGTACACTGGATCCTGTTCCGGAAAGAGCGCAGAATTTTCTTGCGGACCAACTAACTTTGAAAGGAAATAATAAATAAAGAAACCGATTTCGTTATCATCCGTAACCCGACTCAGTTTATGATTGATGGTTTTCAGGTAGTGACCAGCGACCTCCCGGTCCGGGTGCAATAGTAACAAAAGATAACCCACAAATTCAAATGCAAACATTTCATCTTCGCGGTATTTCCGTGCCTCTTTGACATAGTCCCTATTGAATAAGTGCGGGATCAGCTGAGTATCCACTTTATCATATTTGATAAAATTATAAAGCGCCGACAAGCCACGTGCAGGGTCTACACTCCAAGGCTTTTTGACCGACTCTTGGAGCTCGGCCATGGTTTCGAGTTGCTTGATCAGTAGTTCCTCATCCCAGCGCATAAATGCAAACACCGCAAGGCTCAACCTCAACTGAAATTCACAGGGGCGATCAAAACCGAGCTGCAGCAGCGCCATTATGCTTCGCTTGAGCAAGGTATAACTCAGCCCGGAAAAATAGATGATTTTGAAGATACTTCCCTGAAATAAAAAGGCGTCGCGAATCCGCACTTGGTAGTCTGGAGTTCCCAGATTGTAGAGGTGTGCCGCAAATGCGGTTGTGTAATACAGGGTTTCATCCGCAGTCAAAAAATCCCCAAAATCCTGCTTTTCGCTGAGCCACTCTTCGCAAGAAAGATCTTCAATCTGAAAAAATAGAATCCAGGAGCTCACGATTTTTGCCAAAGCCGCATCGTCACTCAATAGCTCGGTAATCCTTGCGTGGTGATTCAGCACGCCAGGCTCTGCTTTATGGTACAAGGTATATGCAATCAAAAATCCTTTAAAATAAAAGTCTGCAAAGTACACGCCCTCCTGACTGTCCTGAATCATAATTCCCTGGCCGATGAGCTCGTCGAAAATTTCCATCCATTGCATATACACAGGCAACTTCCGCCCATGACTACCAGCTACGTTATCGCTATGTCGATCCTCTTGCACCGGCGTACCGATCACAAGTTCTCTCAAATGTTCGGCACTGCTTTGATGAAACAATCTCATCAGGGTCTCGTTGCACAAAAACATTTCGTACACCAAAAAATAGTTCACCTCGTCAAAACGAAAGTCAACATGAGGATTGCTTTCTCTGAGTTTTGTGAAATGTTCCAAGTTTATGGGGGTTCTGAGCCGTTGAAAACTAGTGGAGACAGCAATTTCCCCTATATTATGGTCAACGCCGTTTTTGTTCAGGAGAAAGCTTAGTTCTATAGTCGAAAATTTAAAGTTCTCCAGCAGTTCACAATGTTTGTCGAGGTACCAATGTTTCTGATTGTTCCTGGTGATCTTTTTCTTCAGTTTTTCAAAAATGTTTGTTCTGACAATGAGTGTAAATTTTAACCAATCGTAACACGAATATTGGTTTATCATGTCGAATACGTTGTTTAGTACAGCATAATACTGCCTTTCATTCAGGACTTCTTCATTGACATCGTCGATGACCACATGTAGAAAACCCGGAGCAGACTGTTTGTAGCGGTCCAGAAACAGATCTAAGGAATGCGGCGATGTTAATTCAAATACATTTGCCAGCCAACGGTGGGGATTGAATCCATATACTGCGCTCTGAAAAAGGGATAAGCTATTAGTATATAGTACAATGTCACTTGCGGATTTGCTTAACTTTTCCTCGAGCCATTTGCAGATCGCGAGGGTTTTCCCATAAGCGGCAGGCGCATGCAGCAGCGCGACATTGAAAGGTGCATGCTCGAACCGGTTAAAATACTTATGAACCCACGGTCTACTTAACAACTTGTCGTTCCAATCGGGCGTTTTTCGTCTAACTATATTTAGGTTAAATTCTGAGGTTTTAGAAAGAGAAACTTTAATTTCGTGCCACTCTGGGTGCGCAGAATTTTCTACATGTAGCGCATCTAGCTCTCTTTTAAAGTGGTTCCACGAAGTAAAGTCACAGTATTCAGAAAGCGCATCGAGCGTATATTGCGAAGGATTATGATTGCCACTTGTGAAGCCGAAAAATCGTTTTAACGTCGTTTCGCTCACCCGCTTGTCTGTTTTCTCCTGAATTTCGTGGGATAGTAGGAAACAGTCGCTGGACATGATTTCCTTTCCGTTAAAATGGGAGGAAACCTCACGTCTTAAATGATCAATATAATTCCTGTAGTGTACATTCATCGTTTTGTGAAAGTCCTGTTCATTTTGGCAGCATTCTGGGGTTAATATACGCAATCCGAATGATTTACAGTTTATTTTTCGAACGATAAATTCCGGGCCGCAATTTGTTATTAATGGTTAATTGTCAACGAAACTAACATAACTATTTGAAATGGTGGTAAGTTACACTCTAAATGAACAAGATGAACAAAGTGTAAACTTCTGAACGAATTGTATCCCTTCTTCAAAAACTGAAACAAGTATCTTTGGTTGATAGTAAAATGCAATTATCCTCATATGAAAATAATATTTACTAAAACAGCGTCAAAAATTTCAACAATTTTTTGTCTGCTTTTGTTTCAGTTAGGTGCCGCTGGGCTTCTCCAAAATGCCCAGGCCCAGTCGGTCGTGCGACCGACTTCTGTAATTAGTTCTGATAACACAGATAACCCTGGTCGTGCCATAAATGGAAATAGCAACAATTTTGCCCGCTTACGCGCATACGGCGGTGTGTTTGGGGGTGGGGGATCCTACGATGGTGAGTTATTGGTCGCCTATGATCATCTCGTCCCGGCCTATACAACGACTTTTATCCGCCTGGATGACGAAGATGGATTCGTTGCCAATCTGCTCGGCGGAACAGTTGGAGAGATCGTAGGAACCCTCATCGGAGGAAACCTTTCCATGACCATCGAAGCTTTCAACGGAGGAAGCCAGGTAGCGGAAGGTACGATTCCCGGTTCTTTTAATACGGATGAGGCGCGTATTCTCACTGCGGCTGATGGAAACATTTATGCTGCGATTACGCCAAGCAGCCCCTACAACCGCATCCAAATTACAACGGATGTCACGGCTGTAATTCTTGGAAGCCGCTTGGATGTAGACGTTTATGATATTTTTTATTCCACGGCAACCGACAATTGCGGCAGTGCTTTCGGGACGAGCTACGACGTCACCGGTGTCACGCTCAATCCTGCGAACATAAACGGAAATGTCGGCGAAAATTTAGAAAGGGCCATCGACGGCAACTTGAATACATTTTCAGTCTTAAATCCCGGTGCCCTCAGCGTCGCAGGTACTACTCGTCAACACTTCTATTTTAGCTCAGAAGGCTTGCCTACCGACGAATTGAAAATTACGCTGAGCTTGTCCCAGGAAATAGCAAATGTGGCTTTGCTGAGTAATATTTATATTAACCTTTACCATAATAATACACAAGTTACCCGTTATTCCATAGACGATCTGGGAGATGAGCTCCTGGGTATTCTTGGTTTGGACTTGCTGGGATTGTTTGCTGACGGTGAGCCAGTAACATTCTCAGTCCAGCCCGGAGTAAGCTACGATAGAGCAGAGATCGAGTTGTCCGGCGTTTTGAGCGCTAATTTGGTTGCAAATTTACGTATACACGAAGTCGCCCGCTCTGCCAGCAGACCCACCATCAACGATGTTGACGCTCAGGGTAATATGGTGGTATGTACCGGCACTGATGTCGTACTTACTGCGACTCCCGGTGTCAATACGGATATTATCCGGTGGTACGATGCGCCAGTCGGCGGTAATGAACTACACGAAGGTGCAATTTTCAATGCCGGTGAAATCGCTTACGAAACCACCTATTATGCGTCTGCCACTAGCGCTGGCTGTACGGAGTCCTCGGTTCGCGTGGCAGTCACGGTGGGAATTGATCCTGATCCAACGATCAATCTCAATGGATCCTCTGTCTATTCTGTAGCGATGGGACAGTCCTTGCAGCTACCTAATGCTACTGCGGACAACGCTACTTCCTCAGGTTGGCAATCCCTCGACGGACTGACAATTGACGGAAATAGGACAGTACAGTTCAACCAAGCCGGAATTTATACGTTCCGTTATAGCGCTACGGGTACTTCCTGTACAAATTACGTGGATGTTGTGGTCAACGTCATTGATCCGGATGGTTGTAATTTCGTCTTCAACAGGGTCTATGCCAACAATGGAACCGTCACCTCGGTCAGTAGCCTGCTCGGTGTGCCTCTGGGGACTGTGACAAATCCAAACCGGGCAGCAGACGGCAACCCACAGACCTATTCGCTATTAACAGAAACTGTCAATCTATTAAACGGTGTATTGACCGGCCGGACGTCACAGACTTTGAGCTGGAATCAAAATATTCCTGCCGGCACGCCGGTAACCATTAAACTTGGGCGTGAATACGGAGCGGCAACGGTCAACGGTGGTATCACTGTTCAGGCCTTTAGAAATAGCACACCTGTAGGACCTGCCATCGTAGTGGATCAGAACCTTGTTTCGGCTATCAACGGTGTCAACGAATTCGAGTTTACGTTTGTTCCGGTTTCTGGGGGTTCACCTGCAGAATACGATGCGGTGCGGGTTTCCATAGTTCCCGGCGTCATCAATACCCTCCAATCTGTTCGTGTGTATGATGCATATTATCATCAAAATGCGAGCACGCTAGCTGATTGCACACCTGGTGCACTGGACATACTTACCGGTTTTGAAAGCATGGTTGGCGGTTTGGATGTTGCAAGTGGCCTCACAGCAGTAACGAATGCTGGGAACGCCGTTGACAATGATATGGATACCTACGCAGTTCTATACAATCTTGTCGGTGCTGCGGTAAGAAGTAAACTGGACATTACCTTTAACCAACCATCTCTGGCTGGCGATTCCATGTTGATAAAAATTGGTATCCCCACCGGATTACTGGACCTAAATGTAATTGGAAGTTTTGTAATCCAGAGATACCTGGGCGATCAGGAGGTCGGAACGCCTACCACCCTCAACAGCGGACTATTGTCACTAAGCCTGTTGACTGGAAACACAACAGGATATCTAACGTTTACCACTGATCAGCCGTTTGATAGAATCAAAATTCTGAGCGGCGGGGTTGTCAGTGGTCTCGAAAACCTGAGAATTTACGAAGTAAAAAATGTTCCGAAAGTCACGGTTCCGGGACTGGAATTTGACGATGTCAATGACATTTACTTTGTCTCCTTGTGTGAAGGCTCGACAATTCAGATGCCGACCAACGAGTGTGATCAGTTTAAATTATACGACGCCGCAACGGGCGGAACTGAAATTACTTTGGCAGAAATCCAAAGCTGGCCAGCGGGAACTGTAAGGCAAGTATATGTACAAGCTTTCCGTTTCGGCTGCGAAAGTGGAGACTACAGGCAGGAGATTGAGATTCGTATTACGGAGGTCGCCCAGCCAATAATTTCGCCGGACGGTAATATTTTCGTTCAAAATGGGGATCAAATCACCCTGACCATTTCAAATGCTGCGACGTATGCCGCTGGCACGACCTTCGAATGGTACAGAAATGGAACGCTAATCACCGGAGAAACAAGCAGTACACTGGTGATCAACTCGGTTAATGTTGCCAATGACTTAGGTGCATACACAGCTGTTGCGGTCGGCGAATGTAAATCGATCGCCAGTGTACCGGTCAATTTGATGGAGTTCGACGTTGACGGCTGGAAAAGCTATGTGGTGAACACCGGAAATGACTATGTCAGCGGTGGAGAGGAAATTACCTATACCATACATGTCAGAAATAATTCAGGTGCCAATCTAAATGACCTGCTCATCACCGATAACATTCCGCAAAGAACCACCTATGTGGCTGGATCAGCAAGCAACGGCGGAACCTTGTCCTCAGGTACACTTACCTGGACTGGAATCGATGTGGCCGCAGGAGCTACCGCGACTGTTAGCTTTACAGTGCGGGCGAATAACAATTTGGTTGGCGTCCAGGAGATTTCCAATGTCGCCCTGATCAAACGTTCGCCAAGCGATCCAGGAACTCCGACGTATCCACCACTGGACAATGACAATCCTGATGAACCTGATGATTCAGGTGACCCGGGAACTGACATCCCCGTTGTGCTGATTTCTAATATCGATGTGCTCAAGGTCGCTGACCAAGCTTCGGTGATCGCGGGAACGCCGACTACCTTTACAGTCACGTTGACCAATCGCGGTCCATCCTTCATGCCCAACGGTGCTGAAATCAGATTGAGAGAGCGACCTGGTACTGGTGTTACCATTACAGGATACGAAATCCTTTCTGGCGCGGCGACGATCACTTCAAATGGACTTGAGGCGGTCGTTCGTACCAACGCAGTTGTTGCGATTGATGCCGAGATTGTGGTGAGGATCCATGCAACGATCGATCCTTCGGCTAGCGGTACAATCACCAACGGCGTGTCCGTTTGGCGACCAGGTATCCCGCAGACGGATCCGCCAGTCGACAGCGACACAGATCCGATTCCTGTGGTGAAATCTACTGATTTGGCGATCGACAAGACGATCGATAATTACTTCCCCTTTGTGGACGAAAACGTCGCGTTTACGCTTACAGTCACCAATCAGGGTCCGAGCAACGCGAGCGGTGTTGTCGTCACTGATCAGCTGCCTGATGGTTTTGAATACGTATCCCATAGCGCGACACAAGGTTCTTATAACGAAACTACCCACCTATGGGAAATCGGTGACCTTGACGATAACCAAAGCGTGACGCTGGTCATTACTGCGAAAGTTCTGGCTAGTGGAAATTATACAAATACAGGTTCTGTCGACGGAGACGAAGATGATCCGGATCTGACCAACAACGAAGACACACCAGACGACCCGGTTGTACCGATCAATAGGTCAGACAGCCGCATGGACATCGTTAAAAACAACGCCTTGGCAAATGGTGTGGACGAAAATCGTCTGGAAGTAACCATTCTGGATACCAGAGGCGACGGGGTTGAAAATGCGGTTATCACCTTTACGATTACCCGTCCTGGAAATGCCGTTTCCACCGAAACTATCTCGACTGATGCAAACGGAAAAGCTTTGCTAGCACTAACGAGCACCACGCCGGGGCAAGTTGTCGTTGCGGCAGCGACTCCGGGCGTGACGATCGTCGGCTCACCGCGCACCGTTACCTTTATTGCCGGTCCAGTAGACCATGCTCGAAGCGAACTTGTCGTTATCAAAAATAATGCGGTCGCCAATGGGGTTGACGAAAATATTCTAGAAGCTACCATTGTTGATGCCACCGGAAATCCGCGTAGTGGTCAAGCCGTTGTATTTACGATTACAGATGTAAACAATGTCACCCGTACGCAAACAGTGACAACTGACGCAAACGGTAAATCAAGAATTGCACTTACCAGTACGCAGTCTGGCGACGCAGTCGTGGCTGCAGCGGTGGGAGGTACTCAGATCAGCGGCAGCCCGAAAACGGTCACTTTTGTTGCTGGTGATATCGATTATAACCGAAGCACTTTCGTCGTGACCAAAAACAATGCTGTCGCCGATGGTTTTGACGAGAACAGACTGCTTGCGACAATCGTAGACGCCTTTGGCAATCCAATAGCCGGTGCGGCAGTGGACTTCGATTATGTAGACCTTGATGGTAGCACACAATCACTGACAGTAAATACCAGTGCGAGTGGACAGGCTCCTCTAGCCATCACCAGTACAGTAATCGGCAACATAAGTGTATCTGCTGAAGTGGCGGGTACTGCGGTAAACGGAAGCCCCAGGACAGTAACTTTTGTCGCCGGTGCAGTTGATCATGATAAGAGCACGCTGACGATCATTAAAAATAATGCAAACGCCGATGGGGTTGATCAGAATCGACTTCTAGCGAAAATAGTAGATGCGTTCGGCAATCCGATACGCAATAAAGATGTAGCGTTCTTAATCACGGATGTGAATCTGGGCAATAGGGCGCAGACTATTCGTACCGATGCCAACGGCGAAGCCGTTCTAAACCTGACAAGCTCTATTCCTGGAGATGTTGAAGTAGCGGCCGAAGTTGATGGCGGTGCTATCAGCGGCAGCCCACAGACGGTGACCTTTGTCCTTGCGACAGATCTGTCTGTATATAAGACAGCAGACGACGCGCGGGTGATTGCTGGGTCTACAACGACCTTCACCATTACAATTCGAAACAACAGTACAGTTGCCATACCCCAAGGGGAGGTAATCCGACTGTTGGAGCGGCCGGGAACTGGGGTAGAGATTACCAATTTTGTGGTTGTCTCGGGACCAGCTACCATCTCTTTCAACGGAAATGAGGCTTCTCTGACAACGACAGGATCTCTTGCGACTTCCGCGGAAATTGTTGTACGTGTTCATGCAGAAGTGTCTGAGACTGCACGGGGTACAATTACCAATGGAATTTCGGTTTGGGGCCCTGAGACACCGCCAGAGGATGATCCAGATGATGAAGACGACATTCCACCGGTTCCGATAGACGTAATCGCTGATCTCGCGATCGAAAAAACTGTCGATAACAACAGACCTTTCGTTGGCAGCCAGATCACGTTTACTTTGGAAGTGACAAACAACGGCCCGAGCGATGCTACAGGTGCATGGGTGCTGGATCAGCTTCCTTCTGGCTACAGGTATGTATCGTCCACCGCGACGACCGGATCCTACAATGCCAACAACCATCGTTGGAATATAGGTGACATGACCGTCGGTCAGGTAGAAACGTTGACCATTACCGCGAGGGTGCTTGCATCTGGAGATTATATCAATTATGGTACGATCAGCGGTGACGATGAGGATCCAAATCTAAATAACAACACCGACTCACCTGATGAGCCAGTTATTCCGCAGCCGGTCAAAGGCTTTAAGCTGACCAAAGTCGCTAATGTTACTTCGGTCGAAGCAGGTGGAGAGATAGAATATACGATCACGGTCACCAACCAGGGTCCCAATACCATCCCAAGTGGAAGTGCAATTCGTGTACAGGAACTTCCTAGTGCGGGATTGACCATCACTTCATACGAGCTTGTTTCGGGTCCTGCGGTATTGACAAATACCAATAACAATGTCACGCTGACCACCAATCAAGTGTTGGGTGTAAATGAGTCCATCGTATTCAAAGCGGTTGCAGTCGTTGACGCTGATGCACCTGATTATGTTTCCAATAGGGTGAAAGTTTGGAGTCCGGAAAAAGATCCGGAAACCGACGAACCAGATGACGATGTTCCGACTCCGGATATTCCTGTGAACAACGATGCGATCATGGGTATCACGAAGGTCTCCGACCAAGCCACAGTCATTTCTGGTGGAACCGCGAGCTTTACGCTGACCCTGACCAATAACGGCCCTGGAGTGTTGAAGGCAGGATCTAGCGTACTCCTTGAAGAGCGTCCTGGCCAGGGACTACAGATCGAAAGCTATGCTGTGAGTTCCGGCGATGCGACCATCTCAGGTAGTGGTAACCAAGCCAGTCTGACAATCAACTCGGATATTGCTAAAGGCGGTACGATCACTGTGAAAGTAACCGCGAAGGTCGTTGCTGAAGCTGGTTCTACAATAACCAACGGTATTTCGGTCTGGGGTCCAGATTCAGATCCAGATGATGATCCGGATGATGAGGATGACACTCCTCCAATACCTGTCGGGGATGCTTATACCTTATCTATAGTGAAGACTTCAGATAAAGCCCGGGTTGTCGCAGGAGAAGAAACTACATTTACCGTGGTAATCAGAAATAATGGTCCGGAATCAATTCCATCCGGTGATCAGCTCACATTGAGAGAACTACCGGGAACTGGGTTGACTATACTTGGATACGAGGTGACAGCTGGAATGGCAACTATACAAGGCAATGCCAACCAGGCGACTGTGACCACCACTGGAGCTATTTCCAACGGTGGCGAAATCCGAGTTTCCATCCGCGCTAAAGTGGATGAACGGGCATCTGGAACGATCACCAACGGAATTGAGGTTTGGGGCGACAGTAAGGATCCTGACGACGACGAACCTGATGATCGGGATGATACGGATCCCACCCCTGTAGATTCGGAATTGCTAATTCCAAACTTGTTTACGCCAAATGGAGACGGTCTGAACGATAGGTTTACCATTAAAGGGTTGATGCAGTACGACCAGAGAGAATTGACCATTATCAACCGTTGGGGTAACCGGGTTTACCACAGCAATCAATACAATAACGACTGGGATGGAGGAAGCTTACCGGAAGGGACTTACTTCTATATCCTTGAAGTCAGCAAAAACGGTTCGGTCAGCCTGTATCGTGGCCCGATTGCCATTGTTAGAAACACTACGATTAGATAATAAAGAATATTAAAACAAAAGTGATGAAAAGATCTATCATATTTACCTTGGTTCTGACGGTAATAAGCACCATGACTGTGTTGGCCCAACAAAACGCACAATACAGCCAGTACATGTTCCACGGATTATATATAAACCCTGCGTATGCGGGTTATAAGGGGGACCTGAATCTACACAGCTACTACAGGACACAGTGGACCAACATGGATGGGGGCCCCAGGACCCTTGCCTTCGCCGCTGACATGGCAACCAATAACGATAGAGTAGGCTTGGGTTTCAATATTGTCAATGACCGGGTCGGAGGGGAGAGAAGAACCGCTTCATATCTGAATTATGCGTATAGATTGCAGCTTGAGGAAACCGGAACCAGGCGTCTTTCCTTCGGTATTGGTGCGGGGATTGTGCACGGTTCCTATGACAACTCTGGAATCATCACCGGTGATCCTGAGCCTCTTACTCTGGAAAGTATGTTTTTGCCGGACGTGAGAATCGGGGTATTTTACCACAGCCCTCTGTTTTTCGCCGGAGCCGGTGCTGAAAACCTTTTATCCTCAGTTGTTTTTAACGATAATAAGCGCTCCATTCAGCCTTCGAGACATTATTTTGTGCAAGCAGGGGGATTGATTCCCCTTGCGCATGATTTTTTGTTCAAACCGTCGACCCTGTTGAAAACGGCCAATAACCCGGAAAACCAAGCTTGGACTCTCGACCTGAACGCGGCCGTTCTGATTGCCGAGTCTGTCACCGTAGGTGCCTCGTACAGGACAGGTTGGCTTACGGGTGACGATGCAATGAAAGGCCTTTCAGGGCGAAATTCAGTCATTGCGCTTGCAGAGTTTGCCGCTAGAAATAACATACGCGTTGGTTATTCCTTTGATTATCCTTTGAGTAGTACCATGAACAATCTGGGAGGAACGCATGAAATTTCGATCGGATATTCTATCATTAAACAAGGAATCAGAGAGCGTACGCCTCGCTTCTTTTAATTGAAAACAATCGAACACTCCAACAAAATATTATGAAAAAATATGTAGTTAGTTTACTTTTTTTGTTGGCATTGCAGGTATCTGCATTTGGACAATACGCGCTTTTGAAAGTTGCGGATAAGGAGTTCGAATCCTTCAACTATGCAATTGCTGTAAAGTATTATCAGGAGGCCTTTGAAAAGAGGCAAACTTTGCATGCCATGAAAGGTCTGGCAGAGTCGTATTATCAAATGCGAGATTTTCAAAATGCGGAGTTATGGTATGGACGACTGGCCAACCAGGACAATACGGAGCCCGAGGCTATACTGAAATACGGGCACTCTTTGAGAAGCAATGCCAAGTTTAGGGAGGCAAAAGCGCAGTATCAGCGCCTTAGCCAGCGAGAAGATCGGACGATTTCTCTGGATGAACTGGAAATTCTTTATAGATCTACCGATTCGTCTATTGTCTGGATGGAAAATCCGCCGCTGGCTCACGAGATTGAAAACCTACGGCATCTAAACACCAATTTTAGCGAATTTGGTGCGACCAGGTATCAAGATAGAATAATTTTTTCTTCGGACAGAGGGACTGGGGATCAAGGTTCTGATAAGACGTATGGCTGGACCGGAAATCCTTACTTGAGTCTGTATCAAAGCCAGTCTGGTCAGGTCAGTAACCATCCGACCCAGTGGTTTGATGCTACGCACCATGTGGGCCCGGTTACGACATCGTCGGCAAGAAATGAAGTGTATTTTTCAGTAACACGCCCGCTGACGTCCAGGGAGCGTCGTCAGGCAAAAAGGCTTGCCACGGTCAATATTGAAATTTATTCAAATGAATTGACAGCAGCTGATTGGGGGCAAAATCCTAAGCCTTTTAAGTTCAATAATATTACGGAGTGGTCGGTCGGTGACCCATTTCTCTCAATGAGTGGTGATACGCTCTACTTTGTGTCGGACATGCCGGGAGGTTTTGGTGGGACAGATGTGTATTATGTTGTCCGCACAGCAGATGGTGGCTGGGGAGATGCTGTCAACATGGGGCCGGAGATCAATTCCATGCATGACGAACGGTCGCCGTCCATGGATAGACTTGGAAACTTTTACTTTTCGTCGAATGGCCACGTTGGGATGGGGGGACTGGATGTATTTGTCCGATCAAAAGGATCCAAAGCGATTAGAAACCTTGGGTATCCGGTAAACTCGCCGGCCGATGATTTCAGCGCGCGATTTGATCAAACCTACGTTGGGTATCTGGCCTCAAACCGTAGGGGCGGACAGGGTTTGGATGATATTTATCAATTTAATATAAATCGTGAGGTCAAAGTTGATCTGCAAGGACGTGTGCTAAATGCTGCCTCCCAAATGCCTGTGTCCAACGCTCAGGTAAAGCTCATTGAGAGAACCAATCAAAACGAGCAAACGGTCATTCATTCGCAAGCGGATGGCAGTTTCCGTTTCAATTTAAAGCCCGAAGCGTCCTACAGCTTAAGCGCAGAGCAGACTGGTTTTAAGCCTTTCACTGCCATCTCAATTGATACC
>CAYNZH010000027.1:0-24245 GCA_964401685.1 uncultured Sphingobacteriaceae bacterium
GAATCCTGCCACCCCGACAACCGCGAAAAGCCTTCACGCAAGTGAGGGCTTTTTTGCTTTTGGCCTCCCCCCTTTCGGGATCGCCGAAGCGAACGAAGTGAGCGGGCAATCCTGCCACCCCGAAGTTTCAAGCCTCGTAGTGTGTTCTTTGCACCGACATTGGAGGTGTGTTTTCAGACTTTTTTTTAACAGATTTCGAACATTCCCTTTCCTGCTGAATATCAGACTTATACGCGCAAACATTGTACAATGATTGAATGGAGACGCTGTCGGCCAGACCTTTGCACCATCATTGTACAATGTTACCGCACAAACATCTGACTATCAAACAGTTTTAATTAACGATTTCGCAGCCAAAAAAAAAAGAACAAAAACAACAACGAGAGAAAATAAAGGCGCGGGATTACCAACGACTCAAATGCTTGATGTTTCGATCAACCATTTCGAAAATGGCCTTCGCATGAATTTCGTTAATTAATTCAAGATGTATATTTTCCTCTACCCGGTTTTTCATCTGCTTTTGTGATAAAGTTTCTGTTCGAGCTAGGTTGCCTAGGTTTTTTGATGCAAACTGCCAAGGGTTACTTATAAATGCATCTTTAAGTTTTCAAAGTGAACCTATATTTTATTTTCATTCCCATAAAGAAGAATAAACACAATTCGTCGATATGCAAATCATAGGCAAAACCCATCCTCGTTCTTGAATAGATTTCAAAATCCATTCCGAACCGTTTTCTTCTGAGAAGCTATACAACAGAAGCGTGAGCAACTAACTCCATTTTTCTAAATATAATTCCCCCCGAAATTCGGACAGTAGATTAAATTATATATTTGTTTAAATTTACTGTATTATGAGCAGAAGAAAATTCACATCGGACTTCAAGACCAAGGTGGTTTTGGAAGCCTTGAGCGAGCGTTACACGATCCAGGAATTGGGTCGTAAGCACGAGATCCACCCGACACAGATCAGCGCCTGGAAGGCTCAGTTTTTGGATAATGCAAATGCTGTTTTTGACCGCCCGGTGAAAGATGCCAAGACCGAGGCCCAGGAGAAAGAGGAGCATTACCTGAAAGTGATCGGTCAGCAGAAGATCGAGATTGATTTTTTAAAAAAAGCCTTGTCATGAACAGAACTAAGCAGCAACGGCTGCAGCTGGTTGACAAGGCCGCAAACTTGAGTACTGTCCGTCAGTGTGAGCTGATCGGAGTATCACGGAGCAGTTTTTACTATAAACCTGTGATGGAGACCGCTCTGAACCTGGAACTGATGCGCCTGATCGATGAAGAGTATCTGTTACATCCGTGGCTGGGTGTCCCCCGGATGACCACTTGGCTGCGGAAAGATAAAAACTATCAGGTCAATCCCAAACGTATTGAACGCCTTTACCGTCTGATGGGACTCTCGGCCGTCGGTCCTAAGCCCAATACGAGTAAAAGAGGCCAAGGTTTGCAGCACCGTGTCTTTAAATATCTTTTACGGGGTCTCAAGGTAGAACGCTGCAATCAGGTATGGGCCATGGATATCACGTATATTCCCGTGCAGGGCGGTTATCTGTATTTATGTGCCATTATTGACCTATACAGCCGTTATGTGGTAGGCTGGTCCTTATCTAACACGATGAGTTCGGAATGGTGCAGACATACTCTACAGGCCGCTGTTGAACAGTACGGCACTCCGGAAATACTCAACACCGATCAGGGCAGCCAGTTTACTGCCTATGAATTCTGTGACTGGGTCACCCATCCAGATCAGGGGATCCGGCTCAGCATGGACGGCAAAGGACGGGCTATCGATAATATATTTATCGAACGGTTATGGAGGAGTGTTAAATATGAACATGTATATTTGTTTCCGGCAAGTGATGGCCTGCAGTGCTATCAAGGATTGAACACCTATTTTGAATATTACAACCATCAAAGAAGACACCAGAGCCTGGAGGATGAAACCCCGGCGACGGTTTATAAAATGATATCCAAAAAAGCAGCATAATGAAAAACCGGATATCACTTAGTTGTTAACAAAATCTGTCCAAAGATTGGGGGGAATTATAATCAAAGTTTTGCCAAAGGCGCAATACAAAGAAAATTTGTCCATGACAAATATGTCGATCTGAATTTGTATTCCCTCTTGAAAACAGATTAAATATTTATGCGAGGTCAGAAAAAAACATATAAGCGAGACATTCTAAATCAGATTATAAATCTATTTTGGACGATACTGTGTTTCGCGCCTGTATTTTTGTTTTGGTACAAAGAAGGAATAGCGAGTTCCTATTTCTATATATCTCTAGGCGTAGCGTTACTTTTTGCGTTTCTTCCAGAGAATTTTTTTTATAAGCTTGCGTTAAGTGCAGACAATAAGACTTATGAAAGGTATGGGATCAAATTCATAAGAAAGTTTGTTCAAAATGGAGATATTGTCAATTCCAAAACAAAATCAATCAGTGCCTCTTCAATGAAGAGCAAAGCTCACGCACACCAATATTTAAAGACAATTGCCATGTATGAACGTTTCCATTGGGTTTGTCTGATATTTTTTCTGTTGACGGGCGTTTATGGATTTGTTACCGGCCATTTTCTTTTGGCGTTTTCAATTTTTATAGCAAATATTCTATACAACCTAATTCCAATTTTTTTACAGCAATACAATAAAATCAGAATTGGGAAAATAAACCGAAACCAACTATGGCAAAGATCAAAATGACAGCTCCATTTCCGACCCTAAAAACGGAAAGATTTCTGCTCAGGCAGATTCGGGCGGATGATATCGATAATATTTACCGAGGATTGTCCAATCCGGAAGTAATTAAATACTACGGCGTCAACTTCGATTCCTTACAAGCGACTGAAGAACAGATGTTGTGGTTTGAGAATTTGGAAAAAACGAAAACCGGCATCTGGTGGGCAATCTGCTCGCTGGACGGGAAGACTTTTTACGGAGCTGGTGGATTCAACGCACTGAGCGCGACACATAAGAAAGCTGAGATCGGATTCTGGCTGCTACCCGATTACTGGAAACAAGGGATCATGCGTGAGGTATTTCCGGTCCTCTGCAATTACGGCTTCGACAAACTCGGACTGAACCGAATCGAAGGCATGGTCGAAACCGAGAACAAAAATTGCAAGAACGCCATAGAAAAAATGAATTTTGTATTGGAGGGTACCATGAGGGAGTGCGAAATTAAAGACGGCCAGTACCTCAGCATAGACATGTACTCACTGTTGAAAAAGGACAGAAAGTTTCCTAGCTGAAAGAGAATTAGCTATATTAGCCTCAGAAACCAGTTGCTCAGAATATGCTCGACCTTGTAATTGAATCCAGGATAGCCGCCCTCTCGCCGGAGATGCATGTAAAACGAATACTTCCGTTTCGTCTGAAGCGCATGATAGGACCGTTTATATTTATGGATCATGCCGGCCCGATTACATCCGCGTCTTCGAACCCTTCCGATATGGACGTCCTCCCCCACCCTCACATCGGCCTGTCGACTGTGAGTTACCTGTTCGGAGGGGAAGTGACACATAGGGACAGTTTGGGTGTGGAGCAGATCATTCGTCCGGGGGAGGTCAACTGGATGACTGCAGGTCGGGGAATTTCCCACTCCGAACGCTTTGAAAGCCCATCCGCGCTCACAGGCGGCTTGGAAATGATCCAAACCTGGGTTGCGCTTCCGGAAAAAGACGAAGAAGCGCCGCCAAGCTTTGCGAATTATACGCCGGACGAGCTACCGATCTACACCGAAAATGGACTCTGGATGCGACTTATCGCGGGCGATGCCTACGGACTAAGGAGTAGTGTCGCAACCAATTCGCCACTCTTTTATCTCCATGTGGTTCTGCAAAAGGGCACCTCATTTGCGTTGCCAAAGGAACATTCCGAGCGGGGATTCTATATTGTAAATGGCGCTGTGGACATTGCTGCACATACCTACCAAGCGGGACAGATGCTGGTCTTTACAAAAGGAGTCGACCCTCGAATTGTCGCCAGAGAAAACACCACGCTCATGCTTCTAGGCGGGGAGCCGCTCGGCGAACGCTTCATTTGGTGGAATTTTGTTTCTTCCCGAGCCGAGCGAATAGAACAAGCCAAAGAAGACTGGAAACAGGGCCGCTTTACGTTGCCTCCCACCGACGACCAAGAATTCATCCCCTTGCCCGATGACAAATCCAGACCTGCCGGAACAGCCCCCGCACCAGAACCCCTGTCTTAGCTCACAAATAAGATTTGGGCGAACAATATAAATAGGAAATTGTTATCTATTTACACAAGATAAAAACGACAGACTATGTTTATCCCAATTCTCATCGGCGTCATCTTTTTGATCATCATTATCGTGTCCTTCATCGCGGTTCGTAAGAGGAACAACAAAGATATTGGTGATTGAGCAGAATAATGACGAAATCGACGCTCTCAGACTATTCGCCTTCGGTCAATAGCCGCCACCCACTCCCTGTTTCCACACAGTCCACAAGGGAAAGGACCTGGGGCGACGCTCAGATTTTCGGTGTTTCCACATCGGGCACAGGCATATAGTCCATCCTCTCGGATCTGGACCCCTTTTTCATGATATTCATGGGGCAAAATCGGCAAACCGGGCTTGACATCTGCATCTTTGTAATAAAAAACACTTAACACGCCGGAATCTTCCAATATAACGTAACGGAGCTGCCCGAGGTGCTCGATACCCTTGGACCGGAGTTCGCCGAAAAATTCATCTGCACCCATGTCTTCCGAGCCTATATCCCGCACACAGATGACCCCATGCTTGAGCAGGTAGATGGGTTCACCTTCGAGCAAAATCTCAGCTTTGTCACTCTTGGTGATCAGCCAAATGACAACTCTGTACAAACAGAGTATTACTACAAAAACAGTGAGCGCATGCAGGATACCGACATCCCCATAAAACATGGCATCTCCAGCGGCCGAACCCATGGTGATGATCATCACCATCTCAAAAATTGACAATTGCTGCACGCCTCGTTTGCCGGTCATCCGAAGTACGGCAACGACACCCAGAAACATGATCGTAGTCCGGATCATTATCTCGAAGAAAAACCCATAGGGCTGATCACTAAAAAAGAAGGTGTGCCAATCGATTTCCATATTCCTTGAATTTGCTTTTATACTAAACGTTTAAACGGGTCTTTAGATTGGAAATCATTGAAATAAACAGTAAATTTGTATTAACAGTATAAATTGGTGGATGAAATATTGGAAAAAAATTCGTGCCTATGAGCAAAAGCAGCTCATACAGGAGGCCCTGGCTCTTAATATAGATTACAATATCCGGACTTCGCTGGGCGTGCCGGGGTCTAAACTAGACAGTGAAGTCTTCTACGACCAGGCAACCTTTCTAAAGGATGCTCCTTTTCTGCAAGCGATTGTCCAGAATCCCAATCACATTGGCTGCCACACGCTGGGTGACTCGGAACCCTATTTTTCGGGGACGCAGGGGCTTGAACAAGAGGTGATCTCCATTTTGAGTGAAGATCTTTTGGGCGCAGACCCCCAATCGTGTGATGGTTACGTGGCCTCAGGCGGAACCGAAGCCAATATTCAGGCCTGCTGGATGTACCGAAATCTTTATTTTCAGGATTACAATGCGACCGCCGGTCAGATTGCAATTATCGCGTCGGAAGACACGCATTACTCCGTCAACAAGGCATCCAACCTGTTGCAAATCGATCTCCTAACGGTTGCTGTACATCAGGAGAGTAGGGAGATAGACCAATTTTCCCTACTCAATGAGATTGGAAAAGCCAAAGAACGAGGAATTCTCTATTTCATCGCTGTCTGCAATATGGGAACCACGATGTTTGGCAGTATCGACGATCCGGAACATTTTGCTAGTGCCTTTCAAACGCATGAGGTGGAGTTCAGGATACATGTGGATGGTGCATTCGGGGGGTTTATTTATCCGGTGACCAATCCCGATCATAACCTTGGCTTTAAAAACCCACTTGTTTCATCGATCACACTTGACGCGCACAAAATGCTCCAGGCTCCCTACGGCACGGGCGTGTTTCTTGCCAGAAAGAACCTGATCCAGCATGTGTACACCAAAGAAGCGAAGTATGTCAATGGAATGGATCTCACGCTCTCAGGTAGCAGGTCTGGGGCCAATGCCATAGCCGTCTGGATGATTTTACAGACGTATGGTCCTTATGGATGGCTAGAGAAATTAAACACCCTGATGTACAGAACGCGCCTGGCCTGCGACCAATTGGACGCACTGGGAATACGTTACTTTCGCAATCCCTTTATGAATATTATCGCGATCAATGCCCAGGATATCCCGCCGCAGACGGCACAAACCTATGGGCTTGTGCCTGATACGCACTCCGGCAAACCAGCATGGTACAAGGTCGTGGTGATGGAACACGTCGAAATAGACGCGCTTATGTCGTTTACCAATAGTTTGAAGGTCCTGAAGCCGTCAGTGAGCGAATCCTGTGGATCCTGATCCCCTCGAAGCACGCATCTGCACAGCCAACAGGCACATATCCACATAGGGAAATCATGCCCTGGTTCTCTGTTTCCAAATAAAGCCTTCCGGCCTGGGGATCCTTTCGCATTAAATGCCGTGCCCAAACATAAATTTGGTCCAAGGTCCAGGCCTGGGAAGCCGGAGTTGTGGTATGAACCCCGATTTCGTTATCCAGTTCGGTCCATTCGAGTTCTTCCTCCAGACTGCGTGTATATTTCTCCCGGAACTCCTCAGGACTGACATCAAGCTTGCGCAAAATTTGCTGGCGATTCTCCTCGTTCCAACCCTCTTCGGGACGGGAAATGCCCATAAAACGGGTAAAATAAAAATGCCGCGCCGCTACTTTTCCCTCGCGTATCAGTAGCTGGGTCTCCCAGGAATAGCCCCCGGCCCAACTATCGCCCCGTGTGACGTACGAGTAGGAGTTTTGATTTGCCTCCTTAAATTGCAACCAAACCTGATGACTTCTCTCCAACTCCCCGAGTTCATCCTCTTCTTTGGAGCATCCCGACAACCCAGCCGAGAGCATCATGAATCCCAGAATAAAATACCTAAACCTGTACATGCCCTCATAACGATATAGGGCGTCAAAATGCTACAAAAACAGTGGGGGATTTGGTAAAAAAAAACGGAGCCCGCTTCTTTCGATTTGGAACTCCGCTTTTTAACTTTAATCACAACCCTAGTTGCGAACAAAGTACAAGTTGATTTCAATGATATAGATCGACTCATAGATGAGTGATCAATGGTTTCGCTGAAAACCTCTTTGGATCTATGCAAATACCATCCCTTGCTTCCAGTGTATCTCTTGGAGAGATAATTGAAAACCCGGCTCTTTACCGGATAGACATGGCCTCTGGAACGCGTGAACCTCTGGAACTCGTCGCTCCATCGGGGTACTTCCAATGCTAGTGTACACTCCATAGAGCTCAACCAAAAATCGGAAACTGCCTGATCCACAATCTACAAAATCAACATCCCCATAGGGCTACATGACTTTGACAGATTGCTTTGGAAAAGAGTAAATCAAAGAACTTCAAACTTGTTGACACTAATTTACGAATCCAAATCGAAAATACCCTATATTTTAGAATCTTTTTTTACACAAAGTTATCCACATAACAATACAGGACAACATATTGAAAACTAAATAATTATACATACACACTAACATTTCCACATTAAAGTTATCAACATTACCCAACAGCCTATTGACAGCAACCCCCGGACAAAAGCTGCGCAAATCAGTCGAATCGTTCATAAAATTTATAAATTTATAGCAAAAATTGAGGAGAAATGAACCAGAAAAAGATATTTGTATTGGACACATCTGTAATTCTGTATGATCATCAGGCCTTGCATAACTTTGAGGAACACGATGTTGCCATTCCCATACAGGTATTGGAAGAACTGGACAACCACAAGTCGGGCAATGAGACACGGAATTTTGAGGCAAGACATTTTATCAAAATCATCGATAGTATATCCCGCAATCGATTGATCAATGAATGGACCAGAATAAATGGGACAAAAAAAGGGCGCTTCAAAATCATCCTTTCGGCAAAGCCGGAAAAGCACGATGCTGTTGAAATTTTCAAAGATGAGAAATTTGACCATCATATAATCAATGCCGCGCTCACCCTGATGGAGGAGCATAAAGATCAGAAGATCATTTTGGTTACAAAGGATATCTGCCTGAGACTGAAAGCACAGTCCCTCAGCGTCTTTGCGGAGGATTATGAGACCGGTAAAATCAAAAACATCGCCGAGCTGTACACGGGTCGTACGTTATTAAAGAATTTCCCGGAACACTCCTTAAAGCTATTAAAAAATAAGGAAAGCCTAGGATTGAAGGAAATGACTCCCGAATTCGAGCGCCCGGAGGGAAACCATTTTTACGAATTCAGAAATGGACGCAAGACGGCTTTGGCGTTTTACTCAAAGCTAGAGCAGAGTCTCAATCCAGTCCAAAACCAATCGGTCTTTGGCATAAAACCACGCAATTCCGAGCAGGCCTTCGCCATTGATGCGCTTCTAAATCCGGACATCAAACTGGTAAGCATTCAAGGCAATGCAGGTACTGGAAAAACCTTACTCGCCCTGGCATGCGCATTGGAACAAAGAAAACAATACAGGCAAATATTTATAAGCAGACCAGTCATCGCGCTGAGCAACAAGGAGATTGGATTTTTGCCTGGAGATGCGAAATCAAAGACGGATCCGTATTTGGCACCGATCTGGGACAATATCCGTTTTATCAAGGATCAATTTGCGCAAGACCCGGCAATGATAGAAAAAATTGACGAACTGATCAGCACCGAGAAGATCAGTGTAGCGCCACTGGCGCTCATCCGCGGCAGGACGCTGACCAAAATTTTCTTCATTGTTGACGAAGCACAAAATTTGACTCCGCACGAAGTTAAAACCATCATTTCCAGAGCGGGAGAAAACACAAAAATCGTTTTCACCGGGGACATTCACCAGATCGATGCACCCTACCTCGATGCCGAAAGCAACGGGCTTACCTACCTTATCGAACACGTAAAGACCCATCCTTTGTATGCGCACATTACGCTGCAAAAAGGGGAGCGCAGCGAACTGGCAAACCTCGCGAACAACCTTCTCTAGGTTTATAGCACGATTCTTCAAAAAAATCACTAAGTTTGTTTGAGGCAATAAGTATAGACTATGAGTACAGAAAGTAAAAGGCAACAGCGGTTTGCAGGGGTGTTACAGCAAGATTTAGCGGATATTTTCCAAAAGGAAGGGTCTCAATGGGCGCCAGGGGCTTTTATCACCATTACCAGGGTAAGGGTCACGCCGGACTTCTCCGTCGCCAGGGTCTACCTGAGTTTTCTAGATATCAATAAAGCTGAGGAATCGCTTGAATCTATCCGCGCGCGCGCAAGCGAAATTCGGTATAAACTCGGTGTGCGCATCAAAAATCACGTGAGAATTGTACCCCATCTGGAATTTTTCAAAGATGACACCAACGAATACGTCGCGCAAATGGACAAAATCTTTGAAGAAATAAGCAAAGAATCGAGGCAACCGGATGAGAACATCTCTTCCAGTGACAATGAAAGACTGGAAGACCGGGATTGATTGAAAAATTATTTTATCTTTGTCTGCTGAAATAAACGCTAGCGAGCAAAGCCTCATAAAAAATGAAGTACAAACGTATATTATTGAAACTCAGTGGAGAAGCCCTCATGGGTGAACAGCAATACGGCATCGATATCCACCGGGTGTTGCAATATGCCGAAGAAATCAGAGCTGTCCACGAACAAGGTGTCGAAATCGCGATTGTAATAGGAGGTGGCAATATCTACAGAGGTCTCAGTGCAGAAAAATCCGGCATGGACAGGGTACAAGCAGATTATATGGGTATGCTCGCGACAGTGATCAACAGCATGGCCTTGCAGGATGCCCTCGAAAAACAGGGGCTGACAACGCGCTTGCTCACTGCAATCAAAATGGAGCAAATCTGCGAACCTTTTATTAGGAGACGTGCCGTACGGCACTTGGAAAAAGGTCGGGTGGTAATCTTTGGCGCAGGAACGGGAAATCCCTATTTTACCACCGACACAGCTGCCTCCCTCAGAGCTATAGAAATCAACGCAGACGTGGTGCTGAAGGGCACGAGAGTCGATGGCATCTATTCCGCTGATCCCTTGAAAGATGCAGACGCAACCCGCTATGAAACCCTATCCTTTCAGGATGTATTTTCCAAAAACCTCAATGTGATGGACATGACGGCCTTTACCCTGTGCCAGGAAAACGGCTTGCCAATCATTGTATTTGACATGAACGTCAAGGATAACTTGAAAAAATTGACAGCGGGAGAACAGATCGGAACTTTGGTCAAAGATTGAAAATAAATTTATAATGTGATGAACGAACTTATAGCGATTCAATTAGAAGAAAGTACAGAAATGATGCAACGTGCGATCGCGCACACGGAATCTGAACTGGCAAAAATTCGCGCAGGCAAAGCTATGCCCTCAATGTTGGATGGTATTTTTGTCGATTATTATGGTAATCCTACGCCATTATCACAGGTGGGAAACATCAATACGCCTGACCCCAGAACAATTGTGGTCCAACCGTGGGAGAAGAACTTACTTGGGGCAATTGAAAAGGCAATCACAGACTCAAATATTGGCCTAAACCCGCAAAATGACGGGAATATCATCCGGCTCTCCATCCCTCCCCTGACAGAAGAGCGCCGCCGAGATCTGGTAAAAAGAGTCAAGGAAGAAGCAGAAAAAGGAAGAGTCGCTGTTCGCAACTTGCGAAAAGACGCCAACGAGAAAATCAAGAAAATGAAAAACGATGGCGTTTCTGAAGATGAAATCAAGGTGGGAGAAGGCGAAGTCCAGAAACTCACAGATTCGTTCATTGAAAAAGTTGACGCACTCGCAGACTTGAAAGAAAAAGACATTTTGACTATTTGATCGATCGGGCTAGTTTCCATCCAGATGAAAAATTTCAGACATTCCTTGGGCCTATTATTGGGATTGACACTGTCAACGGTGCTACTTTTTCAATCCTGTCAACAGCGAAGCGAGAAGTCTGCAGACCGTGTCAAAGTCGAAAAAAACGAAACTAAAGCCCTTCCTAAGGGCTTTGTCTATGTCAATGAACTGATTCCGGATGCCGTGATCGATATTCGTTATCAGGGGAAACACAATTTTATAGGAAGGCAGATCAGGGGTTACAATGCCCCGGAAGCCATCCTGACAGAGGAGGCTACTCTTGCGCTGAAAAATGTGCAGGAAGAACTGAAACAGCATGGATTAGGCATCAAAATCTACGATGCCTACAGGCCGCAGCAAGCAGTAGATCATTTCAAGGAATGGGCTCGGGATCTGGATGATACGCTTATGAAGCAAGAATTTTATCCAGAAATCGACAAGGCCGATCTTTTTAAACTGGGTTATATCGCAGAACGATCCGGCCACAGTCGCGGAAGTACCGTCGATCTGACGATTATCCACTTGGACACAGGGAAAGAATGGGACATGGGCACGGATTTTGACTTTTTCGGCCCGGCCTCAGGCCACGGCTCGCATTTGGTCTCCTCAGGCCAGGAAGCCAACAGGCTTTTCCTGAAAAATCTCATGATCAAGCACGGATTTAAGCCTTACGAGGCAGAATGGTGGCATTACACATTGCATGCCGAGCCTTTTTCCGACACTTATTACGATTTTCCTGTACAGTAGCGAGTACACGGCCTTGGGTTGCGCTCACCTTGCTTCTTGTAGCAAATTTTCCAGATCCAGAGCCCGGGTGTACATTGTCAGTTTTCCTTCGGTATCCTGAGGCCATAGGGCCCGGGGTTTGTCCCAATAAAGCTCCACGCCATGCTGATCCGGATCATTCAAATACAGGGCTTCCGACACGCCGTGGTCGCTCGCTCCGGTCAACGGATAATCTGCCTGCACGATTCGCTTCAATATCGTCGCCAAATCTGCCCGCTCCGGGTACAGAATCGCCGTGTGATACAGACCAACTCCATCTTGAGGTGCCGGCGGGGCTCCAAGGCTATGCCAGGTGTTTAGTCCGATGTGGTGATGGTAGCCACCTGCAGAAATAAATGCTGCCTGACCTCCATAGCGCATCACAAGGTCAAAACCCAGCAATCCACAGTAAAACTCAAGGGATCTTTCCAGATCCGCCACTTTTAGATGAACGTGACCGATTCTGGTGTTCGGGGGAATTTGATACTTTTCCATATCTTCCGATTAAAATTACGTATAAATATACGAAAATTTTAACACAAAAAAGCCTGTCCCGAAAATCACGAGACAGGCTGACCGGAGTTGCCGGTAATATTCTTTTAGTCTTCTTCCTTGGAAGCCATCAACTGATCGTACTCTTCCTGAGAACCGACAATGATATTCTCGTACTTTCTCAAACCTGTACCAGATGGGATCAAGTGCCCTACGATGACATTCTCCTTCAAACCAAGCAGATCATCCCGCTTAGCAGCGATCGATGCTTCGTTCAACACCTTGGTCGTTTCCTGGAAGGATGCGGCCGAGATAAAGGATTTAGTACCCAAAGAGGCTCTTGTGATTCCCTGTAGCAATGGGCTTGATGTTGCAGGGATAGCATCCCTAACTTCAACAAGTTTCAAGTCGCGACGTTTTAGACTGGAGTTTTCCTCTCTCAATGTACGCATTGAAACGATCTGCCCAGCTTTCAGCACATTGGAATCTCCCGGCTCGACGACAACTTTCTTGTCGAACATCTCATCGTTCTCATCCATGAAGTCCCATTTGGTCACGGCTTCTCTTTCCAGGAAGCGTGTATCGCCCGGATCTTCGATCTGCACTTTTTGCATCATTTGGTGAACGATGGTCTCAAAGTGTTTGTCGTTGATTTTCACCCCTTGCAGACGGTACACTTCCTGAATACCGTTGACCAAGTACTCCTGTACCGCTGACGGTCCTTTGATATTCAAAATATCTGCGGGAGAAATAGATCCATCGGACAAAGGCATTCCAGCCTTTACAAAGTCATTGTCCTGTACCAGAATATGCTTGGATAGAGGCACAAGGTATTTCTTGATTTGTCCGTCGCGTGATTCAATGGAAATTTCACGATTTCCGCGCTTCACACCGCCCAGAGTCACTACACCATCGATTTCTGTGACGACCGCAGGATTGGATGGGTTTCTGGCTTCAAAAAGCTCGGTCACCCGTGGCAAACCTCCTGTGATATCGCGAGTTTTTCCTGTAGAGCGAGGAATCTTCGCAAGGATGCTTCCTTCTTTCACCTTCACTCCGTCATTAACGGAAACGTGGGCGCCTACTGGAATGTTATAAGTTCTGATCACCTCTCCCTTAGAATCCACCACTTTGATTGCTGGGTTCTTAGTCTTGTCCCGAGTATCAATGATCACTTTTTCACGGTGACCTGTTTGCTCATCGGATTCCTCTCTGAAGGTCACACCTTCAATGATGGCTTCAAATTCGATTTTACCAGAAAACTCAGAGATAATCACCGCATTGTACGGATCCCAAGCACAAATTTTCTGACCTTTTTCGACTTTGTCACCCGCATTGACATACAGGAATGAACCATAAGGAATGTTGTTGGTCATCACGACTTTTCTTGTCTCCTCGTCGATAATACGGATTTCTCCTGAACGACCGATCACTACTTGATCCGGACCTTCCTCACCTTCGTGCGGCACAGAACGAATGTTGTCAAGCTCGACAATACCATCGAACTTAGCGACGATCTGTGATTCGGCGGCAATGTTTGATGCCGTACCCCCGACGTGGAATGTTCTCAGTGTCAACTGCGTTCCTGGCTCTCCGATAGACTGGGCAGCAATAACGCCGACAGCTTCTCCAAGTTGTACTCGCTTGCCGGACGCTAGATTTCGTCCGTAGCAAAGTGAACACACGCCTCGTTTGCTTTCACAGGTCAATACCGAGCGAATTTCAAGTCCATCGACCGTAGAGTTCTCTATTTTTCTCGCGATATCCTCGTCAATGTCTTCGTTGGCACTTACGAGCAACTCGCCTGTGACCGTATCGTATACATCGTGCAGAGAAACACGTCCTAGTATCCTATCGTACAACGGTTCAATAATATCCTCATTGTCCTTCAGGGCCGTCGTGTACACGCCTCTCAAACCACCACAATCATGGTCTACCACAATCATGTCTTGCGCAACGTCGTGGAGACGACGAGTCAAATAACCCGCATCTGCCGTTTTCAATGCCGTATCGGCCAAACCTTTACGTGCACCGTGAGTAGAAATAAAGTACTCCAGAACCGACAGACCTTCTTTAAAGTTGGAAAGGATCGGGTTCTCAATAATTTCACCACCTGAAGCGCCGGATTTCTGAGGTTTGGCCATCAAGCCCCTCATTCCACACAGCTGCCTGATTTGCTCTTTGGAACCACGAGCACCTGAATCCAACATCATATAAACAGAATTGAATCCTTGGTTGTCCTTGGCCAAAATATCCATCACATTGGCAGTCAACCTATTGTTGATTCTTGTCCAGATATCGATGATCTGATTGTAACGCTCGTTATTCGTGATGAAACCCATGTTGTAGTTATTCATCACTTCTTCAACTTCCCGCGTGGCCTGATCGATCAGGTCGGCTTTTGCATCAGGAATGTTGAGATCCTGTAGGTTAAAGGAAAGTCCTCCTTTAAAGGCCATGTTAAAGCCTAGATCTTTGATTTCATCGAGGAAAAGTGCGGCACGTGCCATACCTGTAGTTTTGACTACATCACCGATAATGTCCCTGAGCGAACGCTTGGTCAACAGCTCGTTGATATAACCTGATTCTTCAGGAACGATTTGGTTGAACAAAGCTCTTCCGACCGTCGTTTCGATCAGTTGTTCTTCGAATTCACCAGTTTTCGTTTTCACTTTAACCTTCATGTTAATAAAGGCATGCAGGTCTATTTTGTGCTCGTTGTAGGCAATGATTACTTCCTCAGCCGAGTAGAAGGTCATTCCTTCGCCTCTCATGGTTCGGGTTTCGTCACTTCTCCGGCCTTTGGTAATATAATACAGTCCCAAGACCATGTCCTGCGAAGGAACCGTAATTGGCGTTCCGTTGGCAGGGTTCAAAATATTGTGCGAAGCCAACATCAGAATCTGGGCTTCCAGGATCGCAGCATTGCCTAGCGGCAAATGCACGGCCATCTGGTCACCATCAAAATCCGCGTTGAATGCCGTACACACCAAAGGGTGCAACTGTATCGCTTTACCTTCGATCAAAGTCGGTTGGAAAGCCTGAATACCCAAACGGTGAAGTGTCGGAGCACGGTTTAGCAATACCGGGTGTCCTTTCAAAACATTTTCCAGAATATCCCAAACAACCGGATCCTTGCGATCGACAATCTTCTTAGCGGATTTAACAGTTTTCACGATGCCACGCTCGATCATCTTGCGGATGATAAATGGCTTATAAAGTTCTGCTGCCATGTCCTTAGGCAAACCGCACTCATGCAGTTTGAGGTTAGGACCGACAACGATTACCGAACGGGCCGAATAATCCACACGCTTACCGAGCAAGTTCTGACGGAAGCGTCCTTGTTTTCCTTTTAGGATGTCTGAAAGCGATTTCAGAGCCCTGTTTCCTTCGGTCTTGACCGCATTGACTTTTCTAGAATTGTCAAATAAGGAATCGACAGCTTCCTGAAGCATACGCTTCTCATTTCGCAAAATCACCTCCGGAGCTTTGATTTCGATCAAACGCTTCAAACGGTTGTTACGGATAATAACCCGACGGTACAGGTCATTCAAGTCAGATGTCGCAAAACGACCACCTTCCAATGGGACCAATGGACGTAATTCCGGCGGAATAATAGGTACAATCTTGACAATCATCCACTCTGGACGATTCTCAATCCGGTCACGTGAGCCGCGGAAGGCTTCCACAACCTGCAAACGCTTCAAAGCCTCGTTTTTACGCTGCTGCGATGTTTCGTTCGCCGCCTGGTGGCGTAGATTGTACGAAAGTTCGTCCAAATCCAGACGCTTCAGCAAGTTTTCCAAAGCTTCAGCACCCATTTTGGCGATAAACTTCTGTGGGTCAGTTTCGTCCAAAAACTGATTTTCTTTCGGAAGGGTATCCAAAATATCGAGATATTCCTCTTCAGTCAGAAAGTCCATCGTTTGGATTCCGTCATCCTCTTTTATACCCGGTTGAATGACCACATATCTCTCATAATAGATGATCATGTCCAACTTCTTGGTCGGTAGACCCAAAAGATAGCCGATTTTGTTGGGAAGGGAACGGAAATACCAGATATGTGCCACAGGCACTACCAGTGATATGTGTCCCATCCGCTCGCGGCGCACTTTTTTCTCAGTGACTTCCACTCCGCAGCGATCGCAGACAATTCCCTTATATCTGATGCGCTTATACTTACCACAATGACACTCGTAATCCTTTACCGGACCGAAAATCCGCTCACAGAACAAGCCATCTCTTTCCGGTTTGTAGGTCCGGTAGTTGATCGTCTCCGGTTTCACTACTTCACCACTGGAACGCTCCAGAATGGTTTCCGGTGACGCGAGGCTGATCGTGATCGATGTGAAATTGCTTTTAATTTTATTATCTCTTTTATACGACATATGCGCTAGAAATTACAAATGTTTGATATTAATCCAATGTGATATCCAATCCAAGACCTCTCAACTCATGAACCAGAACATTAAAGGATTCCGGAACAGAAGGAGTTGGCAAATTATTGCCTTTGACTATGGCTTCATAAGTCTTGGCTCTACCGACTACGTCATCGGATTTCACAGTAAGGATTTCCTGAAGAATGTTTGAAGCACCGAACGCCTCCAAAGCCCACACCTCCATCTCTCCAAAGCGCTGACCACCAAACTGGGCTTTACCACCCAGAGGCTGTTGCGTAATGAGCGAGTAAGGTCCGATGGATCTTGCGTGCATTTTGTCGTCAACCATGTGACCTAGCTTCAACATATAGATGACACCCACCGTCGTTGGCTGATCAAAGCGGTCCCCGGTCAATCCGTCGTACAAGTAGGTCCGACCTGACGCAGGTAGTTTGGCTTTCTCTATCCATCCTTCTACTTCTTCAGGCTCTGCCCCATCGAAAATAGGCGTAGCAAACTTGACACCTAACTTCTGGCCGGCCCAGCCTAGCACAGTTTCGTATATCTGACCCAGGTTCATCCGCGATGGTACGCCCAGCGGGTTCAGGATGATGTCCATTGGTGTTCCGTCTTCGAGGAATGGCATATCTTCGTCGCGGACTATACGGGCGATGATCCCCTTGTTTCCGTGGCGACCAGCCATCTTGTCTCCAACTTTCAACTTGCGTTTTTTGGCAACATACACCTTGGCCATCTGAACAATTCCCGATGCCAACTCATCGCCCACGGAAATCGCAAACTTGTCTCTCTTATAAGCCCCCAGCTCCTCGTTCAATTTGATATTGTAGTGGTGCAGGGTCTGCTTGATCAACTCGTTCTTTTCCTCGTCGGTAGTCCAACCAGTGGGGTTGATGTTGGCAAACTCAAGGTCATTCAAAACCTTTTGCGTGAATTTCACTCCCTTGGCAATCAAAAGCTCTTTATATACGTTGAAAACTCCTTGAGAAGTTTTTCCGTTGACGATCTGGAACAATTTCTCGATCAATCGGTCTTTCAAAGATTTGACTGCTTTATTGTGCTCAGCATCCAATACTTCGATGCTTTTTCTTTCTTCTTCCTTGGTCGTCTTTTTGGCACGGGTAAACAATTTCGTGTCCACCACGACTCCGCTGATAGAAGGAGGTGTTTTCAGGGATGCATCTTTGACATCGCCTGCTTTGTCACCGAAAATAGCGCGCAAAAGCTTCTCTTCCGGAGAAGGATCGGACTCACCCTTAGGGGTAATCTTACCGATCAGAATATCTCCTTCCCGCACCTCAGCTCCTATTCGGATGATACCGTTTTCATCCAGATCCTTGGTCGCTTCTTCAGAAACGTTCGGAATATCCGCCGTAAGCTCTTCTTCCCCACGTTTGGTATCCCTTACTTCAAGTTCGAACTGGTCAATATGGAGGGATGTGAAAATATCTTCGCTTACAACACGCTCCGAAATAACGATCGCATCCTCAAAGTTATATCCTTGCCAAGGCATAAAGGCAACTTTCAAGTTGCGTCCCAACGCAAGTTCACCATTTTCAGTTGCATAACCCTCGCAAAGCACCTGACCTTTTTCGACTTTCTGCCCTTTCTTGACAATAGGTTTCAAGTTTATACAGGTACTCTGATTGGTTTTCTTGAACTTGATCAGTTTATAGGTCTTGATATCATCATCAAAAGAAACCAAACGCTCATCGTCGGAGCGTTCGTATCTGATTTTGATCTCTTCAGCATCGACATATTCGACCACACCATTGCCTTCGGCATTGATCAAGGCACGCGAATCCCGGGCAACCCGGCCTTCAAGTCCTGTTCCCACGATAGGAGCTTCAGGTCTAAGCAAAGGCACAGCTTGACGCTGCATGTTCGATCCCATCAACGCCCTGTTCGCATCATCGTGCTCCAAAAATGGAATCAAGGACGCGGCAATAGAGGTAATCTGGTTAGGAGAAACGTCCATCATATCAAGCATTTCTGGCTCGATAACCGGGAAGTCGCCCTCGTATCTGGCTTTTACTTTCGGGGTGATAAAATTACCCTTCTCATCATATTCCGCATTTGCCTGGGCAATAGTTTTACCGTCCTCATCTTCAGCCGAAAGATAGATTACTGGCTCTTCGACGACCACGCGGCCATCTTGTATCTTTCTGTAAGGAGTTTCGATAAATCCGAGGTTGTTAATCTTAGCGTGCACACAAAGTGACGAGATCAAACCGATATTCGGACCCTCTGGAGTCTCAATAGTACACAAACGACCATAGTGCGTATAGTGAACGTCACGCACCTCAAATCCAGCACGCTCTCTTGAAAGACCGCCTGGACCTAGAGCTGAAAGCCTTCTTTTATGAGTGATCTCGGCCAATGGATTGGTTTGATCCATGAACTGAGACAACTGATTCGTTCCAAAAAACGAATTTATAACCGACGACAATGTACGGGCATTGATCAGATCCGTTGGCGTAAAGACCTCGTTGTCACGAATATTCATCCGTTCACGTATAGTCCTTGCCATCCGTGACAAGCCAACACCAAACTGCGCATAAAGCTGCTCTCCTACCGTACGTACACGACGGTTTGAAAGGTGATCAATATCATCAACCTCAGCTTTAGAATTGATCAGATTGATCAAGTATTTAACAATTTCTATGATATCCTCACGTGTCAACACCTTGGTATCATCAGAAATATCTAATTGCAACTTACGATTAATACGGTAACGGCCTACATCACCCAAATCATAACGTTTGTCCGAGAAGAACAAGCGCTCGATGATACCACGGGCAGTTTCCTCATCAGGTGGTTCCGCATTACGCAATTGCCTATAAATATGTTCAACCGCCTCTTTCTCCGAGTTGGAAGTATCTTTCTGAAGGGTATTATATATAATCGAGTAATCAGCATTGTTGGCAGCATCTTCTTTGGTCAAAATGATGGATTTGACTCCAGCATCCATGATCATCTCGATGTGCTCCTCTTCCAATACGGTCTCCCGCTCCAGGATAATCTCATTTCTATCGATTGAAACAACCTCTCCGGTGTCCTCATCGACAAAATCCTCTATCCACTTCTTCAATACTCTGGCGGCAAGACGACGACCTACATATTTCTTAAGCCCGGACTTACTTACTTTGACTTCATCGGCCAATTCGAACAATTCCAGAATGTCCTTGTCAGAATCATAACCAATAGCCCTCAATAAGGTCGTCACTGGGAATTTCTTTTTCCTATCGATATACGCGTACATGACGTTGTTCACGTCGGTCGCAAACTCAATCCAGGAACCTTTAAAAGGAATAACCCGGGCAGAATACAATTTTGTCCCGTTGGTGTGACGGCTTTGGCCAAAAAACACACCGGGAGAACGGTGCAACTGGGAAACGATAACGCGCTCCGCGCCATTGATCACGAAAGTTCCCTTTGGAGTCATATAAGGAATGGTCCCTAGATAAACATCCTGGATGATCGTCTCAAAATCTTCGTGTTCCTCATCATTACAGGATAACTTTAGCTTCGCCTTTAAGGGAACGCTATAAGTCAAACCACGTGATATACATTCCTGAATATCATAACGTGGGGGATCAATAAAATAATCCAAAAATTCGAGCAGAAATATATTTCTCGAATCGGCGATTGGAAAATTCTCTGAAAAAACTTTGAAAAGCCCTTCTTGGTGGCGGTGATCTGAAGTAGTTTCAAGTTGAAAAAACTCTCTGAAAGATTGCAATTGTACGTCCAGAAAATCTGGGTAGTCAATCACCTTTTTGCTGGTTGCAAAATTTACTCTTTCTTGTTGAATAGTGTTATTAGCCAAGGGAATAAAATTTAGTTTAATTAAACTGAACTACGATGTTGTTTTGCTGTCTACTTACCCGGACAACTAGTACAACATAAACATATCAACAGGGGAATTGTTATAAACAGGAATAGACTCTGACGAAAAACACGTCAGAGTCTAGACCCTTTCGGGCATCGTATAAGATCGGATTACTTGATCTCAACGACCGCTCCTGCTTCTTCGAGCTGCGTTTTCAAAGCATCAGCTTCGTCTTTAGCAACACCGGTTTTGATTTCTTTCGGTGCGCTATCAACCAAGTCTTTTGCTTCTTTCAGGCCAAGACCAGTCAAGTCTTTTACCAATTTCACAACAGCCAATTTCTGGCCACCTGCTTCTTTCAAAATAACATCAAAAGATGATTTTTCTTCTGCAGCAGCACCGGCGTCACCACCAGCGGCTGGACCAGCAACTGCAACTGCAGCTGCAGCTGGCTCAATGCCGTACTCATCTTTCAAGATTTGAGCTAACTCGTTAACTTCTTTTACTGTCAAGTTTACCAACTGCTCAGCAAACGCTTTTAAATCTGCCATTTTATTTTAAGTTTCTAATTTACTGTGTAATATTTATTGTTAATTTCTATCGGGTTTTTGTAGAGGAATAACCGATCAACCTCTTTCTTGTAAAGTTTTAACCAAGCCTGCAAGGGTATTTTTGCCCGATTGTAGAGCGGATACCACATTCTTAGCAGGGGATTGCAACAAGCCAATGATATCGCCGACAAGCTCTTCTTTGGATTTCAACTGAGTAAGCATATCCAGTTGATTGTCTCCAATAAAGACAGCCGAATCTATGTAAGCTCCTTTAAGAACAGGCTTATCGCTTGTCTTTCTCAGAGCTTTGATCATTTTGGCCGGAGCATTGCCGGTTTCAGAGAACATCAAGGTTGAAGAACCCTTCAACACGCCTTTGATCTCTTCCGAATCAATACCCGCCTGCTCCATCGCAATACGAATCAAGGTGTTTTTTGCCACTTTCACGACAATACCTTGGTCGAAGCACTTACGACGGATTTCATTGATGCTTGCCACACTCAGATCAGCAGTATCAGCAATGTAAAAATTGCCGTATGATTTAATCTGTTCGGTTAAAGCTTGAACAATTTCTTGTTTTTCTTCTTTTCTCATGATTAAATACCTGCTACTGATTTAGTTTCCACTTTTACACTAGGACTCATGGTCGAGGACATGTAGATACTTCTAAAGTACGTTCCTTTGGCTGAAGATGGCTTTAGCTTTGAAATAGTTTGCAACACTTCAAGCGCATTCTCATAGATCTTCTCCGCTGGAAAAGATGCTTTGCCTACAGATGTATGAATAATCCCTGTCTTATCTACCTTGAAATCAATCTTACCGCCCTTAACATCCGTCACAGCCTTACCTACCTCAGTAGTTACTGTTCCGGTTTTTGGATTTGGCATCAGGTTTCTAGGACCCAAAATACGTCCTAATCTACCCACTTTTGCCATCACACTCGGAGTGGTAATAATGATATCAATGTCAGTCCATCCTCCTTCGATTTTGCTGATATAGTCATCCAGCCCTACATGATCCGCGCCAGCCGCTTTAGCCTCTTCCTCCTTGTCAGGAGTACAAAGTACCAATACGCGAACAGCTTTACCGGTTCCATGTGGCAGGGTGGCGATACCACGCACCATTTGATTTGCCTTACGTGGATCTACGCCCAAGCGCACATCAATATCCACGGACGCATCAAACTTGCTGTTGGTAATCTCTTTGATCAAGGCAGACGCCTCTTCCAAAGTATAAGCCTTACCAGCATCAATCTTGGACAGTGCCGTTTTCTGATTTTTTGTTAATCTAGCCACTTTCTAAACTGATTTTCGTTAATTAATTATTCCAAGGCGCGTCTCCGCTTACAGTAATCCCCATGCTTCTAGCGGTTCCAGCAACCATTCTCATCGCTGACTCCACTGAAAACGCGTTCAAATCTGACATTTTTTCTTTGGCAATGGTTTCAACCTGTTCCCAAGTAACGGATGCCACTTTTTTACGGTTGGGTTCACCAGAACCTTTTTTTACCCCGGAAAGCTCAACAAGTTGAACAGCAACCGGAGGGTTTTTAATAATAAAATCGAAAGATTTGTCGCTGTACACAGTAATGACAACAGGCAATACTTTACCTGCCTTGTCCTGGGTACGGGCATTGAACTGTTTGCAAAACTCCATGATATTCACACCTTTAGCACCCAAAGCAGGTCCTACTGGTGGAGATGGATTAGCAGCGCCGCCTTTTACTTGTAATTTTACTAACGCACTGACTTCTTTTGCCATTGTTCGATTTTTGAATTAATAATTAAATGTTTGTTAGTAATTTGGAAGCATTATAACGTAACATTTGTAATTCCATGAAATACCAGCTATAATAGCCAAAGCACTCCGAATGGGAGTGCAAAGGTATAAAAAAAATGCAAACAAAAAAAATAAAGTTCTAAAAAATTTTACTCTTTTTCGACCTGCATATAATTTAGCTCCAGTGGGGTCTTCCGTCCGAAAACCTTCACCATCACCTTTAGTTTCATCTTCTCTTCGTTGACCTCTTCGATCTCACCGGTAAACCCGTTGAATGGACCATCGTTCACCTTAACAGTTTCGCCAACATAATAAGGTACGTTCAACACTTCACCCTGTCCTGCCATTTCGTCGACCTTGCCCAAAATCCGGTTAATCTCCGCTGTCCTAAGTGGTGTGGGTGCTCCTGATTTATCACCCAAAAAGCCAACGACATTGGTGATACCTTTGATAATGTGCTCAAGCTCGCCATCAAGGGCAGCTTCAATCAATACATAACCTGGGTAATAGTTGCGTTCCTTGGCAACTTTCTTCCCATCCCTCATCTGATAGTATTTTTCCATGGGGATAAGAACCTGCGGGACAAGGTGATTAATACCCAAGCGATTGATCTCGGCTTCTACATATTGCTTCACCTTCTTTTCCTTGCCGCTGACGGCCCGCACAACATACCATTTTAATTCTTGTTCAGCCATATATGATCCTTAAACCTCGCTACGTGATTGAGTATAAACAAACATATGAGTCGCGCAATTACGCCCCTATTTTATAGAAAACCTCCAACAGGTTACTGGAAGTTTTATCCATAGCAAAAATAACCAATGCAATAATCACGGACGCGACGAGCACTACTACCGCGGAATTTTGAAGTTGGCTCCATGTAGGCCAGGTTACCTTTTGGGTCATCTCAACGTATGACTCTTTAAAAAATTCAAGTGCTTTTGCCATTTTACTATCTTCTAATTTGCACGGGCACTAGGATTCGAACCCAGATCAAAGGTTTTGGAGACCTCTATTCTACCATTGAACTATGCCCGTGAATCAAGTCTATTTAGACAGAATTAGCCAACCTAAGCGGGTCAGCTAATTCTGTATAACTATTTCTAAAAAGTCAACTTAGACTAGGATTTCAGTTACCTGACCCGCGCCTACCGTTCTACCACCCTCACGGATAGCGAAACGAAGACCTTTTTCCATCGCAATTGCGTTGATCAATTTTACAGTGATCGTAATGTTATCACCAGGCATGACCATCTCAACTCCTTCTGGAAGGGAGATCTCTCCAGTAACGTCTGTCGTACGGAAGTAAAACTGAGGTCTGTATTTGTTGAAGAACGGCGTGTGACGACCACCTTCAGCTTTTGACAATACGTAAACCTCTGCTTTAAACTCAGTATGTGGAGTTACGGAACCTGGCTTACAGATAACCATACCACGACGGATATCAGTTTTCTCAATACCAC
>CAYNZH010000028.1:0-23802 GCA_964401685.1 uncultured Sphingobacteriaceae bacterium
ACCTGCTCCAGTTTAAAGATGCGGGCCCCTTTGATCAAAATACTATGCCTGATCCAGGATAAACTGTGCACGGTTTCTATCAAGGAGGCTGTATCCGGAAAGGTGAGGACCTCATCGTGTACAAATTTATCCCTCCGACTAGTGAGCTCAGGTCCGATGAGGATCACTCTGTCCAGTTTGCTTTCATTGAGCAAGGGAATGACGCTTTCGTAGGGATCCTCCCCGAGCTTCCCGACCTCCGCGAAATCAGAAAGCACGAGGGTCTTGAAGGGGTACTGATTTTGCTGGGCTAAAAAATCCAGCGCAATTTTCAGCGAGGCAAGATCATTGCTGTAAGAGTCGTCGATGATTGACGAAGGATGGGAACCCTGTTTCAATTCCAGTCGCATCTCCAAATCGGGCAAGCTATTCATCCGGCTCTTGATCGTGTCGTCGGAATAGCCGAGCATTTTCATCACACTCCAGCAAGTAAGCGCGTTATCGATGTAAATACCCTTGAATGGTAGCTGCAGAGAATGCTCCGCTAATCCCAGGCTTTCCCAGGACCAGCCAAAGGTATTTTCGGGGTAATGTGGCCAGAGTTCCAAAAGAGACGCTGGCAAAATACGCCTTTCAGCTGCCTTGAGAAGCAGGGCTTTTTCACGGAATTTCTCCGCTCTACTGCTAAATCCGGCATCATGGGCAGGACCCAAACTTGTCATCACAGCAATATCCGGTTGAATCATGCGTGCCAACGCTTCCATTTCTCCTTTCTGTCCGATTCCGGCCTCTATGATTGCAAGCTCGTCGTGATCATCCATTTCCCAGAGCGACAAAGCAACGCCCAACTGGGAATTGTAGCTCTTGGGGCTCCGAATGATTCTAAAATCATCGGACAGCAAGTGATTCAGCCATTCTTTGACTATGGTTTTCCCGTTACTTCCCGTGATCGCAATCACCGGATAGGAAAACTGCCTTCTATGGTGGGCGGCAAGGCGTTGGATGGCATTCAAGGTGTCATCCACCAGCAAAAAATTGGCTTCCGGAAAATCGTCGGTGTGAAACTCCTTGCGATGAATCACGAAATTCCTTACCCCTGACCTGTAAGCATGGGCGACAAAATCATGTCCATCCCGCACGTCTTTTAGTGCAAAGAAAAGTGACTCCTTCACTTGGTTGAGCTTACGGCTATCAAAAGACAAATACCTTATTTTGTCCCCTGACCTGGGCAACGTCACCTGCGCGCCTATTATCTCTCCTATCTGTTCTATCAAATATGCTTTTCGAGCCATCAAGACAATTTCCACATTTTTTTGATAATTAAACAATTTTTTGTATTTTTAATTGAAAGGGCTTTAGGATGGTTGAAATCAAAAGGAAAGCGGAACATTACTGTGCATTTCAGGAGCGGTCTCATCAGGAAGTACGCAACAAGCTGTATGAATGGGGCTTATACGGCAGCGAGGTCGAGAAAATGATCACCGAGCTCATACAGGAAGATTTCCTCAACGAAGAGCGCTTTGCCATCGCATACACCTTGGGTAAGTTTAGAATGAAAAAGTGGGGAAGGTTTAAAATCAGACGCGGTCTGAAGCTGAAATCCGTATCCGAGCCGCTGATAAGGCTGTCAATGAAGCAGATTGACGAAGCTGAATACCTTTCAAACCTGGAAACCCTCTTGGTGAAGAAAAATGAACTCTTACACGAGAAAGACGATTTCAAACGTTACCATAAATTGCTGAATTATGCCTTAGGAAAGGGTTATGAAGCAGATTTGATCAGGGATGTCTTAAAAGTTCTATTGAATCCCAAGGACTTATAAAGTTTATACTATTTTTTTGTAAATTTATTTTGAATAAAAGGTCAAACGCACTATATTTGCACCACTGAACGCGTAAGGTTCAGGATTTATATATGCGAAAGTAGCTCAGTTGGTAGAGCGCAACCTTGCCAAGGTTGAGGTCGCGAGTTCGAACCTCGTCTTTCGCTCACTTTAAAAGCAATCCTTCACCAAGGGTTGCTTTTTTTGTTAATAACGTCTTTTTATTCCAGGTTTTTCAAATGATTCAGTAGTTCATCAACGGCGGCGCGGCCTGCGCGGTTTGCCCCTATGGTCGACGCTGATGGTCCATAGCCGACCAAATGTATGCGTGGGTCTTTGGCAACCTGGGTGGCCAAACGCCCGGTCATTTGTATACCACCAGTTGGTTCTCTTAGCATCAGCGGGGTCAAATGATCGAGAGAACTCCTGAATCCTGTGCACCACAGAATCACGTCGGCTTGCTCAAATTGACCGTCCGGCCAGAGAACGCCGGTTTCGGTTAATTGTTCGAACATCGGGCGGCGATTAAGGACTCCTCTTTTTTTCATATCAAGAATCGCCGGGGTGACCGGAAGTCCTGTGACCGAAACCACGGACCCCGGGGGCAATCCCTGCCTCACTCTTTGCTCGACCAAGGCTACCGCTTCCCTGCCTTTCTGCGCATCAAAAGGCCCTTCAATGAATTCGGGCTGACGCCTTGTCACCCAGATTGTTTTCGTTACCCTGGAAATTTCATCCAACAACTGAATTGCGGAAATACCTGCGCCCACAATGATCACGCGCTGACCTTTAAAATCTTCTGCCCGGCTGTAATCCCGCGTATGTAATTGCCGGCCCTTAAAAAGGGATTGCCCCGGGTATTCCGGAATATAAGGCTTGTCCCAGGTACCCGTGGCGTTGATAATTCCACGGGCCGAGAAAAAACCCTTGTTGCTTTCTATTCTGAACCGCCCTTCTCGATCGCAGACCACCTGCACCTTGGCCGGCCTAATCACACGAAGGCCAAAAGTCCTTTCATAAAGCTCAAAATAGCGGGGAACGGCGTCCATAGCCTGAACATCGGCGGCATAAGTATCGTCAAGTGCCTCAGAAAAGGCCATGCCAGGCAGATCATGCACACGATTTACCGTGCTCAGCGTCAGCGAAGGCCAGCGAAACTGCCAGGCTCCGCCCGCTCGCGGGGCCTCATCCAGAATCACAAAGCCCTTTCCTTGCTCCAAACCTGATTTCTGCAGATAATAGGCCGCCGACAACCCCGCCTGACCTGCGCCTATCACGACAATTTCTGTTTTAAAAAGGAGATTGAACATTATCTCAGTATATTTGTTTTAAAGGTATGAAAAAGCTAGGGATTATACTACTAAGCGTGCTATGTTCCAGTCAGTCCGGATATTCACAAGTCCGATCCGTGGCGCCTTCTGCTGACACGATAGAAATTCGCCAAATCGGCACTTTAGAGTTAAAAAGAGGAAAAAAACAGAACTTCAGATCGGAGGATTCCGTCCTCGTGTTGGAAATCGATACGCTGATCATGAAAGACAGGTCTGCCCTGCAATTTTTCGGTGTCAAAACTGTGAAGTTAAAAGTAAAGCATGCAGAAATCGGAAAAAGAGTGTACATTACCGGTATACATAAGGAAAACAATGCCTCTAATTTTGATATTGACATACGCTTTGCGGAATTAGGCTCCTTGTATGTCATGGCCAACGGTCAAGATGCCCGCAACGGGTTCCCGACCGACCCAAATGGTGACGGAGGCAAGGTTCAGATACGTTACGACGCGGCCGGAATCCATCCGCAGCAGGAAAACCGCCGAGCGGCCCATTACTTGTATGTAGACGTTTCTCCGGGAGGTCTGAGGACCAACGCCAGTATGGACGTAAGACGAATTCTGGGACGTATTGATGGCAGTACTGGCGTCAGAGGTCTACCTCAGGGCCGAATTTTCTCGGGATCTCCGGGCCGGAGAGGCGAGGCCACTGTTACTGCAAAGCAATGAGAAGCTAAATTACCTTTAAAAATAATCCGAGAAATACGGCTGCTCGCCCGGAATTAGTTTTTCAAGCAATCGGAGTGTCTGTTCATCGGTTTCCAACCTTCCAATTTTTTGCAGATAAGCGGGAGATTTATAGCTCATCATCAGCGTGCTCAGCGTCTGAATATCCAGTTTGACAGGATTTCCCACGGCTTCCTTGCGTATCTCCGGACCCGAACCGTCGCTGGCAGGAGCGAGTCCAAAAACACCATTGTTCCAGTCGGCCAGCGGATCACTCACGACAAAATGAAAGGGTTGAATCTCATCATCATAAGGAAAGTGTGTCAGAAAGCGACCTACATCGACGATCCGCGCCATATAATAAGGCTCTATCGTTTCGACGATCTGGCTATCAGGCAGCATAAACGCCAGAGGTTCATTCATATAAATATTTCCCTTGACCTGATGGACCATTGAATGATGCGCACTGATAAAATTCCAGATTCCTTGCCGTGCTTCCTGATTCAGATAAATCACTTCCTTGATGTGAAAAATATCGTTCTCAATCCAGTAAAACAGATAGGCCTGCGGCTGCTGTTCCGCATCGAAATACACAGCGGCAGTACGCTCTGCTTCATTTTCCCAACGCCAGTATTCTGCCCATTCAAAAGCCCTCCTGATCAGCGCTCCATGATTTTTTTGAGCAAATCTATCGTAAATATCAAGGACCGCCTCGGCAGCCACGTTCATTCGCTCAATACGCCCCGGCACGTCGAGGAATCGAGGCAATTGACTGTCTTTAAGGGTAAATCTCATCAGATCCGACATGATTTCCCAACCCTTTTTTCTATAGTAAGGGATGGAATAGGGATAGAGGTAAGAAATATCCTGACCTGCGTCTCGCATCTTTTGCAGGGAAAAGCGGATCAATTCGCTCATAAGACCCAGATTCGCGTATTCAGGATAGGTGCCTACACCGGTAATACCCCCCATCTGGTAGATGCGCCCGTGAATATTGACTTGAAAAGGGTAAATACTGATGGAAGACACAAGCTTGTTATCGGCGGTAAACCATCCAAATACATCGGTTTCCTGCAAAACTGGCCTTTTGGAACGAATGTACTCTCCTTCCTCATAGCCGGATTCTCTGAGGATTCTCTTGGTGACCTGAAAAACATAGCTATTCAGCTCTTCGTATTGGTCCAGATGCGCTAAAGTGACCGGGCGTATTTCAAGGTTAGATCTCACGTTCTGTTTAAGCTTAAAATGTCCATATGTGATTGCTCAAATCTATATCCGCTGTCTCGTTAAACGGATCGAGGATGAGGTGCTTCACTTTTTTCTGTTTGGCAAATGTTTTGGTGATTTGGGATTCATTCTTGCGCCAGATGCTCACCGGAATACGCTCTATCTCCTCAGTTCCGTCCTCGTAAACCCATTTCAGGATTAGCGGCATGAGCAACTTTCCTTTGTTCTTTATCGTTGCTTCATACACGTATTTTGATTGCAGGTCGTTGTCTGGCACATGCGCCTTGATTTGCGCGCGAATTTGCTCGCGTCTTCGCGTTTCGGCCTGGGTACGCTTGCTTGTTTCAGGATAAAAATGATCCTGCAAGCGCTCCGAACTTTCCAACAAGGTAGGGTTCGGGTTTTCTTCCAGATAGGGGTTAAAATTCAGGATATGTTCCTCGTGTTCTGCAATGGGTTTCCCTGGTGCCAGTGCCTGAAGCGCGAGCTTCCCGCCCTGCGCATCAATCTCATAAGCACTCACCTTTTCCAGGGAAAGATCAACCGCGTCGGTACTGAAAAACCATCCTCTCCAAAACCAGTCCAGATCCATGGCCGACGCATCCTCCATGGTTCGGAAGAAATCATAGGGAGTTGGATGCTTAAAGGCCCAGCGGTCGACGTAGGTTTTGAAAGCAAAATCGAAGAGTTCCCTCCCCATGACCGTCTCCCTGAGAACTTGGAGAGCGATGGCAGGCTTTAGGTACTGGCCGTTGTAAAACGCGCGATCGTGACTGGACGTATTGTCGGAAGTCGTCATGGTGGGCTCAAGCAGATTCTTGTCCCAAGCCATATAGGGGGCGATCTTGTAGGCACCATCTCCCCTGGAAGGAAAATCCCGTTGCCATTCCCGTTCGGTGAGTAGCTGCAAAAAAGTATTCATCCCCTCGTCCATAAATGTCCACTGTCGCTCGTCCGTATTCACGATCATGGGGAAAAAATTGTGTCCGACTTCATGAATAATGATCCAAATCATGTAGTCCCTGTACGCTTCTGTATATTCGCCGTTTTCATCGACTCTTCCCATATTGAAAGCGATCATAGGATATTCCATTTCATTGGCAGATTCGACGGAAATAGCGACGGGATACGGATACGGAAGGGTGTGCTTTGAATAGGTCTTCAGGGTCAGCGCAATCAGCGGGGTCGAGTAGCGGCCAAAGAGCGGGTAAGCCTCCTTCCCGTAGAGGGACATCGCCAAAATCGGATCAGCTCCTTCCACTTCTACGTTCATTGCGTCCCAAACATATCTACGGGACGCAGTCCAGGCAAAATCCCTGACGTCAGTGGCCTCATATTTCCAGACCTTGGTTTTCTGGCTAGGGGTTTTGGCTGCGTTTGCGAGTGCCTCATCCAGGGTAATGATTTCAATCGGCTGATCGGACTTTCGGGCTTGCTGCAAGCGTGCGTACTGCGTCTTGGTCAGGACTTGCTCATAGTTCTGGCACTCACCTGTAGCGGCAACGACATAATCATCAGGAAGCTCGATACTCACCGTATACTTTCCAAAATTAAGCGCGAACTCCCCGGATCCCAGGAACTGCTTGTTGTGCCAGCCTTGGTAATCACTGTAAACGGCCATTCTCGGAAACCACTGCGTAACGACAAACAAATAATTATCGTCTTCAGGGAAATATTCAAAACCACCTCTGGGACCCTGATCGTGGGTGCGGTCGATCATATTATATGACCATTCAACCTGAAATTCAATAGTAGAACCTGGGGCAATATCCTCCGGTGGGGTGATCCTCAGCATCGTTCCCTGCACCTGATGCGCTAAAGCCCGCCCCTGCATATCTTTTACGCTGATCACCTTCACACCCAGTTCACGCGCTGACGTTGTCATGACCTGCTCCAATTGGTCCGGCCCAAAATCGGCTTCTATTGTGCTTTCAGAGGCGACCTGTCCTTCTGCCTTCGGGTGGTTTTGGTTTTCGTCCAATTGCATCCACAAATAGGCTAATACATCGGGGGAATTATTGTGATAAGTGACCTTTTCTAGTCCGTAAATCCGTTGCTCCTGGTCATCTAAACGTACATAAATATCATAATCTGCTTGTTGCTGCCAATACTGTGAGCCAGGCGCTCCCGATCCTGTTCTATAGACATTGGCGCTGGGGAAAATCGCGTCGAGAGGCTCCAATTTGTTGCCATGATTTGCGCCAGGGTTGTGCACTATTTGCTGTGCATCTAAAGCACCGGGCAAACCAAAAATTGCGAGTATCAGGGAGATTAAGAGTTTCTTCATCGTGTATAGCAAAATTTACAAAGGTATTCTCCAAATATATAAAATATTTACAAATGCGTATCTTTGGGATAATGATAGATACATTTTCCGAAAGGATTCTCGCGTTCAACCGGGAGCTCGACTATCGGGGTGAACTACCCGAGGGCTTTCAGGTGCTAAATCCGTTTCTCGACAACAGCGAAACCTGGGGGGTAATGGAAGCGTTTTACCAGAAGTTTTACAGTGATCAAAGGACTAGACGATTCATCATTGGGATCAACCCCAGTCGCCACGGTGCCGGGATCACCGGCGTGCCTTTTACCGATACTAAACGCCTTGAAAGCGCCTGCGGTATTCCTATGCGCTCGGCCCGGTCACACGAAATTTCTTCGGTATTCCTGTATGATGTGATTTCGGCCTTTGGCGGAGCAGGCGACTTTTACGGCCAATTTTACATCAACTCTCCTTTTCCACTGGCAATCATCCGAAAACAAGCAAACGGAAACTGGCTCAATGCCAATTATTATGATGATCGCACGCTGTTTGAGATGGTTAGGCCTTTTATGGTTTCAAGTCTGAAAAAGCATATTTCCCTGGGGCTTGACACGCGCGAAGTCTATATTTTAGGCAAGAAAAATGCTGTTTTTATTGACAAAATCAACAAAGTCGAAAATCTTTTCGAAAAAATGGTCGTGTTGGAACATCCGCGCTACATACAACAATATAAGTCCAAGGAGAAGGCTTTCTACATTGGCAGATATCTGGACGCCCTGAGTCCGACTTAGTCGGGTCAGACAAGGTCAGTCAAGGTCAGTCAAGCAAAGGTTCCAGCGCTTGCCAGACATGTTCCGCCATAATGACCTGTCCTTCGGCCGTAGGATGCACCCGATCGCTTTGATTCATACGCTCCACCCCCGCGACCCGGTCAAGCAAAAATGGGATTAGCGTCATTTGGTATTTTTCGGCCAAACGTGGAAAAATATTCTCAAAATCCCGGAAATACTGCTGACCCATGCTCGGCGGCACTTTCATCCCCGCAAGAACCAGTTTACAATCGGGGTGGGCGGCCAACACCTTCTCTACGATCGCGCTTAAATTATCAAAGGTAGTCTCCGTAGGAATGCCTCGCAACCCGTCATTGGCCCCTAATTCCAGCACAAAGATATCCATGTCCTGTTTGACGATCCAGTCCACACGTTCCCGCCCCCCAGCACTGGTTTCGCCGCTGACGCCTGCGTTAATGCATTGATACGGCAAGCCCAGCGAGTCGATTTTCTTTTGGATTAGCGCCGGAAATGCCAGATCCTGGGAAGCCAAACCCAACCCAGCAGTAAGACTATTACCAAAGAATATAATATTCCGGGTGTTTTCAATGCTTTCCATCTCCGACGTTTCCACGGTGTCCTTTTCGTCCTGTTCTTTCCCAGAACCATTGGTTTGGCAGGCAGCAAACGACATTCCCACTAAAAAAAACAAATAATATCTCCATTTTAAATTCATATAGCTAAATTAGAAAAAAATACGTCTATGTCCTCAACCATTTTGCAATTAGACCAAGTTTCTAAAAATTACCGCTTGGGCAGTACGCAGATCCCTGTTCTTAAAGACATTAGTTTTTCTATTGAAAAGGGCTCCACTGTATCCATCGTTGGGCCATCCGGAAGTGGGAAAACCACACTTTTGGGACTATGTGCCGGCCTTGATCACAGCAGTGCTGGTCGCATCACGCTCAACGGCGAAATACTCAATGACAAAACGGAAGACGAGCTCGCTCTGATACGAAACGAAAATATTGGCTTTGTGTTTCAGAATTTTCAATTATTACCGACACTGACCGCACTGGAAAACGTTCTCGTTCCCATGGAGCTGCAAGGTAGGCGTCGCATGGAACAGCATGCCATAGACTTGTTAGATCAGGTGGGTTTGGCCGATCGTGCCGGTCATTATCCCACGCAGCTGTCCGGCGGAGAGCAGCAGCGGGTTTCCCTGGCGAGAGCCTTTGCCAATCAACCGAAAATCCTCTTCGCAGACGAGCCTACTGGGAATTTGGACGCCGAAACCAGCTTATTGGTCGAAGATTTGCTATTTGAGCTCAATCATGCCTCGGGAACTACGCTGGTGATCGTCACCCATGACATGGATCTGGCGGCGAAAACCCAACGCCGTATTTCACTTAAGGGAGGACGTATGCAATGAGATGGTCCTGGATACTGACGATGGCCTGGCGGGACAGCCGTAAAAACCGATCTCGTTTACTGCTATTTATTTCTTCCATCGTACTTGGAATAGCCGCGCTTGTGGCGATGAAATCCTTTAACGAAAATCTGTCGCGAAATATAGATGAACAAGCGGCTCAGCTATTGGGTGCGGACCTCTCGCTTGAAAGCCGGCGTATTCCCAATGAGGAAATTCTCGCATTTATAGATTCCATAAAAAGCCTGAGCATCGGTCATGCCCGAGAAGAGCAGTTCATGTCCATGATCACCTTTGCAAAAAACGGCGGTTCCCGTCTCATACAGGTGCGGGCCATTTCCGGAGATTATCCCCTATACGGTCGACTGTCTACAGAACCTGCACAGGCTGACAAACAGTTCGGAAGTAAACCGCAGGTTTTGGTCGACAATTCCCTCATCGTCCAATACGACGCTGCGATCGGCGATAGCGTACAACTTGGTCTTTCCTCTTTTGAGATCTTGGGCAACCTTTTGATCCAGCCGGGTCAATCAGCGATCTCGGGGTCCTTTGTTCCTTCGGTATGGGTGCCCCTTCAGCATCTGGAAGGCAGTGGTCTACAGCAAACGGGCAGTCGCATTGAGTATCTCTATTATTTTAAGTTTCCACCTTCGTTTCCTGTCGATCAATTGGTGGAAAGTCTCGAGGACCGATTACAGGAACTACAGATCCGCAGCGAGACGATTGCCTCTACCAAAAGAGATACGGCACGGTCCTTTGAGGATATGGCGCGCTTTATGGAGCTGGTCAGTTTTATTGCGTTGCTCCTAGGTTGTATCGGGGTCTCAAGTGCCGTACATATTTACATGAGGGAAAAACTGACCTCTGTTGCCATATTGCGCTGTCTGGGTGCAAGTGCCAAACAGATTATCTTTATTTTTCTCGTGCAATTCATTGCAATAGGTCTTGTCGGCGGCGTGCTAGGCGCATTTCTAGGAAGTTTCATCCAATTTGCGGTTCCGCTGGCTCTTCAGGAGTTTGTTCCGGTGACGCTACACAGCCAACTTTCCTGGGCCGCAATCAGTCAGGGCATAGCACTTGGTGCTTTGATTTCGGTGCTATTTACCTTACTGCCCTTGCTTTCTGTGAGAAACATTTCTCCCCTCAACTCCCTCCGCGTGGGGGACGAAAATCAAGCGGGACAAAAAGATAAATTCCGCTGGGTGGTTTATTTCGGGATTGGAATTTTCATCGTGGGATTCGCTTATTTACAACTGAACGAGTGGATCATGACCCTGTCCTTTTCACTCGCGGTCGGATGCCTCTTTTTGTTTTTCTACGCAACCGCAAGGCTGTTTACCTACTTGATCCGTCGTTTTTTTCCTAAACGATGGCCATACCTCTGGAAGCAGGGCCTTGCCAATCTCTATAGGCCCAACAACCAGACAATAGTCCTGTTGGTGGCTTTGGGCATGGGGACGGCGCTGGTGTCTACCCTTTATTTTGTACAAGATATGCTGCTGCAGCGCGTGCAGATCGAAGCGAGTGATCAACAGGCCAACATGCTCATGTTCGATATTCAACCGAGTCAACTGGAGCCGCTTAAGGATGTTACCCGTGAGGCGGGATTGCCGATCATCGAAGAAGTTCCCGTTGTCACTGTTCAGATCACAGCTATTAATGATCAGACCGTGAGCGAGTTGATGAAGGATTCTACGCGACAACGGTCCGCGAGATCACTCAACCGGGAAATACGGGCAACCTTCAGGAGCCAAATGACCGATGCAGAAAAAGTGGTCGACGGAGTTTGGATCGGTCAGGTCTCTCCAGGCGATACGGCGCAGGTCTCGCTGGAAACCGGCTATGCTAGCCGTTTGGGCGTAGACATAGGTGACGTACTGCAATTTAGCGTTCACGGGGTCTCCATTCCTGCGATCGTCAGTAGCACAAGAGAGGTCAACTGGGCTCAATTCCAGACCAATTTCCGCCTGTCCTTCGCGGAAGGCTCCATCGATCAGGCCCCCCGGTTTTATGTGCTGATGACCAGAACGGAAGATCTCAGGGAATCTACAGATTTTCAGCAACGCTTACTGGCTCAATTCCCCAGTGTTTCGGTCGTAGATCTGCACAAGGTACTCGAGATTTTGACTGAACTCATGAAGAAAATCAGCTTTGTCATCCAGTTTTTGGGTAGCTTCAGTATTCTGACAGGAATAGTCGTGTTGATCGCTTCTGTACGGATCAGCAAATACCAGCGAATTCGCGAAAATGTCCTACTGCGAACGCTTGGTGCGAGTCGCAAACAGGTTCTAGTGATAAACATGAGCGAATACCTTATTCTGGGGACACTTGCTGCGGCTCTGGGCCTTTTGGCCGCAACGTTGGCGTGTTCACTGCTTGGAAGCTTTGTATTTGAAATGACCTTCGTTCCTTCTATAGGCAAGTCTCTGGTCATTTTGGTGATCGCCGCGGTTATAACCACACTGATTGGCATCCTCAATGCAAGAAGCACGCTCAATCACTCGCCTCTGGGGATTTTGAGAAAAGTATGAGCACTTATCCCTATTCCGTGCTGAGCTGTAGTCTATAACGGCCCGTATCGATGGTTTGGATTTTGGCGATCATCGCTTGAAATTCTTCATACGTTTCAGCGGGATAAGTCCCCTCTCTGAGTTGAAATCGGCGATAGGTAACCAATACACCATCCTTTATCTGCGTGCTAAACTCATATGAAGCCATTGGCGTTTCCCACCTCTCGTTGGCGGGAATGACAAAAGGCACTAAATTTTCCGGCAATGTGTAGTGCAACTCATCTACATCCGTAAATCCCCTATTGATAAAAACGTCCTGGGTTCGGTTTCGTGTACGGGGGATCGCACCGGAGACATTAAAAATATTAGGTATAATATACGCCACATCACCGGAAAAAACAAGGTGCTTGTCCACGCTCAGATCGAGCACTTCCTCTACTTTGAGCGTGTCCCCCGCACGCAGCTCGTAGCGAATCTCTTCGAAACGGATATTGTTCACGTCGTAGATCTGTCTCAATGATTTTCTCTGCTCCTGCGGGCTTTGAAACATGGTTCCGTAATGGTTGTCCAACTGATTGCCTTGGAAGACGGTCTTCAGCGTCCCACGGAGATGACCTTCTGGAGAAATGTCAAATGCACCCTGCCGCTGCTGAAGGCTCTGCTCTGCGTCAAATTTGGGTGTTCTAAGGAGTTTGCCCCCCTCCTCCGTGCACGCAACAACAATGCGGTCATCGGTAAAATCGCCTAGAAATCCGAAAGGAAGCCGCTGGCTGGTACATTCCAACCAGGTGGTGTCATTTTCAAACGGGATACACAAAATGACATGATTGCCATCGGCCACGTTCGCAAAATCGACCGTCAGATCCCGCTTGAAGGAACCAGCTTCGACGATGCAATAATAAGAGGGAATATCCACAGCGTCCAGCAGGCTTTGCATGTAAATAACCAGGGCCTTGCAGTCTCCGTAGCCGAGTTTGTCCACTGACGACGCAGGAAAAGGCTCCAATCCGCCAATCCCGATCTGTATACTGATGTACCTGGTCTTTTCTTGTAAAAAAGAGTACAGTGCCCTGGCCTTCTCCTGATCGGTTGCCAGATTTTCGGTCAACTCCCGTGCATAGTCAATGGTTGATGCGGGCAAATCCCTTTTATCCGCTAACAACTCATCGTACATCCACTTACCGTAGCCTTCCCAATCTGTAAATTGCCCTACCTTCTTAAAGTACTGAAACTTCTCCGGAACGATCCGCACCGTTGTCGCGTTGAGCAAGCGAGGAGGACTAAAGGGTTCGGACCGCTTTGCAGAGATGTCGCTGACCGACCAGGTGTAGGTTTTTGTCCTATTAGACGCTATGACTTCACTCTGCCCGTTAAAGTGGGTCTCATGGATTCTGAGAGCTTCCGTTGCAGCCGCCGTAAAACTGAAGGAACTTTTTTCGACCGCGACATCGTACTGATAATCGGGCATCCAACTGGGAATAAAAAGATTTTGGTCTTGTCGGATTTCCGCTTCGTACGTAATGGTATACGGATAATGTGGCACACGAGGATCAAAATTCTTTACGCGAAGGTCGTCGTAAAGATTGGCCTGTCCGGAAGCACTCCTGTCTGTAAAATCCCTCATGCTGAATTTACGCTGCGCACGGCCCCATTCGTCCAAAATCTGCCCCTTGACACTGCGCACTTTTCGGGATTTGTTGTAATACAGTTCGATCGCACCCATATGGTCACCATTTCTATTGTGTACCGTTACCGTCCTTGCGATTTTGATAACCACCTGCGTTGGACTACGCATCTCCACGGAAACGTGCTCATTTCTCACAGTAGCATCTGCCCGCTCCGTCAGGTGCACTGGAATCGCCTCGACCGCATAGTCGTCCTGGGCAATTGCAGGCAATGTCCACACCGCCACACAAAGCAAAAGCAGCAGCGCTTTTATACCATCCCTCATAATTCCTCCTCCTCGGAAAGTAGCTTTTGAAAAACAAAATCAACCGTTTGGTGCTGGACTATGCGCGAATAAAACTCTTTTAAATGAAAATATTCTTCAGGATGGTAGATCGCCTTATTTAAGGCGAGCGTCTGCCGGACTTGCAGGAAGTTTGAGTCAAAATGGGATAAAAAAGAATACCTCGCAGCCTCCTCGGGCAAGGCAAGCACGGCGTCGTTGGGGCTTCCCTGCAAATTATACCCATCGGGGAGTTCCATAGAAAAGAGATAAGTTTCTTTCATGCGGGACCCCAGATCTACAGAATAGGTCCGCTCCTCCAACGTAAAAGGATTGGATGTCATCCGGTTGATAAACACGGGATGAAAAATCAGCACATCATCTTTCACATGTCTTGCAAGATCAATCCTGATCTGGAACACTTCCTGAAGCGGCTCAGACAAATTGTGCAGGTGCTCAATTTTACCATCCTCGATGTTAAATGTGGTTGACCGATTTATTTGATCTTCTATATAATCATCCACAGACGAAAACGATGTGATGTGTTCCCGACGGGAAAATTCCTCCAGCCCCTTGTACCGCACGGTGAGCGTCCCGGTAAACACACCGGTCGAATCCATAGCCCCTAAAATTGTAAAATTCCGCTCTGAATCCGTCCTATTTTCAAGATCTATCCAATCCGAAGATTTTTTAGAATAAATAATCCGTCCCTGGCCATTGATGCACCGAAGCGGAAGTAGGCCAAAGGGTAAATTTTGTTCGGAAGCGTCCAGAAAATAGGCATCCTCGCCGAGTTTTACCTGAGCGATCACATAATCAAAGTCCGAAATCACCGGAAAAAGCGAGTTGGGCAACCCGTTTGAGCGGGTAGACAAAATCACTGGATAGGCTTCAAGTCCGGCGGCCTGCAGCGCACCGACCAAAGTCAGATTGATGTCGCCAATATTTCCCGAGCGCGAGTCCATCGCGGCACGCACACCATGCTGACTATATTTCCCCAAATACCCGTTCCATCGAATTTGATTTTTCACATAATCATAAATTTTGTGTGCTTTTTCACTGTCGGTATCTCGCGAATCCAAGAGCGACCGCAAAGTCCCTCGGAAATTTCCCGATCTACTTATTTGTTGCCCAAAATTCCGGTCATTCAAAAGTTCTCGATCGACGTCCTTCCATTCTTTCGTCAAATTTTGGGTGGCGCCGTTCGGCAGAGTATACTGCCGAAGCTCAAAATCAATTGCAGACAAATAGTTGACACTGGCAAGCATAAACGATTCCTCCTTGAATGCAGGAATATCTTTCATGATATATGTGAGCTGAGAACAATCATATCGCCTCCCGTTTAAAAGGAAATACTCTCGAAGCAAATTAGATTTTTGATCGCTGAGCGGATAGACACCTTTAAGGGTCACGTTGTATTCATATAAGGCAGGAATGATGGCCGTGTATTCGCTGTACAATTTTGGGATTTCATCCTGATATTCCCAACGGCGGAAATTAAAAATGTCCGGAGACGAAATTTCATAATAAATATCAATGATGACTCCTTCTTTAATATCAGGCAAGGTAAACGTAGTGAAGCTGACCATTTCATGGGCTTCGTCCGAAAAAATCGCCTGCCTTTCCATTGGCGTGGTATGTACTTGAGACCCGTCAAAATAGTGCGTAAATCCCTTAATATCCTTCACCAATTCGGCGCGACTGCCATATTTATAAAGGGGAATGCGCTGATTGGCGAATTCGAAACCTTCCTGATCGAGGATTTTGATTCTCACCGCATATTGATGGTGTACCCGCAGGGCACGCTCGGCGTCATCAACTTTAATCTCCGTACGGCCTTGCTCCCAAAGCACCACAGCATGCGTCGACGAGTCAACGATATCGTTGGTAAAATCCGTAAATTGTACTGCTGAAATGGCAGGCAGTTTCCGTTCCTGCCCATTTAGACCAAGAATTGAAATGCACAGGTATAGACAAACTACAGTGATCCTTCTCATAATATTTTCTCCTCGGGGGTGAAAATAATAAAATAAGCCGAAATATCCTGTATTTTGTTACATATAATTTGATATTATCACTAAAAAGCCCGGATTAGGCGAATTTCCCGTACCAATCTATATAGGCATCAATGGCCTTTTGTAGAAAGTTCTTCACGTCAGCGTCCTTGATTTTGCCCTGCTCATCAAGGGCATCTGCAATGTTGGCCAAATAGACCTCCGGTTGTTGCATGGCAAACACATTGAGAAATACCAGGCATTGTCGCAGATGATGATTGGCACCAAAAGCGGAAAGGTTACCGGGCGAATTGCTGAAAACTGCACCAGGTTTGCCGTCCCATACACTCTCCCCATAAGGCCGCGAACCCACGTCCAACGCATTTTTCAGCACCGACGGAATAGAACGGTTGTACTCGGGAGTGACAAATATAACCCCGTCTGCCTCATGCATTTCACTCCTGAACTTGCGGTAAGTATCCGGTACCTGCTGGTGATCATCGAAATCCTGATTGTAGACAGGTAGATCATCCAGTGAAATGATTTTAAACTCAAAACCCTCAGGAGCCATCTCCACAATGGCCCTGGCTATCTTTTTGGAAAATGATTCTTTACGAAGGCTGCCCGCTAGAATCGCGATTGTTTTTGCCATATAAGTCAAACGCTTACCTGGGATTTTTGTTTTTCAGTTGGCGTGAAATCTCTGAGGTAACGGCAAACATCTGCGCTGGATCGTCCTCATTATTGATGATGATCTGGTCGCACTGCGTTTTAAAAGGTAGTAAATAGGTATTATAAGCAGGAACAACATGGTGATCCCACTTGTAGCGGACATCCTCTTCGAAATATCCTCTTTCGATAAGATCTCTTTTCAAACGCCGACGCAGCGCAACGTCTTCATCGGCATGCAGAAACACGCGGAGATCCAGCAATCGATTGATTTCCTCGTAATAAAAAATGAAAAGCCCTTCCACGATCAAAAGTGGTGCAGGCTTGATCTCTAACATTTTAGGCTTCAGCGCAGGGTTGTTGAACGTGTATTCCTGTTTGAAAATAGTTTTTCCGTCAAAAAGATCCTTAATGTCCCTATAAAAACCCTCCCGATCTATCGCGGTCGGCAAATCGAAATTATAAAGCCTGTTTTCCTCCTGGGTTTTGGTGTTGGAGGGAATGTAGTAATCGTCCTGAGATATATACGCAATTTCCCCCGGCTGAAAATGATCCAAAAAACACTTGAGAAAAAAAGTCTTGCCGGAGCCGCTGCTGCCGGCAATGCCGATCACATGGGGTTTAATGTCCATTATTTAAGTAAAAATCAATTGTTACGACGGACAACGTCGTTCAATGGCGCTCCGTAGGCGATCTCAATTTGGAATCGCCGGTCCAAAATCCCGATTGCAGACGCTACTGAGCTCGAGATGACGACAATGGCACCGTTGGTCTCAGCAGTATCCACATATTTGCCCACAACTTTTGCAAAGGTCGAATGATGGGTCATTGGGTTGGTAATTTTTATGATCGTCCCTACAGGTGCCGTTTTATGTAAAACCAACATACTGCCCCCGTCCTGGCTCAGATCATCGATCCACACGCCTATCCCCTTTTCGTTGACTTCGCGAATCCCGTACCGGTTTTTCCGGACTTCAAACTCTGCTTCTTCTGCCGAAGGCTCTTCGACCAGCACCACGTCCACCTGCGGACTGGGCTCCAGTGCCGCAAGACGATCTTCCTCCTCAATTCGCGCGACGACTGCGCGGGAAGGCACATGCAAGGTCATACCCTGCTGCAACTTGTCTCCGGCCAGCGCATTGGTCCGGCGTATCATTTCAACCGGCACGTTGAACCTCTTGGAAACCGAAAATAAGGTCTCTCCTTTTCCCACGATAAACTCTGTGAACTCTCCCGGGTTTAGGTGAATTTCAGGCTCAGAAACCGCATCTTCCTGACTACTCAGCGTCGCCGCAGGTGCGGATTGGGCCGGTGGCGCGGAAGTGCTTTGTCCCGAAGGACGATCTGTAGGAATCTTGATCGTCTCACCCATTTTCAAAGGCTTATTGCCATTGAAGGTGATCAGATCCTGGAGCGCAATTTTATATTTTTGGCTAAGGCCGTAATAGGTTTCTTTGGGTTTGAGCAGATGGATAACGACTTCCTTACCGTTATTGTTTTCTACCCCGATAGAATCGGCGACGACTGCTTCATGAAATGGGTTGGCCTGAACTTCTGACTGGAATACCAGAAAAAATATAGCTGAAAATGCTATCGCTTTCAAAGGTTTCACTTTGATTAGAAGTGTGTTTTTCATGCGTAATTACCTCTTATTCTTGAGGATTCATTCGAGAATCTCTGTTTCTGTTTGGAAATTGTTCTGCAAGTATAGCAATTACTGTTCAGACTTGACCCCTTACAGGGGAAATTTAAGAAATTTTAACGTTTCGACGAATCTTTCTACATAATTACATATATTTACACCTATTATATTTTGAATATCAATTGATCTTTATATGAAAATTAATAAAACCCTGTGGTTTTCGAGCCTGCTGATCATACACGCCTTTTTTTGGGTGTTGCCCAATCTTGCTGCGGCCCAGGAGGTGTACCGCGTTGACCTTAAATCCGACATCGGGCCAAATGCCTGGCGAACCATAAAAAACGCCTATGAAATGGCCGAATCGCGCAATGTCGACGCGATTCTTATTGAGATGAACACCTTTGGGGGAATGGTCAATTTCGCCGATTCGATCCGATCCAAAATTCTGGACTCACCGGTAAAATCCATCGTATTTATCAATCACAACGCAGCGTCCGCTGGGGCATTGATTGCCTTGGCCTCGGACAAAATTTACATGAGCCGCGGATCCAGCATCGGTGCCGCATCGGTCGTTGATCAGACCGGGGAGGTTTTACCGGAAAAATACCAGTCTTATATGCGGGGTCTGATGCGTGCAACCGCCGAGGCCAAAGGGAGAGACCCGAAGGTCGCCGAGGCTTTTGTAGATCCGGAAGTAGACGTACCGGGGATCAGCCCGCGCGGGACGGTACTGACATTGACCTCATCGGAGGCCGTAGCCATTGAGCTGGCTGAGGCCGAGATGCAGACTACTATGCACGTTTTAGACGCAGAGGGGCTGGGCAATGCAGAAATCATCGAGCACCAAATCACATTCATCGACCGGCTCATCGCACTTTTGATCAACCCCGCGGTCAGCGGCGTGCTGATATTGCTGATTATAGGTGGAATTTACTTCGAACTACAAACACCCGGCGTGGGTTTTCCGTTGATCGTCGCAATTTTGGCCGCGACGCTCTTTTTCGCACCTCTTTATGTGCAGGGTCTTGCGGATAACTGGGAAATCGCTTTATTTGTTGTGGGCATATTGCTGATCGTGGTCGAGATTTTTGTGATCCCGGGATTTGGTGTCATCGGAATCCTAGGCATTATATGCCTGGTCTGCGGGCTGGCCTTTAGTATGGTTGCCAATGATTTCTTCAATTTTAAAATATCAGCGCCGGGATTACTGTTGCAATCCTTCATGCTGGTGATGGCAGCTATGGGAACCTCGATCATATTGATGGTAATCTTTGGTCGGAGCATGCTTCAGACCCGCGCATTTAAGCGCCTTGTCCTGCAGGATGAACAGCGGGCCGTTGAAGGCTATACTTCTTCCCGTCTGATGGCAGATCTGGTCAACAAAGAAGGGATTACCAAAACAGTCATGCGGCCTTCTGGCAAAATTGAAATTGATGGGAAATGGTACGATGCAGTCGCACTGGACGGCTATATTGAAGTTGACGAAGCGATTTATGTGGAAAAGCACGAAAATTATAATTTATTTGTCAGAAAAAAAAGAATCCTGTAGAAATCAAACCTTTCCGCTAAAAATTGGTTATATTGGGAGGTAAGACATTTAAAAACATTTAAAAATATGAATCCTAAATCCATCAGTTTGGAAGCCAAAAAGCTAAAGCCAGTTGTGGATTTGCTCAACGAACTATTGGCAAATTATCACATACACTACCAGAAATTGCGGGGTAGCCACTGGAACGTTAGAGGCAACCACTTTTTCACGCTACATGATAAATTTGAAGAATTGTACAATACTGCGCTGGTCACTATTGACGAGTTGGCCGAGCGGATCTTGACACTTGGAAAATCGCCCTACAGTACCTTTAAAGAGTATTTGCAGCATGCGGAAATCCAGGAAATTGATACCATCGGAATGAAGGACGTAGAGCTTGTCCGCTCTATAACTGAAGATTTGGAGGCGTTGATTTCTATGCAGCGAGATTTGCTGGAAATCACATCAGAAGCAAACGACGAAGGCACCAATGATCTGGTCAATGCGTCTATGCAATTTAATGAAAAACAAAACTGGATGCTGCGCGCATTCTTAAACGAAAACAAAAAATAAATTCATTTGGGCTCTCGGTTGCTCAGGAGAGTCCAAATGTTAATTTTTGTTAAAAATACTGCATTCCCCCCTTAATGACCGGAATTCCTTCGGTCAAATGGCAATTTATTGAATTTTATTTCGTTCCTTAGTCAATTGAAGCAATTAATCATTTTGAATTAACCAAAAAGCTACGGCTTGCTCATGACACTGAACAAACGAACTTTGCTGATCCTTAGCAGTACAACCCTGCTGGTGATCATTGGATTTATGGTATTTTCCAGTTTCGAAAACGAAAAAACTACCCTACCTGATGAAGCGCTTGCTTCCACCATTAAGACTCCCGAACTGTTGTATGAAATAGATATAGATGGCTACGAACTTGAACAACACCTTGTCCAACCCAATGAATTTTTGTCCACGATCCTTCAGCGGTACCAGGTGGATATGGGAAAGGTTCATCAGTTAGCCGAAAATGCCAAAGATATCTTTGATGTTAGGCGTATTTCCGCAGGGCATCCGTATACGGTGTTCAAAAATGCGGACGGGACGGCAGATTATTTCGTATATCAGCCCAATAAAATAGATTATGTAGTTTACAGCCTGAACGGTGATCTGAGCGTGCGGAAGGGTCAAAAAGAGGTTGCTTCAACAGTCAGAACAGTCACCGGAGTGATAGAAAACTCACTGTACCAAACGCTGGAAAGCCTGGAAGTGAGTCCGGATATGGCTACCATCCTGGCGGAAATCTATGGCTGGTCGGTCAATTTTTACCGAATCAACAAAGGCGACTGGTTTAAAATCATGTACGAGCACAAGGAGGTGGATGGCGAAACGGTGGGAACGGGCAAAGTGCTTTCCGCGGTATTTAATCACCACGGGCGAGAATATGAGGCTTACTATTATGAAACCGAAGAAGAAGGCAAGGGCACTTATTATGACGAGGCTGGCAACAGTCTCCGGCGCGCTTTCCTGAAAGCTCCGATCAAATATTCCAGGATTTCATCGAGATTTAGCCCCAGACGGCTTCATCCAGTCCAAAAAGTATGGAAAGCTCACCTGGGAACTGATTTTGCTGCTCCGACCGGTACGCCTATCGTGGCAACTGGGGATGGAATGGTTGTGGCGTCTACCTATGCGGGCGGAAATGGCAATTATGTCAAAATACAACATGATAATGTCTATGCGACCCAGTATCTGCACATGAGCAAGAGAGCAGTAAAAAGAGGTGATAGAGTCAAACAAGGTCAGGTCATCGGCTATGTAGGCAGCACGGGACTGGCCACCGGGCCTCATGTCTGCTACCGCTTCTGGAAAAACGGAAAGCAAGTCGATGCGCTCGCTCAGGAATTTCCTTCCGCGGAACCTATTGGAGACAAACATCGTCTTGCCTTCAATGAGTCGATTGCCCAGCAACGTATGGTGCTGGTGGGCCTAGACCCCTTTAATAGCGAGAATAGCGCACCGACTTACGAGCCCTACCAGTTTGATATGCAAAAGGTGCTATTGAGCAGCCTGAACGTAGAAGAGGATGTGGCTGCAAACTTCGTAAGAACCTTATAAAACGATAAACACTAAAACAAGTAGGATCAGACTTTCATCTCTGGTACAGTATCGGGTGCATAAAAGCGTCCTTCGGTGGCTGCGCGAATCTGCTCGACACTGACGCCCGGAGCCCTTTCCAGCAGGTGGAAGCCGCCTTTTTCTGTATCGATTTCAAACACGGCCATTTCGGTGACAATCTTTTTGATGCAGCGAACACCAGTGAGTGGCAAGCTACACGTGCTCAAAAGCTTGGACTCTCCGGCCCGGTTGACCTGTTGCATTGCAACGATGATGTTCTTGGCCGAGGCCACAAGATCCATGGCTCCGCCCATCCCTTTGACCATTTTCCCGGGAATTTTCCAGTTGGCGATGTCGCCAAATTCTGAGACCTCCATCGCACCTAGAATAGTCAAATCTACCTTTTGCGCGCGGATCATTCCAAAGCTCATAGCCGAGTCGAAAACGGCCGAACCCGGCAACATGGTGATGGTCTGCTTGCCGGCGTTGATCAGGTCGGCATCCTCCTCTCCTTCCCAGGGAAAAGGCCCCATCCCCAGCAAACCATTCTCAGACTGGAGAACCACATCAATGTGGTCCGGAATATAATTGGCCACCAGCGTGGGAATGCCAATACCCAGATTGACGTAGTAGCCATCTTTGATTTCTTGTGCAATACGCTTTGCAATTCCGTTTTTATCTAACATAATCTTTAGTTTCTGCTTCTGACTGTGCGTTGTTCTATGCGTTTTTCATAATTTTCCCCCTGGAAAATGCGATGGACAAATATGCCAGGGGTATGAATATGATCGGGATCCAGTTCACCAACCTCGACGAGTTCTTCCACTTCAGCGATAGTGATCTTCCCTGCCATGGCCATCACGGGATTGAAGTTCCTGGACGTCTGCCTGAAGATGAGATTGCCGGCCGTATCGCCCTTCCAGGCCTTGACCAACGCAAAATCCGGATCGAAGGCGAGTTCCAGCAAATAATCTTTTCCATTAAAATTACGCACTTCCTTGCCTTCCGCGACCTCCGTGCCCACACCAGCCGGCGTGAAAATAGCCGGCATTCCGTATCCCGCTGCCAAACAGCGCGTTGCCAGCGTCCCTTGGGGAATGAGTTCCACTTCAAGCTCTCCACTTAAGAGTTGCCTTTCAAATTCCGCATTCTCTCCGACATAAGAAGCAATCATCTTCTTTAGCTGGCGCTTATGAAGCATCAGACCTATGCCAAAATCATCGACTCCAGCATTATTGGAAATACAGGTGAGATCACGGACATCCTTGTCAACCAGTGCCTGAATGCAATTTTCCGGAATCCCGCACAAGCCGAAGCCGCCGAGCATGAGCGTCATACCGTCTTCTATATCCGCAATTGCCTCTTGGGCATTTTTAACGACTTTATTGATCATAATTAAAGCATTTGCTACGAATATAAGATATTTATAGGCGAAATCTCCTTATATTCGTGCCAAGATTTTTTACACATGATTGTCCTGAAAAATATTTCTAAAGTTTTTTACAAAAAAAACGTTGGTTTTAAGGCTCTGGATGGGGTTTCCCTCCATGTACCTAAAGGGAAAATCTATGGCGTGATCGGGGCGTCGGGTGCAGGAAAAAGCACGCTTATTCGGTGTGTCAACTTGCTCGAGGTGCCAAATGAAGGCGAAGTCGTCATTGACGGAAAATCTTTGCTCGGTCTTTCTTCCAGAGCGCTGTCCCGGGAGCGGCGGCAGATCGGGATGATTTTTCAACATTTCAATCTCCTCTCCTCTCGCACGGTAACGGGCAACATTGCCCTCCCGCTCGAGCTGGATGGCATGCCCAAAGAACGTATACAAAACCGGGTGAAGGAGCTGCTCGCGCTGGTCGATTTGGAAGACAAAGCAGATGAATATCCGGCCAATCTGTCCGGAGGACAGAAACAACGGG
>CAYNZH010000029.1:0-13805 GCA_964401685.1 uncultured Sphingobacteriaceae bacterium
ATAATTTCACTTAAAAGGAAGGACAACATGCCAAATGCTGCCGCTATTGGTGTGATGATTAGCGGTCGGACGCGCCAATTGTCTGGCCAGGATGGATGGGGATGATCTACCCCAAATACGAATAGCGAGATGATGCCGAGCCCAAGCGTTGCACCCACGAGCATGAGGCCGAGAACTTTTTTTAGTTCGATTTCGGCGGATAAAAATTTGATGGTCGTTGTCATGTTGATTTAAATTAAAAAGTACTTTGAATTACAAAGTAAAGTATTAATTTTTGCTCGACCAAATGTTTTCGACAAAAAAAGCGGGAAGAAAGTGTTAAAAAAACACTTCTTCCCGCTTGCTGATTTTTCTATTGACCCGAGGATTAGAAGTTGATGGGCAAGGTAAATTCTTGCCTGCTTCCTTTTCGTTGGGTTCCCACGATGTGGATGGCTTGATCCCTTGTGTTTTTAAGGGCGGCCTCGATTTGGTCGATGTTACTGACTGCTTGGCCGTTGATATGGGTGATGACGAACCCTCTTCGTATTCCGTAGTAGTCTAGCAATCCGCCTCTGTGGACCTGGGCGACTACAACTCCGGAACTGATACCCAATTCACTCTTTTGTTCATCGGTTGCTGGGACAAATCCAGCTCCTAGTTTGTTGTACAGTACGGCTGCACTCGCTGTGGATGTACTTTCAGGGGATGGAGCGACGTTCGATTCCTCTTGCAAAGTGACGGTAGTTTCCCGTTCGCGGCCATTCCGCTTATAGGTGAGGCGGACTTTGTCGCCTGGACGTAGTCTGTACACTCGTTCCTGCAGGTCGGAGGATGCGAAGATGGTGCGGCCGTCGATTTTGGTCAGAATATCGCCTTTTTGCAATCCTGCCTTGTCCGCCCCTCCGTCCGCTACGACTTCGTTGATGTAAAGTCCATTGACCTCATCTACTCCGAGTTCCTTGGCTGTACTTGCGTCAAGAGGTTGGAAGGTGATTCCGATCAATCCCCGTTTTACTTCGCCGAACTGAACAAAGTCATCGGCGATTTTTTTGACCAGGTTGACTGGTACTGCAAAACCATAGCCTGCATAATAGCCCGACGGTGACATGATGTTGGAGTTGATTCCAATGAGTTCACCCTTGGCGTTGACTAGCGCACCGCCACTGTTACCGCGGTTGATCACCGCATCGGTTTGTATGAAAGATTCTATTGCGGTGTTAACAAACGCTTCTTGCTGACTGGGTTGCTGGCCCATTCTGCGTTCCTGAAATTGGCGCTGGCGCAGTTCGTTTCCGATAATTCCAGTCGAACGGCCCGTCGCACTTACGATTCCCGCGGTCACGGTTGATTCTAGTCCCAGTGGGTAGCCTACAGCCAGCACCCATTCGCCTATACGGACCTGATCGGAGTCTCCTAGTTTCACAAAAGGAAGCCCACTTTCATTGATTTTTATCAGGGCGATATCGGTATTTGGATCGCGGCCAATGACCTTGGCCTCTACGACGCGACGATCGGTCAATGCAACTTCGATTTTGTTTGCATCTTCGACGACGTGATTATTGGTTACGATGTAGCCGTCCTCCGAAATTATCACGCCAGAACCGGTTGCCTGTGCTGGCCGTGATTGTTGGGGTTGGCTCGGCCTGCCAAAAAACTCTTCGAACATATCGAATGGACTCGATGGCGCCGATCGCTGGGATACGCGCTCTGGATAAGTCGTCTTGATATGTACCACCCCAGGGGCGACCAAAGCAGCTGCCTGAGTGAAATCCAGGTTACCGGTCGAAGCTGCGATTTCGGGAATAGGATAATTGGCATAATGCAATTCCTGTCTTTCCTCAAAAGTGAGCTTACTTTGCTGGTTATTTTCCAATAATTTGTAACCTCCCACGGCTACCAGACCTCCGAATAACGCGGTCATTAATGTAATTCCTATTTTTTTCATTTATCCTTCCTTTATATCTATTTAATTATTAACAATTGTTTTCCAATAATGTTAGCATTATCTTAGTTGTTCAAATGTAATACCATTCGTGCGTTTAAAGCAAATTTTCGCAGGAAATTTTCTGTTAAATTATGTTAAAGCGAATTTGTCTGACAATTTTGTTCCACAACTCGAATAGTATTTGTATATTTAGCGTATGGAACATTTTTTTTATAAGTATCAGGGAACGGGGAACGATTTCGTGATCATTGATAATCGAAATTCGGATTTTGACTCTTCTGACAATCAGTTGATTGCAGACTTGTGTCATAGACGAAAGGGAATTGGGGCTGATGGGCTGATGCTCCTGGAAAATGCTGAGGGCTATGATTTTAAGATGGTCTACTTCAATGCAGATGGGCGGGAGGGATCTTTGTGCGGCAATGGTGCGCGCTGTATCGTGTCCTTTGCTAAGTCGCTGGATTTGTTTGACAGGCAAGCTGACTTTTTGGCAGCAGATGGTCCTCATACGGCGATTTCCAACGAAGATGGATCTTATATCAAGCTAAGTATGAATGAGGTTTCCGCAGTGAGGCAGGACGGCGAGGCTTGGGTGATGGACACGGGTTCGCCCCACTACGTAAAGGTTGTTCATGATTTAGATGCGTTTTCGGTGGTAGAGGAGGGGAGGCGCATCCGATACAACGGAAACTATCCCGAGGGGATCAATGTCAATTTTATCGCTTTAGGTGCTACCCAGGAAATACGCCTGCGTACTTATGAGCGGGGTGTGGAAGATGAGACGCTGGCATGCGGAACCGGCGCAACAGCAGCAGCGATGGTCGCTGCTCATCTGGAAAATAGCCAAGGCAGCCAGCAATGGACTGTACACACCCAGGGTGGTGGCCTACTTATAGATTTTGATCGTCAGGTCCAGGGAGATCGTGTGCAATTCCGTGAGGTGCGCCTGTCGGGACCGGCGCAGCGGGTTTTTGAAGGTAAAATCAGGATTGTTTAAATTTTTCGATCAGATCCTGACTGCGTTGGTAGATGGTTTGGTAGACGGGCTCGAAAAGGGCATCGTCAAAATACGGATCGGGGACGATGTCGTTGTCAAGGAACAATGATACCTTTTCTCTGTGCTCCGCTTTAGTTGCTAAAGCCAAGACATCCTTTAGGTTTTGCTTGTCCATAACCAGGATATGGTCGTAGCTGTCAAAAAAGTCTGCTGCAAACTGCTGAGCTTTTTGCTTGCTGATATCAACGCCGTTTTTTTTCGCGATGGCAATGGCCCGCGGATCGGGTGCCTGGCCTACATGCCAATTTCCGGTACCCGCCGAATCGACGGTCCAACCTAGTTTTTCTTTTTCCACCAAATCAAGGAATATGCCATGTGCCAAGGGGGATCTGCAAATATTGCCTAGACATACCATCAAAATCTTCATCTTCTTTTAGCTCGATTAGCACGAATATAACATAAAAATACAGGCCTACAAAATTGCAGGCCTGTATTTACTTGAAATTGTCGACTTATTGAAATTTCTTTGCATTGACTTTACGCTCATTTTCCGAAAGGTAAATTTTGCGTAAGCGTATGCTTTTCGGCGTGACTTCAATATACTCGTCCGACTGTATGTATTCCATGGATTCTTCAAGGGAAAACTTGATCGCAGGCGCGATGCGCGTGTTGTCGTCACTTCCAGAGGCACGCATATTGGTCAGCTGCTTGCCTTTGACGATGTTCACTACCAGATCATTGTCTCTGATGTGCTCGCCTACAATCTGGCCTTCGTAAATGTCTACGCCTGGTTCGACGAAGAAGCGGCCGCGATCCTGGAGTTTATCTATAGAATACGCAGTAGTCTGTCCTTTTTCCATCGAAATCAAGACTCCGGCTAGGCGGCCAGGGATAGTACCTTTCCAGGGTTCATAGCCCTTAAATCTGTGGGCCATGACCGCTTCACCGCCAGTCGCTGTCAAAACGTTGTTTCTCAGGCCGATGATGCCCCGTGAAGGGATTTCAAACTCCAGGTGTTGGATATTGCCTTTTGTTTCCATTACCAAAAGCTCGCCTTTTCTCTGGGTGACCAGTTCGATCACCTTGCCCGAAACTTCTGCAGGAACATCGACGACCATTATTTCCACAGGCTCACATTTGACGCCGTCTATTTCCTTGACAATGACCTGAGGCTGACCTACCTGTAGCTCATAACCCTCACGCCTCATTGTCTCGATCAAGACGGAAAGGTGAAGAATGCCCCTTCCATACACCAAGAAAGCGTCCGGAGAATCTGACGGTACGATTTTTAAGGCAAGATTTTTTTCCATCTCCTTGTAGAGACGATCATGGAGGTGGCGGGAAGTCACAAATTTGCCTTCTTTGCCAAAGAATGGAGAGTTGTTGATCGTAAAGAGCATATTCATCGTTGGCTCATCGATGTGGATGACTTCCAACTGCTCGGGGTGGTCGATGTCAGAGATGGTGTCGCCAATCTCAAATCCTTCGATGCCGACTACCGCACAAATGTCCCCGGCACTGACCGAGGTAGCTTTGATCTTGCCCATACCTTCGAAAGTGTACAGTTCTTTGACACGACTTTTGACTATCTTGCCATCTTTTTTGATCAAAGAAACCGGTTGCCCTTCTTTGATACTGCCTCGCGCGACCCGTCCTATAGCGATACGGCCTACAAAAGAAGAATAATCCAGTGAGGTCACCTGCATCTGCAAGGTGCCTTCGTTGTAGGGAGCTGGGGGAATATGTTCCAGGATTGCATCCAAAAGAGGAGAGAAGTCTTCCTCCTGTTTTTTCCAGTCCTTGCCCATCCAGCCCTGTTTTGATGATCCATAGAGTACCGGAAAGTCCAGCTGCTCCTCGGTGGCGTCGAGGCTGAAAAATAGCTCAAATACGGCTTCGTAAACTTCATCCGGACGGCAATTGTCCTTGTCGACTTTGTTGACGACTACGATGGGTTTCAATCCCAATGCCAGTGCTTTTTGTGTCACAAAACGCGTTTGGGGCATGGGTCCTTCAAATGCATCGACGAGCAAGACGACTCCATCGGCCATTTTCAACACACGTTCTACTTCACCACCGAAATCGGCGTGCCCTGGCGTATCTATGATATTGATCTTTACGTCATTATATTTGACTGCAATGTTTTTAGATACGATGGTAATGCCTCTTTCACGTTCCAACTCATTGTTGTCCAGAATCACTTCTCCTTCTGGCTCTTTTTCCCTGAATTTGTTGGTAAATTGTGTGATTTTGTCGACTAATGTCGTTTTTCCGTGGTCAACGTGTGCGATAATCGCGATGTTTCTTATTTTTTGCATCCAGCAAGTGATTTATTTTGAGGGTGCAAATATACGGAAATTTAACGATAATCCGCAGAGGACTAACTTACTTAATTACATTCAGCTCTTTACCGATTTTCACAAAGGCGTCTATAGCCTTATCTAAGTGCTGGCGGGTATGGGCCGCAGAGATCTGTACACGTATGCGCGCGAGGTCTTTTGGAACCACTGGAAAATAAAATCCAATAACATAAATCCCTTCGGCGAGCATTTTCTCAGCGAAATTCTGCGCCAGTTTGGCGTCGTACAACATCACTGGGACGATAGGGTGGTCTCCTTTTTTGATGTCAAAACCCGCTTCGGTCATTTTGCGTCTAAAGTATTGGGTGTTTTCTTCCAACTGTTCTCGGAGATCGGACGTGCTGCTCAGTAGATCCAGTACCCGAATAGATGCCCCGACTATGGCCGGCGCCAAGGTATTGGAAAACAAATACGGGCGGGAACGCTGACGCAATAGCGCTATGATTTCCTTGCGCCCAGATGTAAATCCTCCGGATGCTCCTCCGAGGGCTTTGCCCAGGGTGCTGGTGATGATGTCGACTCTGTCCGAGACGCCAAACAGCTCAGGTGTGCCGCGGCCCTTTTTGCCCATGAATCCGGTGCTGTGCGAGTCATCGACCATGACCAATGCATCGTATTTGTCGGCCAGGTCGCAGATTTTGTCCAGGGGGGCAACGGTTCCGTCCATGGAAAAAGTGCCGTCGGTAACTATTATTCTAAATCTGGCATCTTTGGCAGCGACCAACTGCGCCTCCAGATCGGCCATATCGCAATTTTTGTATCTAAAGCGCTGTGCCTTGCACAAGCGTACCCCATCTATAATGGATGCGTGATTGAGTTCATCGGATATGATGGCATCTTCAGCGCCAAGCAGCGGTTCGAAGACACCGCCATTGGCATCAAAGGCAGCCGCGTACAAAATCGTGTCGTCGGTCCCCAGGAATGAAGAAATTTTCTGTTCCAATAGCTTGTGATTATCCTGTGTCCCGCAAATAAACCGGACCGAGGACATGCCATATCCGTGGGTGTCCAGCGCATCTTTGGCAGCCTTCAGGACTTCAGGATGAGATGAAAGCCCCAGGTAGTTGTTTGCACAAAAATTCAGGACTTCCTCACCGGAGTCAACTTTGATTTCCGCGCCCTGAGGCGAGGTAATGATACGCTCTTCCTTGTACAATCCAGCATCCCGTATGGATTGCAACTCTTCGTTTAAAACTTTTTTGAATCTTTCGTTCATAGCTTTCGTGTTTTTTTCCTGCGCTCCCGGAGTACTTCAATCACAGGAGGAAGCATAGATAGGAGGATGATCGCAAAAATAACATAGGTGAAATTGTCCTTGATGATCGGAATTCCCCCGAAAAAATAGCCCAAAAATAAAAACGAGGCTATCCAAACAATCGCGCCTATTACATTGTAGGAGAAAAAGCGGCTGTAATTCATCACACCTATGCCTGCCACAAAGGGTGCAAAAGTGCGTATAATGGGTACGAACCGCGCGTAAATAATCGTTTTTCCTCCGTATTTTGCATAAAAACTTTCTGTTTTTTCCAAGTATTCTTTGCGTAGAAATTTGTATTTCCCGCTGAAAGCCTTGGGGCCAACATACTTTCCGATATGGTAGTTGACCATGTCACCCAGGATTGCCGCCACTATCAGAAGGATACACATCAGAAACACGTTCAAGTCGGTTTCCGGTTTTGCGATGATGGCACCTGCCGCAAACAGCAAGCTATCCCCGGGCAAAAACGGCGTCACCACCAATCCGGTCTCGGCAAAGATGATCAAAAACAAAATCAAATACGTCCAAGTCTGATAATTGTTCACAATTTCGACCAAATGGACGTCAATGTGTAATATAAAATCGATGAGGCTATTGATAACTTCCAATGTTATAAATTATTAAGCATGACTGGCATGACTAGCATCAGGGTGTCCTCCTGTTCGTCTTTGATCGCCGGCATCAGCAATCCTGCCCTGTTGGAACTACTCATCTTGAGTACGACCTCTTCCCCTTCCAGGTTGGAGAGCATTTCAACTAAAAATTTGGCGTTAAAACCGATTTCCATGTCCTCGCCTTCAAACTGGCAAGACAAGCGCTCGTGCGCTTCGTTGGAAAAATCCAAATCTTCTGAGGAAATATGCAGGCCACCGGTCGAAATCTTGAGGCGGACCTGATGCGTCGTTTTATTTGCAAAGATAGAGACCCTCCGCAGGGTGTTCAAAAACGTGCTTCTATCTATAGTCAGTACGTTGGGGTTGACCTGAGGAATGACGGCCTCATAGTCCGGATAGCGCTCATCCACCAGACGGCATATCAGATTGGTATTGCCAAAACTAAAAAATGCGTTGGTGTTGTTGTATTGGATGGAAATATTTACGTCCTCCGACGGCAAGGAAGCCTTGAGCAGAGAGAGTGCTTTTTTGGGCAGAATAAAGGAGCTCGCGGTTTCGGTCGCTATGCCATAACGTTTAAATCTGACCAGCTTGTGCGCGTCCGTCGCGACAAAAGTGATGGACTGTGGCTCGATCTGTACCAGTACTCCCGACATCGCTGGACGCAATTCGTCATTGCTGACGGCAAAGATCGTCTTATTGATCGCTTGAGTGAGGATGGACGCCGACAAATCTATGTGCGTGCCGTTGTCAACCACCGGGATCTTTGGAAAATCTTCCGCGTTTTCGCCGCTCAATTTGTACTTGCCATCACCCGCACTGATTTCGATGGCCATGTTGGACATGTCTACAGAAAAAGCTACCGGCTGGTCTGGCAGGGTTTTCAAGGTTTCAATCAAAATTTTCGAAGGCATCGCGACACGGCCTTCTTCTTTCGCTTCAATCGTCAATGAAGTCACCATGCTGGTCTGCAGGTCCGTTGCCGAAATCGTGAGGGTACTGTCCTGAATTTCAAAAAGAAAATTTTCCAAAATAGGTAATACCGTACTGCTGCTGGAAGCGCCACTAATGGCTTGCAAATGTTTTAATAGTGTTGATGTAGAAACAATAAATCTCATGTCAGACTTGCTATTGGATATATATGCAATGATAAGGAAAAGTTTTGGAATTTAAATTATACCTTTGATATTTTATAGGAATAATTGACTAATGCGAATACTGGCCTTTGACTACGGGACCAAGAGAATAGGGGTGGCCACTACGGATCCGCTCCAGATCATTGCGACGGGCTTGACTACGGTGCATCCTGAAAAGATCTGGATTTTCCTGAAAGACTATATGCAACAGGAGGAGGTGGGCGAATTTGTGGTGGGGATGCCCGTACAAATGGATGGGACGCCTTCGGTGACAGCTCAGCACGTGGTCGGTTTTGTCCGAAAACTCGAGCGCGAATATCCTCAAGTCCCGGTTCACCTGATGGATGAGAGATTTACATCTAAAATGGCCCTGGCCAGCCTGAGAGATAACGGCGTCAAGTTGCGCAATCGAGACAAGGGGCTGGTGGACGAAGTTTCAGCGACTATAATCTTACAATCGTATTTGGAAAAAAGATCCCTGCAATCCTAGAGCGCTATGGCAAAACTGAATTTTTTTACGGAAGAAACGGATTTTACTGTGCCCAACAAGATGGCATTGCGCGCATGGATCAATGATGCTGCACGTGCAGAGGGATTTTCAGTCAAAGAGTTGAATTTTATTTTCTGCAGCGATGCGTATTTGTTGGAAATAAACCAGCAATACTTGGACCACGATACCCTTACGGACATCATCACGTTTGATCACAGTGAGCAGGAAGGTAGGCTGCATGGGGATATTTTCATCAGCATAGACCGGGTCACTGAAAATGCGCAGGGCTATGGGGTTTCTGTGGTCGAGGAATTGCACCGGGTGATGATACACGGTGTCATGCATCTATGTGGGTACGCTGACCATGAGCCTGCTGAAAAACGAAGAATGACCGAGAAGGAGGATCAGTACCTTCGGGTGCGAGAGAGTCGTCTAAAAACGCCGCGCCCGAACTAATCAGGCACGGCACTTGTTTTTTTAGAAACGCTCTAGTTGTGAAAAGAAGAAATTTCCTTCGATTTCGGCGTTTTCGTCGGAGTCGGACCCGTGAACAGCGTTTGCGTCAATAGATTTTGCGTATTTCTGACGGATAGTACCCTCCTCGGCTTTGCTCGGATCCGTAGCACCTATCAATTTGCGGAAATCTTCCACTGCATTGTCTTTCTCAAGAATCGCTGCGACAATAGGACCAGAAGTCATAAACTGCACGAGCTCGCCGTAAAAAGGACGCTCCTTGTGGACGGCATAAAACGCACCTGCGGTTTTTTCATCTAACTGTAAATATTTCATCGCGATGATTTTAAAACCATCCGAAGTAATGTCATTTAAAATTGCACCGATGTGGCCGTTTTTGACTGCATCGGGCTTGATCATTGTGAAAGTTCTGTTCGTAGCCATTTATTCCAAATTTTTTGCAAAAGTAGGTTTTTTTAGTGGATAATGAAAAGAACCTGAATAATTTGTATCTTTGTATGACTATGGCGCTCGATTTAAATATTAGCATCGATCAGGATTCAGGCTTTTGTTTTGGCGTTGTCTATGCGATCGATATGGCCGAGGAAATTCTGGAGCAGGACGGCTATCTGTACTGCCTGGGTGATATTGTGCACAACGATGAGGAAGTAGCCCGCTTAAAGGCCAAGGGATTGCGCATCATCAATCATGAACAGTTACAGGATCTCAGAAACGAAAAAGTGCTGATCCGTGCCCATGGGGAGGCCCCTGAGACGTACAGATTGGCCCTGGAAAATAGTATCACCCTCATCGACGCTTCCTGCCCCGTAGTGCTAAAATTGCAAAATCGCATCAAGTCGTCCCACGACAAAGACGAAAATATACTCATTTTTGGAAAGCATGGCCATGCCGAAGTGATCGGGTTGCAGGGTCAGACCAATGGAGAAGCGCTGGTCTTCCAGGATATTTCAGAGCTGGATGACGCGCAACTTCCAGAAAAATTTACCCTTTACAGCCAAACCACAAAGAGCACCGATACTTTTTATCAGATCAAAGATCAACTCATCAATAAGGGCTATGATGTGACTGCCCACGACACGATCTGCAGGCAGGTATCCAATCGCTATGACGATCTGGGGGCATTTGCCCAAAAATATGATAAAATTGTATTTGTTTCCGGCAAAAAATCATCCAACGGGCGCGTACTTTATGAAGTATGTAAGCAGGCCAATCCGCACAGCTACTTTGTGTCCGATGTGAGTGAGCTGGACGCCTCATGGTTCCAGGCGGGCGAATCCGTCGGCATCTGCGGAGCCACCTCCACTCCGCTTTGGCTCATGGAGCGGGTACGGCAGGAATTGAATGCGCTCTAAGATCATTTTCAAGTCATTTTTGCGTTCAAAATGAGGCATATCACGCTAATGAGAAGTAAAGTTCACGCCAAATTCATTATTTTTGCAGGCTATGAATAGGACAAAGAAGGGCATTTTATTGGTCAATCTGGGGACTCCCGATGAGCCCACTGTTCCCGCAGTAAGACGGTATTTGACGCAGTTTCTGATGGACGGTCGGGTGATGGATCTGCCATTTCTGAGAAGATTATTGCTCGTGCGGGGTATTATCATTCCGGCGAGAGTCAAAAATTCGACCTCTTTGTATAAAGAGATCTGGGATCAGACCAATGGATCGCCACTTATGTATTATACGCTAGCGCAGCAAAGCCTGCTTCAGGACGCTCTGGGTGAGGACTACCATGTCGAAATAGCCATGCGGTACCAAAATCCCTCTATCGCTTCCGCGCTGGAAAATCTCCGGAACAGGGGAGTGAGCAGCATCAGGGTGATTTCACTTTTTCCGCAGTATGCCTCGGCCACAACAGGGTCAATCATCCAAGAGGTGATGGACATCATGCGTACCTGGTCGACCCACCCAGCTATATCGTTTCTTGATCAGTTTTATGAAAATGATCTGATGACCGACGTGTTTGCAGAGAATGCCAGAGAGCACCTGAGCGACGGCTACGATCATTGCCTTTTCAGCTATCATGGATTGCCTGTGCGACAATTGAATTCGGTGGAGCCGGGTGCGGAAAAACACGATTGTGAGCGAGCGGGCTGCAGGGAGCGTATCACCCATGCCAATAAATTTTGTTATGTAGCCCAATGTTATGCCACTACCCGTGCTATCGCTGGCAAACTGGAGCTGGATCCGTCACAGATCACGACTTGTTTTCAGTCCCGACTGGGGAAAACTCCCTGGATACAGCCTTATACAAGCGATACGCTGGAGAAAATGGCTGCGCAAGGTAAAAAGAGATTGCTGGTCTTTAGCCCTGCCTTTGTTGCTGATTGCCTGGAGACTATACATGAGATCGGAATCGAGTACAACGAGGATTACCAAAAGCTGGGAGGCGAACATGTGCAGCTGGTTGAAAGCCTCAATACGCATCCCAAATGGATAGAAGCCCTAAAGCAAATGTCCTTGGATCTGCCCGTTCAAGACACCGCCCCGCTGGCCAACTAATTTACTTATTATCACAAGGCACATATGCTTCTTTTCAATAGCATTTTACTACTACTTTTAGATTTTTACATTTATAAAGCACTGCGGGCGACTAAACTAAAGTTTGTTCACAGGCCGGCGTTTCCGCGGATCTGGTGGGCTTATAGCTTGCTTCTTATCGCCGCGGTCTTTGTCAGTATTTATACCAACATCCCCTTGTTTTTGCGCTCCATAATTTTGGTCGCATTCTTTCTGACTTTTATTTCGAAGTTTATTTTCACCCTGATCCTGATCTTCGATGACCTGCGCAGGGGTGGTGTATGGCTGGGTAGAGTCCTGTTTCCCCGGAGAAAACCTGCGGAAGATTTGGAAGCGCCCTTGCCGGAGCGTCCGGATAAAGGGATCACCCGATCGGAATTTTTGCTCAAATCGGGGATAGTGGTCGCCTCCATTCCTTTGATCCCCCTGTCCTGGGGAATGATTTCAGGAGCGTATGACTACAGAATCAGGCGCCAGGTGGTCTATCTTCCCCGCCTGCCCCAGGCATTTGATGGAATCAGGATAGGACAGATTTCTGACGTGCACTCCGGAAGTTTTTATAACAAAAAGGCGGTTTTAGGGGGTGTAGAAATGCTTATGGGCGAAAAACCCGACGTGGTATTTTTCACGGGAGACCTGGTAAATAATCTGGCCACCGAGATGCGTGACTACCAGGATATATTTGCCAGGATCAAAGCCCCGCTGGGTGTTTACTCCGTTTTGGGCAACCACGACTACGGACACTACCACTTTGGTCCGGATCCTTCGCCGGAAAAGGAAAAGAACCTGCGGGATATCAAAGATGTGCATCGCATCATGGGTTGGGACCTGCTGCTCAATGAAAGTCGTTCGCTGAAAGTCGACAATGAGCAAATAGGCATTTTGGGCGTAGAAAACTGGGGAGCAGGCCGCTTTCCCAAGTACGGTGATCTGTCCGAAACACTCAAAGGAACGGAAGAATTTCCCGTCAAATTGTTGCTATCCCATGATCCTTCCCATTGGCGGGAGCAGATAATTCCGCAGACGGATATAGACCTTACTTTTGCGGGGCATACGCACGGAATGCAATTTGGGGTGCGGGGCAAACATCTTCAGTGGAGCCCTGTCCAGTATATTTACCGCGAATGGGCTGGGCTATACAGGCAAGATCATCAGCAACTGTATGTCAACACAGGTTTCGGCTTTCTTGGATACCCGGGCCGGGTGGGTATAGTGCCCGAAATCACTATTATAGAGCTAAAAAGAGGAGAGGATCCAAAGTTTTCAGGAATAATCCCTGCCTAGCGTAACATTTTCCAGTCCTGGGTGTCTAATTTATTAGAACAATCAGATGAGATCCTATGGCTGCGAAAATGTCCTATATAGAAAATGTAAAACTGTCCCTGCAATCCATCAGCAGCAACAAGTTGCGGACGTCGCTTACAGCCCTAATGGTCGCCATCGGAATAACCGCGCTGGTGGGCATTCTGACCTCTATCGATGCGATCAAGAACAGCGTGACGGATTCCTTTTCTGCAATGGGATCCAATTCTTTCAACATCAGAAATCGGGGGATCAATGTGCAGATAGGGGGAAGTGGTACGCGCCCGCGGAGTTTTCCGCCTATCAGCTACAATCAAGCGCGGCAGTTTAAAGACAAATACGATTTTCCGGGGTTGGTCTCCATCAGCGCCTTTGCGACGCGCGGTGCGACAGCGACCTATAAAAGTGAGCAAACCAATCCCAATATCAACATCCTCGGGACGGACGAAAATTACCTGGAAACAGGAGGGCATACGCTTTCCTCGGGGCGGAATTTCTCTCAGAGGGAGGTCGAATTTGGGGGAAATGTCGCCATTATCGGAGGGGAAATAAAGACCAGACTTTTCAGCCAGGGAGATGATCCTGTGGGGCAGTATATCACGGTAGGACCCAATCGCTTTCTTGTTATAGGTGTGTTGGAGGAAAAGGGATCGAGTTCTGCTTTCGGTGGCGACAGAACGCTGATCATTCCCCTGACAAAGGCTCGCTCACTCATGGGAAGCCAACC